>JAPLNJ010000377.1 GCA_026692885.1 Planctomycetota bacterium | reverse complement strand
GGCCGCGAAAAATTGTATCCCAGAGAGTCCTTGCAATGGTGCGATCTGGTCCGGCTTTTGTTCCAGCTTGGCATGTCTGCTCCCCATCCGGGCTTGCCCCGAATGGTACGAGGTTAAGCGGAACCTCCGATCCCCACTGGGCTTGCCCCAGTGGACAAGAGGTTTGAAAACCAAGGCCGCGCACCGCGACCACACCCCGTCCCCTTCGCCGCATTCACCGCCGCCTGCGGCGGCGGTGAATGTGGCGAAGGGGAATAAGGGGGGACCGCTATTGGTGCCCAAACCCCTTTTCCACTGGGGCAGGCCCAGTGGGGAAAGTGGCGGAATGACAACGACTTACGCTTAACCTCGTACCATCCGGGCTTGCCCCGGTGGAATTGGGTTTCGTACACTACGTCGGCAGACGCTAGCCGTGCTGTCTTCCGCCGCCTCCCGCCCGCCGCCGGAGGCGGCTGGCGGGAGGCGGCGGAAGAAGTGAGGCGGTTGCGGACCCGTGCCGTAGTCCAGAAACCTCGCTCCACCGGGGCAAGCCCGGATGGGGGCGGAACGAAAACAGGACCATCCGTTTAACGCCCGACCCCCCAATTTTGCGCCCCTCAGGCCGGGGGTGAGGGGCGCAAAACAGTGTCGCGAGGCAAGCCAGAGTTTGTTCCACTTCTGTTCCGCCTGCAGACATGGGTCAGTCCTTCAGATTTCAGTTTTTGCGGCATCTGGGCAACGAGGGTGGAAAGTCTCACCGCCGCAAGAACTGAAATTTGAACGACTGACCCTGGCCGCTGTTTCCGCCCAGTTTGTGCGGCCCAGGCCGGGGGTGAGGGGCCTTGATCGGAACGCTGCGCATTGTAATCGCGAAGTGTCAGCGAGGGAAAGCGGCGTTTTCTCGCTGACGCTTCGCGTTTACAATGATCTGCTGCTAAAGTTTTGCGCAAGGTTATGATCAAGGCCCAAGCGGTTGTGGTGGGCCCAGCCCTACGATTCTTTCACAGCCTCGCCGAGCGTACCTCGGCCTCCCGCAACGGAAGCGTCATGACTGAGCAGGATACGAGCCAGCTACAGACCCGTCTGGAATTGGAAGCCTCACGTCGGCGGGTGGCGCTGTTGGAGGCTTTCGAGGCGGAGCATGCCCAGACTGCGAAGCTGCTCCGCAAGGAACGCGATTTGATCGCTGCCGTCCTCAATACGACCGGCGCTTTGGTCGTGGTGCTCAACCCCCAGGGCAATATCGTCCGCTTCAATCGGGCCTGCGAGCAGGCCGCCGGTTACTCCTTCTATCAGGTGCGAGAGAAGTCGCTGGCGGACATGCTGTTGCTCCCGGAAGAGGTGGGGCAATTCCGGGCGATGTGCCGCCAGCTCCAGGCCGGCCAGACTCTTGATGCGTACGAGAATGTCTGGGTCACCAAAGATGGCCGACGCCGCCTGATCGCGTGGTCTCATACCGCGATTTGTGACGACACCAGTGAGGTCGAGTATATCATCGGCACTGGCGTCGACATCACCGCACGCCGACAGGCCGAGCAGGCCGTGCATCAGCAAGAGCTGCGGCTCAACTCACTCTTGGAACTGAGCCAGAAGGCTGCCGAGCTGAGTGAGCAGGAGATTATCCAACTGACGCTGGAAGAGGCGGTGAAGTTGACGCAGAGCCAAATCGGGTACCTGCATTTTGTGAATCCCGATCAAGAAACCCTGCGGCTCTACACTTGGTCCTACCAGACGCTAGCCACCTGCACCGCGCTGCACGACACGCACTACCCCCTCTCGAAAGCCGGCGTATGGGCCGACTGCGCTCGTTATAAGCAACCGGTGATTCACAACGACTATCAGCAGCTGCCCGATCGCCGGGGCTATCCGGACGGGCATTCGCATTTGGTCCGCCACGTGAGTGTGCCGGTCCTGGACGGCGACGCGGTGAGTCTGATCCTGGGCGTCGGCAACAAGCCGAGCGACTACCACGACGCCGACGTGCGGCAGATGGTGTTGGTGGCGGAGAACCTCTGGCGCATCATCCGCCGCAAACGGCTGGAAGAACAGTTGCATCAGCACGTCCGCGCCTTGGAGGAAGAGGATCGCCACAAGAACGAGTTCTTGGCCATGCTGGCACACGAGCTGCGCAATCCCCTGGCACCCATCTGCAACGCGGTCCAACTGCTGAGCACGTCCGAGGCCGGCGGCGAAGCCACGGCCAAGGCCCGCGAGGTGCTGCGGCGACAGCTCGATCACTTGGTCAGGCTGGTCGACGACCTACTGGACATCTCGCGTATCAATCAGGGAAAGATCGAACTGCAATGCCAGCCGCTCGACTTGGCCGAAGTGATCGAGCACGCGGTCGAGATCAGCCGGACGTTGATCGAATTGTCCGGTCATCGGCTGTCGGTGACGTGCACCCCCGAACCGGTGTGCGTCCGCGGGGATGCGGTGCGACTGACCCAAGTCGTGGCGAATCTGCTGAACAACGCCGCCAAGTACACTCTGGAAGGCGGGCAGATTCGGCTGAGCGTCGAGCGGGACGCGGGTCAAGCCGTGCTGCGTGTCCAAGATAACGGCATCGGGATCCCGGCCGCGGTGCTGCCACGCATCTTCGACCTGTTTGTCCAGGCCGACCACTCGTTGGATCGTGCCCAGGGAGGCTTGGGCCTGGGCTTGAGCCTGGTCCGGACGCTGGTGGAACTGCACGGCGGCACCGTCGAAGCGTTCAGTGCGGGTGCCGGCCAGGGCAGCGAACTGACGGTGCGAATCCCGCTGCTGGACACGGAATCCAGTCGCGCCGAACACACGGCGACGGTGCCGCCGGGTCGCGCAGCGAAGGCCCTGCCGCCCCTCCGCACGCAGGTTCTGATCGTGGACGACAATCAAGATGCGGCCGCCATGTTGGCCCAATTACTGCAAGGCTTTGGCCTGGAGGTACTGCTGGCGTACGATGGCCCATCCGCGCTGCAGATCGCCGAAGCAGCGCGGCCACGGATTGTACTCCTGGACATCGGCCTGCCGGAGATGGACGGGTACGAAGTGGCGCGACGACTGCGCACGCAGTCCGCCGGCCGCGACGTGTTGCTGATCGCCCTGACAGGGTACAGTGATGCCGCCGCTCGCCGGTGCAGCCAAGCCGCCGGGTTCGATCACCATCTGGTCAAACCGGTGAACCTGGATGCGCTGCTCGAGCTGGTAACCAGGTCCACGTAACCCTATCGCAGCGATTCACGGCGCGCGACCTAGCCGCGCACAGCTCAGGGCTTCGTAGGTCGGACCAGTGCGGTCGAGGAGACTGGCGAGTGTGAGCACCTCAGGGATCTCCGTGAGACCGGCCTCGAACGCCGTATTTTCGCGGATCAGCCGGGCGAGGTCGCGAAGCGTAGGTCCGCCCCCACGCACTCGGCCTAGCGTGAGGTGCGGGTGAAAGTGACGGGCTTCCCGGGGATAGCCCAGGTCGGCCAGTCTCTGCTCGATCGCTGCGGCGAGCTCCGTGAGCGGCTCCAGACCGCCGTCCACACCCAGCCACACGGTACGCGGACGATGCGGATCCGGAAAAGCTCCGGCACCGCGAAAAGAGATTTCCAGCGGTTCTAATTGCTGCGCCACCTCCGCGACTGCCCCGCAGATGTCGGCGGTGTTCGCGGCGGGCACAGCGCCGAGGAACTTCAGCGTCAGATGCATGTGGTGCGGCTCCACCCACTTCACGTCCGCTTGGCTCAGCCGCAGGCGTTCGATCAACTCGACCGCTCGTTGCCTGACCGCCGCGGATGTTTCGACGGCAATAAATGTGCGAATCGTGTCCATGAGGTTATCCTTTCAACGTCAGGGCCGGAGCCATCATCTTACCGCGGCCTGGAGTTGTGCTAAAGTAGGTCAGGCTTTCCAGCCTGACACGGGCGTCAGGCTGGAAAGCCTGACCTGCGGGTCTCCTGCGGTTGACACTGTCCGCGGCGTGGCGAAAATGAACGTTCCAGAAGCATGTTCCGTTTGTGCACATTCCACCCGTTGAGGTATCGTGATGTTCGGTAAGAAGAAGCCCGAAGTACTCGTCGTCGGAGCCGGTCCTGTCGGCTTGTTGGCGGGTCTGCTGTTAGCGAAACACGGGGTCCATGTCCAAATCGTGGACAAGCAGTGGCGGACCGGGGCCCGCAGCTACGCCCTGGCCCTGCATGCCGAGTCGCTAAGGCTGTTCCGGGATATCGGTCTACTGGACCGGATGCTCCAGCTCGGCTACCCCGTTCACCGCGTGGGGCTGTACGAGGGTCTGCAGCGGCGTGCCGAAGTTCGCCTGTCCGGGGCGGATGACCCGCTGCCGGGACTGCTCGTCATGCCGCAGCACGTGCTGGAACATACGCTCGAAGAGACGCTCGAACAACACGGCGTGAACGTGCAGTGGAATCACGCGGTGTCGCATTTTGTTCCGCATAGCTTCCAGGTCGACGTCACGGTCGACAAGCTGGTCAAGGAATCTTTGGGGTACGCGGTGGCGCACACCGAATGGATGATCGCGAACACCACGGACCTGCGGGTGCCGTGGGTGATCGGGGCGGACGGCCATCGTTCTCAGATTCGCCGGTCACTGGAAATCGACTTCCGGGAGAGTGGTGAGGCGCAGCACTTCGCGGTTTTTGAGTTCAAGACGGATATGGACCTGCAGCACGAGGCGCGGTTCGTGCTGGCGGACCAAACCACCAACGCCGTGTGGCCGCTGCCCGGCGGGTACTGCCGCTGGAGTTTCGAATTGCCCGACTTTGCGGCGCCGCTGGGACCGCGCGAAAAGGAGCGGAGTCCCGTCCAGCTCGGCACCGCCCAGTTCCCGACCCTGACCGAAGAGCACCTCCGTCTGCTGCTGGCGGAGCGTGCCCCGTGGTTCCAGGGCACCATCGGCGAGATCCACTGGCGGATGGTCGTCCGGTTCGAGCGGCGTTTGGCGAACACCTTTGGGGGGCAGCGCGTGTGGTTGGCAGGCGACGCAGGCCATATTACGGGACCGGTGGGCATGCAGAGCATGAACGTGGGCTTCCGCGAAGCCCGCGATCTGGTCTGCATCTTGGCGAGCATCTTGCGTGAGGACGGGAAGGCGGAACAGTTGCAGACCTATGGCCAGCAACGGGCGACGGAATGGCGATCGCTGTTGGGACTTGAGGGTGGATTGCGCTCGGGTCCGGACACGGATCCCTGGATCCAGCAGCGGGCCAATCGACTGTTGGCCTGCCTCCCCGCGTCCGGGGCGGATCTGACCGCAGCGGTGCGGCAGTTGGGATTACAGCGGTAGTACCAGACGCATCGCTGGCTCGAGGCACCCTACCCGGCCTTACGCGACCGTGTGGCGGCGTGTTCCGCGGCCAAGTCCCAGTGGGGACCGGACAGTCCCGAACTCCGGCTGAAGAACCGCTGCTGTTCCGCGATCTTCTCCAGAATGGCCTGTGCCACAGCCAGGGCTTCCCGTGCTTGCACGCCAGTGACCTGGGGGTTCTGGCCGGTACGAATGCTGATCACAAAGTCGTGTTGTTCGTCCAGTATAGCATTGCGCTTCTCGACCTGGACCTGTTCCAGTGGCAGCACGTCGGTGAACAGGTTCTGCTGCAACTCCTGTTTTTCGGTCGGCGACATCTTCCGCACATCGATTTCGCGACGCAGCAGTTTTTCGCTGGGACGTACAATCGTCGTGGTTGAATTGGCGAAATCGATGCCGGCGTACGCCCGCTCCGCGAAGACCTGCATGCTCCGCTGTGGCTTGAACGACGTTCGCGAGGCGTTCAAATTCGCCAGGCAGCCATTGGCAAACCGCAACCGCGCGTGAGCCAGATCCTCATGCGGCCCGAAGACGACGGCGCCGACGGCTTCCACGTCGACCACCTCGCTCCGGACCAGTGACAAGACGAGATCGATGTCGTGGATCATCAAGTCCAGCACCACGCCCACGTCGATCGAGCGGCCGGTGTAGCCGCTGGCGCGAACCGTTTCGATGTAGCGGGGCTTCTCCAGGTGCACCGCCGCAGCCGTAAAGGCCGGGTTGAACCGCTCGACATGCCCCACCTGGAGCACGATTTTGCGGGATTGGGCTGTGCGAATCAGGGCGTCGGCTTCCGCGACAGTCAGGGTCAACGGCTTTTCGACGAGCAGATGGATCCCCGCCTCGGCGAACTCCTGGCCGAGCCAGTAGTGGTGTTCGGTGGGCGCCGCGATGATGGCGGCGTCGATTTTCCCGATTAGTTCGCGGTGGTCCGCGAAGTCGGCCGTTTGGGCTTCGGTGGCGACGCGGCGCCGAGCCTCCTCGCGCGGGTCCGCCACCCCCACGAGCTGAACATCGTCGATCGAACGTAAGAGCCGCGCGTGAATGGCTCCCAGATGTCCCGCGCCAATGACCCCGATGCGAAGTTTACGATGCGTCATGGTTATGCTGTCTTTCGTAGCCCGGTCACCAATTGCTGGCGGGCCAAGAGGGTCCGCACCAATTCGGCGTTCAGGCGATGACCGCCGCAATACACCGTGAAATGCCCCACCAGGTCACAGCCCGCCAAGGCCAAGTCGCCGACCATATCCAAGGTCTTGTGCCGCACGCACTCGTCCTCGAACCGCAAGGTATTGTCGAGCGGTCCCTGCGGGCCAAATACCAACACTTCACGGGTCGTGACGCGCGTCCCCAAACCTTGGCTGCGCAGCCAGACGGCTTCCCGTTCAAGGAGAAAGGTCCGCGCCGGGGCCAATTCGGTCCGGAACGACTGGGGGGTCACCTCGATCGCGAAAGCCTGTCGCCCGATGGGGTCGGAAGGGCCGTAGTCGATGCGGCAGTGGAGCGACAAGTCAGCGGCTTCGGCGGGCCGGGCTTCCACCCAACAGCGCTCGTCTCCCACACGCAGGACTTGGTCCACGACCAGTCTTGTACGGATTGCATCTTGCTCGACAAACCCCGCCGCGTCCAAGGCGGTGACAAAAGGCAGACTCGATCCGTCGCAGCCGGGCATCTCGGCACCATCGACCCAGACTTCGCAGTTATCGATCTGCAGCCCGGCCAGGGCGGCCATCACATGCTCGATCATTTCCACCGTGACCGAGCCTGTCATCAAGCTGGTGCGGCGCGGCATGTCGAAGCGGTTTTCGACCTGCGCCGGGACTTCGTGCGGCGGTTTCAAGTCCGCACGCACAAAGACGATCCCGCGGTTGGGCGGGGCGGGACGAAACTCCAATCGCACGTCCTGGCCGCTCCAGGATCCATAGCCCTCGACGCTCTCGCGGCGCGCGATCGTTCGTTGCTGGCGAAAGGAGTTGCTCAAGAGATATCCATCATCAAGAGTTGCTGACCGAGCCAAGGCCCGCACAGCCCTCGGTACTCGCGACACAGCGAGTACCGAAGCGGATCGGCCTGATACCGATCCCCAGGAAGTCCCAACGCTTAACAAGGGCCGAAGAACAAGTCCGGCATTTGTCTCAGGGAACCCCACACCCCAACCCTCTCCCCGGGGTACCAGGGCGAGAGAGTTCTTTTCGGCCGGGCCTTAACGCGTGGTTGGGCGTGTCGGAATCTGAGGCCGCGCAGGCCCCGCGGGGCTGGCATTGTTGACCGGCGCCGTTGGCGTGCCGCGGTTCAGGCGATCGATGATGAACTGGGTGATGTCCAGACGATTCTGGTAGACGACGATCCGATTGATCCCTTGCATAATCGTCTCTTTCTTGGTCGGGTCCATCGGCTCGGCGCTGTACCGCAGCACCAAGGAGATCCCGCTACGGGCCGCGAATTCGGCCACCGCCGTCTCGACTTCTCGGTACGCGTTGTAGTAGATCATGGCTTCACGTTCCATGAAGTCCTTTTGGCGTTTGGCGCCTGACAGTTGCAATTCCACACCCAGGCGCGCGACGCTTTCCTCGACCTGCTTGTACTCCTGCGTGCCGGGCTTGAACTGGTCCAGCTTTTCACGCTCTTTGCGGATCTTGTTTTGCTCCGCATCGACGAACTCCTTGTACCCATCGATATCCGTCTTGATGTCGTTGATCTGGGCCTTGAACCGCGCGTGGTTCTTGAAGATGTAGGGGATGTCGATGACGGCCGTGGTGCTGCCGCTCGCCGACGGCGTAGGCTGCGTAGCAGCCCCGGTTTGACTCAGGGCGGGCCGCGTAGCGAACCCAAGAGTACACAGCACAGCCACGATCGCGGCGTAAGAAAGAGAACTTCTCACGATAAGCACTCCTTGCCTTCCTAGGGGTCTTCCTTGACCGGCGACGCTTCGTCCCGTGAAACGCCGCCTGTAATCGACCGAGGATTACGGTCGGTAACGGCTCTCAGTGGGCGGTATTCTGTCGAAGATCGGACAGGCCGTAAAGGCCAAAATTTCGCTTTTGACACAAACGGCCGCGGACGGTATTCTTCTGCCATGTCCGGCCCGGACATGGAGGTCCGTGGGCCGGCCAGCCCCACGCATCACACGTGGTCCGCCACACCGGTTCCCCCTCGCCCCCCCGGCACCGGATCGCCTTGATTTCCCACCCTCACGGCATATGGAGGTGCCTTTGGTGCTCCCCACCGCGCTGTCAGTCCCCGCTTACCGTGTCCTGATTGTGGACCGCTCGCCCGATTCTCGCGAAGTGCTGCGGACCGTCTTGGAACGTCGCGGGATTCAGATTCTTGAAGCCGCCGGCGCCCGGCAAGGCGTGGTCCTGGCCCAGCAGCATCGGCCCGAAGTCATCGTCCTGGATCTGGAAGCCGATGCTGCTGACGACGAGTTGGTGCAGGATCAGTTCGACGTGGCTTCCCAAGAACACCACGCTTGTCTGGTCGTCCTCGGGCGAGCGCGGCGCTATGAGCAAGCTCTACCGAAAGATCAGATTGTGCCGAAACCCTACCACTACGGTCCGCTAGTTCGTACAATCGAACAGTTGTTGGATGCCTCCACAAGATCGTAGTGCGGCCAGCTGCCCCCCAACAGACCGGTTGGCCGATAATGGGGCGGCGCGATGGCTTCACTGTTTGTCATTCAAGGCCGAGACCAGGGCCGACGTTTTGCCTTGCATGCGTCGGTGCTCGGCCTCGGCCGGGATGCCAAGAATCCCATCCACCTGCACGACTCCGAAGTCTCGCGACGTCACGCGCAGATCGTGCCCACCGCGGATGGCATCCAGCTGGTCGACCTGCACAGTTCCAACGGGACCTTCGTCAACAACGAACGCATCGAACAGGCCTTGTTGCGCAGCGGCGACCGCGTGCTCGCGGGAAGCACGCTGATGATTTTTACCGGCGACGAAGACAAATCCTTGGTCGACCTGGCCGAGGAGGTTGCCATCGTCGACCACGAACGCCGCGAGGAAGGCTCTCGCATCATTTCGTCGGTCACCCAGCAGGAAGGCGGTCGCATCTTTGCGGACGACGATTCGCTGGCCAGTCCCTGGCTGGCCCGTGCCCGTAGCAACCTGCAGGTGATGTACCGCACGGCGCTGGCCGTCAGTCACACCTTGGACATCGACCAATTGCTACAGCGCATCCTGCAGCTGATCTTCGAGTGGGTCGAAGCCGATCGCGGTTGTATCATGCTGGTCGAACGCGAGACGGAGCAATTGACACCCGTTGTGTTCCGCCATCGCAAAGCCTCGCCGCAGGGCGAAAAGACGGAGCAGATGCAGATTAGCCAGACGATCCTGGACTACGTCCGCCAGCATCAGGAAGGCGTCCTGACCAGCAACGCCGGGGAGGATGAACGCTGGGACACGGCGGCCAGCATTCTCAGGACCGGCGTGCGCGAAGCGATTTGCGTGCCGATGCAGGGCCGCTATGGTGTGGTCGGGGTTATCTATATCGACACGTACACGCCACCGGGACGCGAGCTGCAGAGCCGCCCGGCGAACAAGTTCTCCCAGGAACATCTTAAGCTGATGGTAGCCATTGGCCACCAAGCCGCCCTGGCGGTCGAAGACACGTCGTACTACTCGGCCATGGTCCAGGCCGAGCGATTGGCGGCAGTGGGCCAGACCATCGCCACCCTGTCCCACCACGTGAAGAACATTCTGCAGGGCATCCGCGGTGGCAGTTACCTGATCGAGGAAGGCTTGAAAGCGGGTGAGACCCCGCTGATCCGCAAGGGCTGGGGCATCGTGGAGAAGAACCAGGAACGCATCTCGAATCTGGTAATGGACATGCTGACCTTCAGCAAGGAACGGATCCCCGAGATGTTGCCGACGGAACTGAACGACGTCATCGGGGAGGTGGCGGAGTTGATGGCGGTCAGGGCGGCTGACGTGGGCGTAGAACTGGTCTGGCAGCCCGGCCCGGAGATCCCGACCTTGATTTTCGATCCAGACGCCCTGCATCGTGCGATTCTGAATATCGTGACCAATGCAATCGATGCGTGCGAGAAAGTCGAACATGGCCGCGTTGTGGTCCACACGGCGTACCTGCGTCAGGAACAACTGGCCCGCATCGTGGTGGCAGACAATGGCGAAGGGATTCCGCAGGAGGATCTGGAGAAAATATTCTCGGTGTTCGAATCGCGCAAAGGCAGTCGCGGTACGGGATTGGGATTGCCCGTGAGCCGCAAGATCCTGCGGGAACATGGCGGCGACGTGCGTGTCGAGAGCACACCTGAAGTCGGCAGCAAGTTCTACCTGGAATTCCCTGCTACCATCCCCAGCACGCCGGCGTCCCTCGACACGCTGACCGAGCAGTTACCCCTGCCGCGCGACCGCGATGTCTAGTGCGTCTTCAATGCTAAGAAGTGGGGTAAGCATCCTGCTTGCCTTTCGATTCATCGCATCAAACGCAAGCTGGAAGCTTACGCCACCGCACCCTAGACTCAAGCCTTGATAAAGCACTAGCATGTCCCAGCCACTCTTCGATCTGGAACGTCTCCGCCGCGAGACCTTCTTGCGCCGCATCGAGTACCGTGAGGAACTGGCCTCGACCAACGATCTGGCCCTGGAATTGGCCAGGCGAGACGACGTCCTACTGCCGCTGCTGGTACTCGTCGAGCGGCAGACGGCTGGACGCGGCCGAGGCGACCACCACTGGTGGTCAGCGGCCGGCGCTTTGACATTTTCCATCCTGATCGACATCGACCGGGAGCGGCTTGCGCCTGAACGTCGGCCGCTGGTCTCGTTGACCACCGCGTTGGCGATCGGTGAGGCCCTGGAGTTGCTGGTCCCGGACGCCGACATCGGTCTCAAGTGGCCCAACGATGTCCTGATCCAGTCTCGCAAGGTCTGCGGCGTCTTGCTAGAAAGTCCCTCACGCTCCGGCGGTCGCATGGTGGTCGGCATCGGGCTAAACGTCAACAACTCGCTCGCGCTGGCCTTGGTCGAATTACAGCAGAAGGCGACGTCGCTGAGCGACGCGGCGCAACGCAACTTCGACCTCACCGACGTGTTGATTCTAGTCCTGCGACGTTTTGCAGACTTGTTCGAGCGGCTGGCTACGCACCGCTTGAACCTCCGTGAACTCTGGACTCCGCGTTGCGTATTGACCGGCCGCGTGGTCCAGTTGCAGGTTGGTCGCCAGAGTTTGTCCGGCATTTGCCGAGGAATCGACGACCGCGGCGCCCTGTTGCTCGAAACGCCTAGCGGCCTGGAGCGGTGCCATTCCGGCACGGTCTGCCAAGTCACGTAAGCTGTCCCAGGCAGCCCTCGCTTCATGTGGACCGGTCTCTCCGAGACCGGACTTCGCGTCTCGGAGAGACGCGACCACGTGGACTCCGTCAGTTTTCCGCCCAGGCGACTCTGACGATCAAGACATCCTGGTAACCGGGGTAAACTACGGGCTGTAGTGACGATTTGGCGACTCAAGGAATTATTCTCGCCTTCCTTGATGTCGTGGTCGATCCCAATTCAACGAACCTGTTAGTTGATGCAAATTTTCGGGTCTTTTCGTGCGGGGGGATACTCCATGAGAACGAGATGGTTGCTTCTGGCGAGCCTGTCACTCGCCATATTTCAAACTGGGCCCGCCGTTTTCGGCCAGAAAATTATGGGAACGGCGGCCAGTGTGCATGTAGGCGATGTGGCTTGCACCAAGCCTAACGGCGAGTGTGCGGACTACTCGAGCGATTGCGGCAAGTGCGGCTGCTACAACATTCGCGTGTTTGGCGACTACCTGCTCTTGCGAGCTCGTGACGCCGAAGTCCCTTACGCGGTCCAGGCTAACTCCAACAGCGGTGTGCCGATCCAGACCTCTCGCATTGCGATATTGGATCCGGACTTCTCTTCGGGCGTCCGCCTTGGCTTCGGGGTCGGCCTGGACGAGTGCAGCGAATTGGCCCTCTCGTATACCTACTACGACGTAGGTACCTCGGATTCGATCACCGAGACACCCAACGTGCCGAGGCAGCCCATCCAGACGATGGTCGGGCATCCGGCGACCGCGTCGACCAACTCCGGTAGGGTCAGCGCGGATGGCCACCTGCAGCTCAACTTCCAGCGGGCCGACCTGGACTACCGCCGGTACTTCCTACGAAACGAATGCACGGACGTGAACTATTTGATTGGGGCCTGCTACGGTCAATTGCAGCAGAACTTTCAATCGCGGCTGAGCAATAATCTGGGCGATCGCAATACTAATGACGCGACGTGGGACACGGCCATCAACTTCTATGGTGGAGGTCTACGATTTGGCTTGGAAGCCGAACAGTACGCCCCCCGCGTGAACATGGTGTTCTATGCGAAAGGGATCAGCAGTCTGTTGGCAGGCGAGTTCGACGCATCCTACCTACAGCAGGCCAATGGATCCAACAACGTGGACACCAGCTGGAAAGCCGGCCGCATCGTCCCGACGTTCGATCTGGAAGTCGGCGGCGGTTTCTACGGCCCCGGAGGCAACTTCCGCGCCACGCTGGGCTACGTTTTCAGCGCCTGGACCAATGTGGTTAAGACCCAGGATTGGGTCCACGGCGTGCAGACGAACAATTTCGCCGACATGAGCGGCACCATGACCTTCGACGGCCTGGTCGCCCGCATCGAGGGCCGGTTCTAGTCCGCGACGCAAAGAACAAGAACCTTGCCAACCGAGCCGGCCACCGAGCCGGCTCGGTTCGTTTCTTGCCGGCGGCCTCGATCGCTACTTGGCGATGCAATACAGGTACTTATTGCTCCGCAGCAGCAACTGGCCGGCCATCACGACCGGTGAGCCGTTGAAGATGCTGGTGTCGCTGGCGATCTTGTTGTGGGCCAGCAGCTCGAACTCCGGTTTCGCAGCGACCACAAAGGTGCCTTTTTCGCGGCTGACGTAGTACAGCTTGCCATCGACGACGGTCGGCGAGGCGTAGACGAGACCGGGCTTCGGATCCAAACGCTGCTCGTAGACCAATTCGCCCGTTTTCGCGTTCGCACAGTACACCATGCCGCGGCTCTCGTGGGCCCAGTAGAGATAGCCTTCGTGAAACACGGGCGACGACACGTTGGAGCCTTTGCCCAGGGTCCAGAGTTTGTGCGAATCGGTCACATCGCCGCGACCGCCGGAGCGGACCGCGACCAGTTTGCTTTGGCGAGCACCGGCCGCAAACAGAATGCCGTCCTGTTCGAGCAGGGTCGGACAGATGTAATCGTCGATGCCTTGGCAGTTCCAGAGCTTCTCGCCCGTGGCCGGGTTGAAGCCCAGAATCTGCCCCTGGATCTGCACTGCCAGCTCCCAGTCGCCAGCCGATGGCTTGACCAATACCGGTGTGTTCCAGGACTGGTTCATCCCCGTCTTTCGCCAAACTTCCTCGCCCGTCTTCTTGTTCAGCGCCACCAGGGCACCGCTTTCCACGCTCGCATTGACGATCACCAGCTTGTCGAATAGCACCGGCGATGTACCGCAGCCCCACTCGTGGGTCTTGGTCCCGACGGAGGTCACCCACAGCTGCTCACCCGCGTGCGTGAAGGCCGCGACGCCGGAGGCGCCGAGAAACACGTAAATCGCCTGCTGATCGACGACCGGAGTGGTCGAGGCGTAGCCGTGCAACGCGGTAAAGCCTTGATAGGCCAGCTCCGGCGTGCTCGGCTTCAAAGCCCGATCCCAGACGAGCTTGCCGACGCGGTCGAGGCAGAGCAGGTGACGTTGCAGCTGAGCAATGTCGCCCGGCTCCTTTTCGTCGCAGCCGTAGCCGCTGTAGCAGGTGATGTAGATCTTGTCGCCGAAGGTTGCGGGACTGGAAGATCCAGGTCCCGGCAGGGCGGTCTTCCAGACGAGGTTGGCATCGTCGCTCCAGCTCGTCGGCAAGCCGGTCTCGCTCGACTGAGCTCGGGCGCCGGGTCCCCGGAACTGCGGCCAATCCACGGCCTGAGCCGCAGAAACAAAGAAAGGCAACAGGACCACGCTGGCGAACAAGGTGCGAAGCGGCATATTCCGGAACCTCCCCTGGGGAAAATGCAGAATAACTGATTCTGCTCCCCAGAGTGTAACCGAGATCCCCGCCGGGCGACAATGCTAGGTCAGTTGTCAGTTGTCAGTTGTCAGTT
>JAPLNJ010000376.1 GCA_026692885.1 Planctomycetota bacterium | reverse complement strand
TCCCAATCGTTGGGGAAGAAGTGGATGACCACCGTGTTCGTGAGAATTTCGGGCGATTCCGCCCGGATTTCGCCCACCGTCTTCGGCGCCAATTGGATCTGATACTCATCCTTCTGCGACGCGTACTTCTCCTCTTTCGCCAGCTTCTGGAGCACCGAGAAGTCCATCACCTGATCGAACCGGATGGGCGAATTCTGGATCGAGCCGACCTGCCGGTAGAGATAGTACGACTGCCGCCAGATCCGCTCGAAATTCGTCGGATTGTTCTGGTTCACGAAGAACTGGTAATTCTCGGCCCAATTCGTGTTGTGCGCATCGGCCAGCATGTTCATCGCGTCTTCTGGGGGGAGGTTGTACCCTGCGGCCATCAGTTTCGCGCAGGCACTCTTCTTGTCGGGTTCCTTGATTTCCTCCATGGCGTCAAAGATGCCGCGAACCAAGCCCTCGATGATGCCCGGATGGTCCTGGGCGAAGTCGGCCCGGGCGAACCAGACATCGGCGATCAGCTTGTTGGCCGTCTGCGTGGTGACCAGCAGCCGATTGCCCTTGCTCTTGGCCAGGTTATAGATGTCGGGCGACCAGGACACAGCCCCGGCAACGGCCTTGTTCGCGTTGAAGGCGGCCGCCGCTTCGAAGGCCGTGTTCGTGTAGACCATGTCCACTTCCGACGGCTGCACGCCCCCCGCGACGAGCATGTTCAGCGCGAAGTACTGCGACGGCGAGTTCTGGGCCAACGCCAGCTTCTTGCCGCGCAGGTCCGCCACGGTCTTGATGGACTCGCGGACCACGATGCCGTCGCCGCCGTTGGACCAGTCGATTTGCTGGAAGATACGGGGCATGACGCGGCTGTCCTTGGGCTTGCCGGTCTTATCCACCATCCCGTCGACGAACAACGGTACCATGTCCAGCGTGCCCCAGCCGATGTGGACCTGGCCGCCAGCGTAGGCGCCAATCATCGCGGCCGGGTCGTCAATCAGCACTAGCTCGACGCGGAAATCCTTACCCTCGGGCGTCTTCCAGACCTTGCCGGCCTGGAAACCGTCGTTGGCCAGGATGATCGGCCCCCAACCCGCCCACACGTTCAGGGCGAACCGCACGGTTTCATTCTCCAGCGGCTTGTAAGCCGACGTGCCTTTGATCTCCGGCAACCGCTCCGCCGGTCGGAACGTGTACTCTTTGACTGTCGTGAGCGACGCGGTCTCGTCGGGCGATTCGGCCTGCTGGCCCAGTTGCTGCGGATCGATCTTAGCGGCCTGTTGCTGCCGGGCCTTGGGTGCGAAGATATCGGAGCGCCACGCGGCGAACATCACCAGTCCGATGATCACGACAGTCAAGACGGCGTAAAACGGTGTTTTGGGTTGTCCCGCCATAGCGTTCTCCTTGTGTGGTGGAAACTGCGCCCGCGAGGGACGCACAGGAGCTTCGTAGGTCAGGCTTTCCAGCCTGACGATTCTGGAGACGGACGTCAGGCTGGAAAGCCTGACCTACTTGGTCCTAACCGCGGAAGACGGTCTTGGGTCGCGATTGCTGCAGCGCGTGCAGCGATTGCATGATGTCATAGGCCGTCAACTCGCACAACAGTTGCGTGACCTGGCTGTGCAGCGACGCGTCGAGTTGTGGCTCGATGTTCCGCATCAGCGCGACCAGCCGTTCCTCCTGGGCCTGCAACTCGGACTGGTCAATCCGGCCGTCGGCCATTGCTGCCAGAAACGATTCCAGCTGCTGCGCCTGTTCGGCGATCAAAGGTGCTTGGGTCTGCTCGTCAAACCAACTGGATTTCTCTTGCTTCGTCATCGTTCGCGTCCTCTCGGGGTACTCGTTGTATCGAGCCGATCGTACGGCTCTCAGGAACGGCCGAAGAATAACTTCGGCCTGTGCTTCTCGGCCCCTCTCCCCAACCCTCTCCCCGGAGTACCGGGGCGAGGGAGTTACTTTTCGGCCGTGCCTCCGTCGTGATCACTCAATCATTCAACAACTGGCGGATCGCAGCCATCCGTTCCTGGAGCTGCGCGGTGGCACCCGGCTGGGCAAGTTTCTGACGCCAGTCGTCAGGCAGGAAGCTCATTTGCGTACATTCTACGACGGCGGCGAGTTCCTGCAATTCCTTCTCCAGCCCCTGGGCCGACGGGACAAACTCCGCCAGCGCCCGCTCCAGATCCTCACGGGTGACTTCCTGGCGACCTGCGCTCAGGCCGCTACGGCGTGCGTTCAGGACAATACCCTCAATGTCCGCCCCGGTCAACTTGCGCTCGGCCGACACCGGCGGCACGGCGTCGGGGGCCAAGGCGATCTTGTTCTTACGCGCCAGGGTCGTGAGCAGCGCGCGGATGTCCGCATCGCGCCGCGGATACATCAACGGGATGTGCACTTCGGCCCGGCCCTGCCGCTTCAGGTCAATGGGCAGCAGGTCGGGACGGGAGGTGAGCAGCATCCAGATGATCTTGCCACGATAGCGGGTATTGCCCATCTGGCTGGCGATCATCGAGAAGACGCGGGCCGACGTGCCCGAGTCCCCTTCCGCGCGCCGGCTGCCCAGGGCCGCATCGGCCTCGTCGACGATCACCACCACCGGTCCCAACGAACGGAGCACGGTCAGCACTTGCTGCAGGTTGCCCTCGGTTTCGCCGACATACTTCGAGCGGAAATTCTTGAGCATCACGCACGGGATGCCGATGGAGCCGGCGTAGCATTCGGCCAGGAACGTCTTACCGGTCCCGACCGGCCCACAGATCAAATAGCCCATGGGCGCCGCGTCGGTCTGGCCGCGGCTGATCCATTCGGCGTCCTGCTGGAGTCGCTGCTTGGCCTCGTCATAGCCCACAACCAGGTCCAGCGTTCGGTCCGGCTCGACAAACTCGACCAGATCACGACACTGACGCTCGATCATGGTCTTCTTGAGCAGGCGAAACCGCTGGGCATCGATGCGGCGTTCGGCGTGGACGGCCTGTCCGAGCACGACGTTCAAGTTCACCAAGCTGAGCCCGTTGGACATATCGGCCAATTGGTCGGGGGAGAAGTCGGTCAGCTTGGCCAATTGGCCATCACGAGCCGAGCAGTCGATGAATCGCCGCCGTTGGTCGCGGTCGGGCAAGGGCACCTCAATCGCCGTCACGTAGGGATTCTGCACCAGCCGCTCGTTCACCTCGGCCACGCGGTCGGCGATCAGGCAGAAGGCCATGTTGACGCGTTTGATGTGTGGATTCTGCGCCCAACCGAGGAACCGCACCAGCCGCGCTCCCGAACCCTGAGCCAGGGAACTCAAGTCGCCGGCGGGAACCAGGTACTGGCCGTACTCGAAAATGACCGCGATGTGCTTCCGGTTGCCCGGATCCTCCAGCAGCATCCGCTCGACGAGACTGTCGAGCAGCAGGAGCACCTTGTCGGGCTCGCGGGGCCAGGTGGCGGGCTCGCCCCAGCGGGCTGTCAGGTACTGCACCATGCTCCGCAGCCGCTCGGCGTTGTTCCCGGCCAGCAGGCGCAGCCCTCGGCTGAGATCGTGGCCGATCACCAGATCCCACTTGCCGAAGACCTGCGTGCTCAGAAACTCCGGCAGGCTGCTGTAACTGGCCTGATCGCCTACGGGCGCCTGGATTAGGTCGTGCACATTGCCATGCAGGACAAAGACACAGGTGGTTCTCGAAAAGTACGCTTCGGCGAGCTCTCGCGCCCAGGCGGGATACCAGGCCGGGAGTTGCTCCTCACGCCCCACCATTGGCGGTCGGGACGAAACAGCACTCATGATCGTCGCATCGTCGGGCACCGTGATCGCCTCCCGCGAATCCAAAGTGTCGAGAATCTTCTGCGGGCCGGTGCCGGAACACCGGGTGGCGCGCACTATCGAAAAAGACTCCCGCCACGGTCGGGGTGGCTGGCGGCTGAGCCTAAGCGAAGCCCCAGTCCACGACTTCTGGGGCAGCACTGCGTTCTGTCCCAGCCACCCTTCAACTAGCAGTTGGCCACTTTATGTCAAGGCCACTACTGCGTATCCGTTTCCACTTGCTTCTGCGTAGCCGGCCCAAGCTGTTTCTCGATCTCGACGATCGGGGCGGTATCCGGCGTGCGCAGACCAGCCTGGATCTCGAATTCCTGCAAGGCCTGGGCAGCCAGGGCGGATTCCATCGCCTGCTCGTGCTGGACGTCAGCCACCCCTTCACTGGACATGTCGGAGGCAACGCGGACCTTGGCCCGATTCAGACCGATGCGGTCCTGGATCACCTGTTCGATCTGACCGAAATCGGTCGTGATGGCGAAGTCGAAGCTGCTGGCCAGCTTGGACATTTCGGCTTCGGCACGACTCATCTTGAGTTCGGCATCGTACTTCTGGATCTTGTCGCGAACGTCGGCCAACTTCTTCATCGCGTGCTTGATCTTGAGGACGTTGTTGTTGTAGGCCTGCTCGTGGAGGGTGAGCTGGCCCTGGTTCTCTGCCAACTGCGTCCGGGCCTTCTGGAGTTCCAGGGCGAAACGGGAGGCCGTTTCACGGTCTCCGGCAGTCAGGTAGGCCTTGATCTTCGCCTCGATATTGGCGACGTGCTGCTTGTCATTGGCCACTTGGCGGCTGACGCGTTCGACCATCGCCCGATACTGCTCCAATCCCTCGCGGCCATCCTTGAGCTGGTTGACGGCCGCGTCGTATTCGTACTGCATCTGCGCGATCGGATCGGCGGTCCAGAAGAAGTTCGCGAGTTTGTTGAACTGCGCCTGAAGCGCGTGCCACAGCTTACCGAGGATCATCGGCCGGCCCTCCCAGTGGTTCGGTGCGAAGTGAGTAGCTACGATCCGCACCCTTGGTATACGGGGCGGCCAGGGCTGTTGTCAATCGGGGTGGCCGGCCCAGGGCCTTGATCATAAGGTTGCGCAAAACGCTAGCAGCAGGGGGTCAGGGTGGCTGGCGGCAGAGTGCAGCGATGCCCCAGAAACCGGTTACTGGGGCTTCGCTTAGGCTCAGCCGCCAGCCACCCGGCCCGTTGCCAGCACCAACAGCCATGCGCAACCTTATGATCAAGGCCTCGGCTCAGGGTTGGGAGAGTCCCCGGGACGGTCTAGAACTCGAACCCAACGCAGACTACGATCATCACCAATCCCAAGCACGGTTCCCAAGCGAGCCTTCCCTCACGTCCGCCGCACCGCTACCCTGATAGCGCAGGCCAGGCCGAACAGGTTGGGATGTGTCCTGTTCAGTTGCGGTGTCCCGTTCAGTTGCCCCGTTCAATTGTCCGAATGGAGTTCTTGATGAATCGCCTTGTCACGGTCGCGTTGTCCGTCTGGATTGCGGCGTCCCTGGTGTCCGCCGCCCCGCCTACGCGGCCGTATGTGGATCCGTCGCAACTGGAGTGTCTCTGGCCGAAGCACAGCGACTATAAGCAGCCTTGGCGGGGTTACCTCGAGACCAAGCCGGCCGTCGATTTCCTGGCCGGCATCGGGGTGAACTGGGCCTCGCCCGGGAACGATGAGCTGGCGGTGCGGTTGCTCGCGCAGGCGGGATTCAAGGCGTTCCGCATCGAGATCGGCTGGGGGAGCGTGAAGTGGGACGAGAGCGGCGTGAACAACCACGACCGCCTGCTCAAGCTGCTGAAGATGTGCCAGCAGCACGGCATCCGGCCGACGATGCTGCTCAATGCGCACCAGGGCGTACCGTGCCCGACGAAGTTCTTCGAGCGCAGGCTGGCGGCCGATGCGCCAAAGGGCAGCCGCGCGGTAAAGCTCACCGATGTGAAGGACCTGGTCATCGGGCGATCCGGCCTGAGCCAACTCAGCGAGTATTGGGCGGCCGAGGCGCTGGTGACTGCGATCGATGCGAAGACGGGCGAATGTCAGCTCAGCCAGCCGCTGCCCAAGGATCTGCCGGCCGAAAAACCTGTGCCGATGGCGACGCTCAAGTACCTGCCGCTGCATCCGGTGGGAACCCGGGAGTATGACGAGACGGCCGGCGGGTGGGTGAAGTATGCCGCGCTGCTCTGCGCGCTGGTGCAGGAGGCGGGGATCAATGACTTCGACATCGAAATCTGGAACGAGCTGACGTTCGGCACAAAGTTCCTCTCGATCGCCAACTACCACGATGCCCCGCAGGCGAAGGAGCCCGACTTCCTCAACCCCGGCGGACGCTGCTGGGAACTGGCGCGGCGCACTGTGGACGCGATCAAGAAAGACAACCCGCAGGTGCGCGTGATCTGGGGTTTCTCCAACACGACGTTCTACCACTGTGCGATCTCCCAGCTGCCGCCGGGAATCGACGGGCAGAGCTATCACCCCTACGGCACCGGCCTGCGCAAGCTTCCCCAGCAGGAACAACACCAGGACCAGCCACAGAACAACCTGGAGGGCTTTGTGCCCACGGTGGAAATCCGCCTGCCCGAAGGTTGGGCGCAGACGTTCCTGCAGACCGAATGCCTGATCCGCCTGTTCAACCCCGCAGCGCGCAAGGCGCATCCCGCTGGCACCCAGCGGTGCTTCCATTACATAACAGAGCATGGCCTGGTGGCAGCCGAGTGCGGCATCACCGACGAGGCCGGCGCGTGGGACCTCAAGAGCAAGTGCGCCCTGCGCTCGTTCTGCCTCTGGCTGAACAAGGGTGTGGACGTGCTGCACTTCTTCAACGCCTATCAGCGGGACCCCAAGGACATGGGCCTGCTCCCGGCCGAGCTGGCCCAACTGCCGGCCGACGGAACATTCGACCAGCTGGCCACGCCGCCCCTGAGGGCGTTACGCAATCTGACGAAGGCGTTCGACATCTTTCAGGGCGACGAGCGGCACCCGCCGCTACGGTATGAGGATGTGTTCGCGTTCCTGCCGTTCCAGGTGAGCGACCGCAAGCTGGTGATCGCGGTGTATGTGATGACCTACGACATCACCAAGCCGATGCAGGAGCAGCTGTATCGGCTGGCGATCCAAGGACTGCCGGCGGGGACGATACCACGCAGTCTGTACGACCCGATCACCGGCAAGAGCTCACCGCTGCAGGCGACGCGCGAGGGAGCTGCGGTGGAAGTGACGGTGCCGGTGGTGGACTATCCGAGGCTGATGGTGGTGGACGAGGGCGGTTGATCAACAGCGCGCGTAGGCCGATGGCCTGAAAGGGACTAGCGCGTGAGCGGCACGGCGCTAGCCGCCGATTCCGAACGCCACCGGCGGCTAGCGCCTTGCCGCTCAGAACCCGGCTGACCTTGGTATCTTCCTGGTGCGGCTCACAGCTCCCAGCCCTGGCGGTATTCTCGTGTCAGGTACTTGTTCGCATCGGCCGCGTTCGTGATGCGCAGGGCTTCGCTGTCCAGCGTGACCTTCCTCCCTGCCCGCAACGCGACGGTTCCCAGATTGACAGCGTCTGTTATCGACCCGGCGTTCAGGAAACTTCCGGGCGATGGCGCGCCCCCTTGGACGGCCTCGACCCAGGGGTTCTGGCGTTGGCCGCGCTCCGTTCGGCTCGGTCCTGCGGCGGGAGCCGGCCGACCGTCTTTCCAGAGCGGTTCCTGCTTGCCCTTGACAAACAATCGCGGCTCCTGCCCCAGGAAGCCGGCCAGGATCGCGCCCTCGTCACCGACGAACAGGATCCCCTCGCGAGCCAACTCGATGTTCTGCGCCTCGACGACCTCGGGCAGACGGGGCTTCATGCCGCCGTCGTACCAGAACAGATCCAGGGCGGCTCGGTTCGCCCGCGCGGCGAACTTCAGACGGATCGTGCAAGCGGCGGGGTAGGCGAAATCGTTACTGGCGGTCCGGCTGACGTGGTCCACGATGGTGCAAGTATGGGTCGCCCAAGCCTCGGCGCTGACCGGCACGCCCAAATCGAGCGAGGCAAAGACGGGCCACAAACTGTAGATGCCCATGTCCGCCATTGAGCCACCGCCGAAATCGTACCAGCCGCGAAACACGGTGTGCGTGTAGTGCGGATGGTAGGGTCGGTCGAGCGCGGGTCCCAGCCACAAGTCCCAGTTAAAACCCTGCGGGACCGGCGGCTTGTCCGTGGGAATCTCCGTGTATTGGGGCCACACCGGCCGGTTCGTCCAGTTATGCACTTCCCGCAGCGGACCGATGATGCCCTGCTGGATGTGTTCGGCGATCAGCCCGTTGCCGGTCCCGCTGCCATAGGCCAGCAGGTGCGTGGCCACCTTGGCCTCGCGAGCTGCGGCAATGGTCAGCCGGCCCTCACGCAAGCGGTTGGCGACCGGCTTGTGCATCAGCACGTGCCGGCCCTTTTTCATGGCCGCAATCGCGATGGTCGCGTGCAGATGATCCGGCGTCATGATCTTGACGGCATCCAGATCGTGCTCTTTTTCCAGCAGCTCGCGAAAGTCGGCGTAAGCGGAGCAGGCCGGGAAATGCTCCGCGCTCCGCTGCTTGGCGTGGTAGGTATCCACCACTTCCCGGCCCACCTCGCGACCGCCGGGACAGCCGCTGTCGCCCTCGCGCCAGGCCGGGTTGCCGAGGTACGTGCGAATCTGATTGCGAATGCTGTGCTGGCCCCAGTCCACGTAGTCGTTGCTGTCCGTGTTCGGGTCGCACACGGCGACTAGTTGGACGTGCGGGTCGGCCAACAGGCCGCCGATTTCGCGGAATCCCTGGGTGCCCATGCCGATATGGGCCAGCCTGATCTTGCCACTGGGCGCGACATAGCCGCGGCCCCCCAGCACATGCCGGGGCACGATGGTGAAGAGGCCGGAGGCGACGGCGGAGCCCAGGAACGAGCGGCGCGTGATCTCGAATGCCATGAAACGACTCCTACGGTCGAGGGGGACGAAGGGAAACTCGCAGCCTTCCCACTGTCCCGCCATCGTACCGCAGACTGCTTCCCGGTCAAGCAAGGACTTAGGGCTTCAGTTCCACGTTCGAGACGCCGTCCGAACCCGGGTGGAAAATGTTGTTGGCGAAGTGCAGACCGCGCGGACCACCCGAATCTGACGCCACGAGAACCGCGTAGCGATAGCTGGGTGCCGGAGGCTTGTCGTCCAGGCGACGCTCGTCACGAGGAGAGTCGTAGACGATGTTGCCTTCGATGATGACGTCCGCCAGCGGTGGGTTCTCCGGCTTCTGTCCCGTGTCCAGTCGAATCGGAGCACGCCCCTGGCTTTGCCAGATCCACGCGGCGTGTCCGCCGCCGAAGTCGGAGATAATGTTGTGGGCGATCACCGAACCGCCGTCGACATTGGCTTTCTCTCCGGTGGCGGATCCCGGCCCGTGCGAACTCGCGCCGGGCATCAGGCCGATTGCCCAGAGGTCGTTCTTCGAGAACTGGTTGCCCAGGATGAGCACGTGGCGCGAGCCGTGCATGGCTTTCATCCCGATGAAAGCATTCTGGACGATGTTCTGCGAGACGATGACGCGGTCCGCATGGATGTCGATGCCCTGGGCGGAGTTATCGATGAAGTTGCCGAGGATCTGTGCACCGTCGCTCGACTCGGGAGACGTGATGATGATTGCCGATCCCTGGTGCCAGTTGTCTACGGACTGCTGGTCCCAAGTCTTCTGGCTGATGAGTTTCCCTTTCTCGGGATTCCTCTTCACGAACTTGCCGAGGTCGTATTGCTGTTGGATCTCCCGGGTGGGCAACAGGTTTTCTTCGATGATCCGATTGCCTTGGAGCAGTGTGCCCTGACTCGCCCCGACGGAAATTCCGCTCCCGTCGATACAGCGGAAGGCGTAGCCCCAGTCGGTGTTGCCTGTGCGATCGTCCACGGAAATCCGCATGTAGTTCTGGACCAGGCAATGGCGGACTTGGCACCCGCGGCACTCGCGCAGGGCGATGGCCGCCGACGCGGTGCGATTGTCCAGAACCTGCAGGTCTGCCAAAACCAGGTTCCGGCACCGAATGGCCAGGACGGCTTCCGCCTTAGTATCTCTCGCTCCTTCGGCACGCGTCAGCACGAGGTCGCGCAGCTGAACACCAGCGGCCCCTTCGATTTCGATGATCGGGACATCCGGATTGGCTTGCACGATGCGTCCGGGTCCGAACAGCCCCGCCTGGTCCGAGCGAATACGGATCTTCTCTGCGATTCGGTACTCACCCGGCGGCACATAGAGCAGCCGGCCGGGATTCGCCGTCAGAGCCTCCTGAATCGAGCCGTAGCGCGCCACGGAGAATTCATCGGAAGCTGGCAGGTGCTGGCCAATCGCCAGTCCGCCACCCGCCCAGAACAGCCACCCAGCGATCAGGAGTTGCTGGCTTCGCATGGATCGCCCTTTCGATGCGAGAAGCCGTGCCGCCCCAGTCGTTGCCCGCAGGACCAGTACTCGTTGTGCAGGTAGCAGAGGAAGTCCAGTTTGTCGACCAGAATACGGCCGTCCTGGTCCAGGGCTTCCTCCGCCACGTGCTCGGCCAGCACCTCGCCCAGGAACAGGTCGTGATCTCCCACTTCCTGAATGCTGAGCACGCGACACTCGACGTTCAGGGGACATTCTCCGATCAGCGGTGGTCGGACTTTCGCAGCCGGCACGGGCGTCAGCTGGAAGTCGCGGAACTTATCCGTGTCGCGGCCCGAAACGGTACCGCAGAGGTCCACGGTCTCCACCATCCGGGACGTGGGAAAGTTCACCACGTACTCGCGCGTGGCAGTAATCAGTTGGTGGGAGTAGCGTGACTTGGCGATCGCAATTCCCAGGATCACCGGTTGTACGCCGATGCCGATGCTGATGTTGAACACTTCGCCCAACGTGATGATGTTGGGGCGACCATCCTCGCTGACCGAGGTCACCAAGGCCGCTGGCGACGGATACGCGGGTCGGAAAGGCTTCACGAGTCGTTTCTTCATCCCTCGGTCCCCCCATTACGGTGCTGCATCCCGACCCGGCTGGCGACTGGACGAAAATCCAGCGCGCTGCCGAACACGGCCTTGACGACGGGGTGATTTTACCAGGTTGACGCGTCGCCGCAAACTAGACGGGCTTACGGGACGGGCTTACGGATACCGCCGTGAACACCATGAAGGGCCGACGGAGGCCGTAGAACGGTAACCCGAAGAAGTCTGAACGGCAGGCGTCGCGGATGCTCGGATGCGGTCTAGCCGCGAAAGAGCACAAGGAATGTAAGACGATAGGGAATCTGCTGCAGACAATCTTTGAACTGTGTGATGTGGTACGGGAAGGGATATTCACTCACGTTCCGCACCCCTCGGTACGGGTTGATCTTGGCAGACTAACGAGGGTTTGGCATATTGGAGAGGTCGCGATGGATCGGTGGCTTACCCAGGAGGGCCAAGGATGGCAACCCGCACGTCGTATGATACGCAGATCGTAGGCGCGTTCCCTGTCATCTCGGAGTATCTTCGAAAGCTCGACTTTGCAGGGGTGATTAACCGTATCGTTCCGTGGGAAGGAAACATTCCGTTGGGCACGTTGGCCGAGATTTTTGTGCTCAATCGGATGCTTGAGCCTAAGGCCCTGATGCGTGTCGGTGAATGGGCAGAGCAGGTCGGGCTCACCAAGTACTATGGCCTCAGCGCTGAACAACGCAATGATGACCTGCTCGGACGTGCTCTGGAACGGCTCCACCAATACCAAGCGGAGGTGGAAGTGGGCTTGAGCAAATCAAAGGGGTCAGGACTGGCGTGATCAGTTAGTGCCTGTCAAGGCCAATTGATTTGATCACGTTTCTATTCCGCGTTAGGGGCAGGGGAAGGCTTCCCGGTGGAGGCCGGCGTGATCTACTACTCTTCCGCCCCAAAGGGGCCAAAACAAATCAGCCCAGAGCGTCGCGGCGACAGCCGCAGAGCGCCGCCCTGGGTACGGATTCGATTCAGCACGGTAGCCCTGAAAGGGCGAAACAAATCGGTTCATCTCGCACGCATTGTTCGTCCGATGCGGCCAGGGCTTGTTTCAGCGGGTAAAGGAGAGGCCGGGGAACCCGACCTCCCCCTCCCCGTTGTCGCGATGGGGTCAATTCCCCATATTTACCGGCGTGAAGGTCTCTCACCGGGCGACCCCAACTGAAGTTGCCCCACACCGAGGAATCA
>JAPLNJ010000375.1 GCA_026692885.1 Planctomycetota bacterium | reverse complement strand
GGCGTGATTTCGCCTTTGTTGGCGAACATCGTGCTCAATCACCTGGACTGGAAACTGCACGAAGCGGGCTACCGCTTCGCGCGGTATGCCGACGACTTCGTCGTCGTGTGCCAGACCTACCGGCAAGCGTACGAGGCACTGTCATGCCCCGACCGGGCCGCGACAAGCACAAAAGGCAAGCAGGATGCTTACCCCACTTTTTGGCCTTGAAGACGCACTAGAGGCGCTCGGCGTCAACCCAGATAGGCTTCCTGCTGCCGGAGAATCTTCTGTACTTTGGCGACCTCGACCTCGCGGGGGAGGCAGTTGTCTTGCACCGCGACTGCGGCGGCGACCCCTGCGGCATGACCCGTGACGAAGCAGTTGGGAATGAGCCGCACCAAGTCGGCCATCCGCAACTCGGCGTTGATGCACCGTCCCGCTGCCAGCAGATTGTCAAGTTTCACCGGCACCAACGCTCCGTACGGGATTTGCCATTCGCCGTGACCGCCGCCCGACGCGCCGCCCACGCCCACGACATCCGGCAACTTGGTCCCGTTCTTCAGGTCCACGTGGGTGACCGCTTTCAGACCGGCCAGCACCCGCGTAATCCGCACGCCCAGCTGCGGTGCCGTTTCCATCAGATACACCGTTTCGTACCCCGGCGTCTGACGCGTCTTCTGAATGGTCTTCCAGATAAATTTGCGATGATTCATTTCCATCCGCGTGAGCGTAGCGACGTCCAATCCGTCCACCTCGGGCCCCAGCATGTTCACCCAATTGACGCCCGGCACGGGCGTGATCCCGCCCAGGTGCTTCGGCGCGGAACCCTGCTTGGCCTTCTCGCGATCGACGCGATCGAGGTTGCCCAACCGAGTGACGAGGCCGATGTTGTGGCTGCGGTGCTCGAACTCCGCGCCCGCCGCCGCGAACAGGTCTCCGTCGCCCGAAGCATCCACGACGGTCTTGGCCAGAATCGCCTGGCGCCCCGACTTGCTCTCGAACACGGCACCCGCCACCGCATTTCCGTTGACGATCGCATCGACGCCCCAGCAGTGCAGGAACACCTTGACACCCGCTTCCTCGACCATCTCCACCATCACGTACTTGACGGCTTCCGCGTCCACGGTCGGATCCACGCCGGGCCGGCGGTTGATGATCGCGCCGTCCAGCTTGTCCAGACGCCGCATGAGCTCCTCGCCGATGCCCTGGCAGACCTGTTTTCCACCCTTGATGATGTGACCGGTGACCAACAGTACCAAGCCACCCGTCCAGAGTCCGCCGAAGTGCCCGTAGCGTTCCACCAACGTCACCTCGGCCCCCGCACGACGCGCGGCGATTGCGGCCACCACGCCCGCCGGTCCACCACCCACCACCAGCACATCCGTCTTGTGCAGGACCGACAATTCACGCTGCGGCTGAATCACCTTGCCGTCGACCATCGTCGGACTGGCCCGCTTCGTCTGGATGGCGTGAGCATCGATCACATGGCTCGAAAAGCCGCTCGACTCACCCGGCGCCCGTTCTGCGGCCCGCCCCACACCCAGGGCCCCCAAGCCGGCCGTCGCTCCCGAAACCCCCAACGCCCGCAACCAATCGCGTCGACTCAGAGAATGATCCATAAGTTGGCTCCTTAAATGACAAGGCCGCACCGGAATATAGGCACGTGTCCCCGTTTGCCCGGACAAGCCAGGACGCCCGTCCTACAAGGAAGTCGGCAACACGGCCCCATTGTTGTCGGTCCCACGACGTTTGCCAATCGGTAGTTCCCATGTGGGACGCGCGCATGGTGCGCGCAGGCCGCATGCGGCCCACTTGGGCAGCGGCTTCGCCGTGTCACGACCTGCGGAACTCGTCGGACAACTGCTTCACCAATTCCAGCGGCAGCGGCCCGTCATGCGTGAGCAGCCGATAGCGCAGCCGCAGCGGTTGGCCGGCTTTAAGCGTCACCGGACCCGGTGCCACGATGCACGGATTGATCATCGCGATGGCCTGCAGATTGTGCCAAGGCGAAGGTGGGTTGCCCGGATGGTCCACTACAGTGGCCCCCAGCGTCTTGCCGCTGTCCAAGGCAATGGTGTAGTCGTACCAGGCGGCGGCCGGCCAATCGGTCTCGGGTTTCAGATGGTGCGGAGCCAGCAGTTTCACTTCGCCCTCCGGACTGGTATACACCGCCTTGCCGTCCTTCCGCGACTTGACACAGAAACCGCTGAACGCAGTCTGTTGCAACGTGATGTCGCTCTGGGGCAGCAAGCGGAAGTCGAAGTCGATCACGTTCAAGCCTTGCGTCTGCCGGGCGGTAATCGTCGTCGTCTCGGCGATCAGCGTCACGTCTTCGGCGACCCAGTCGTTGCGTGCTTCGAGCACGGCATGCTGAGCATCGGCGGCGACCGCTTTCAAGCTCCGGTTGACGATCACGCGATCCTTGGTCGGCGCGAACTGGCCCCAGCCCCAGAAGTCGGCAGCCTTCTGACCTTGCATGGCATGCCAGGTCAGAAACACCCCGCGATGGTGCGGATGATCGACGGGCGCGAATTCGACCACGTCCTCACCGGCCGGGGTCTTCACTGGGAACAAGCAGCAAACGCTGTTGGCGGTCAACTTTGTGTCCTGCGGCTTCTTGTTCATATAGCCAAACAGGGTTTGACCCTGAGGCGTCTTCAGAACCAGTCCATGCGCGTCCGGCACGAATGCGAAGGCACCCGGCGGATCGGCGGCGCAAGCCAGGCTGGGGCTGCAGAGGCAGATGCCTGCCAATAGGAGAATCAACCGCGGGACTCTCGCACGGGCGAGCCGCAACCCAACGCCCGGCCTCGCCATAACTCCCTCGCCCCGATACCCCGGGGAGAGGATCGGGGTGAGGGGCAGAGAGGCCGCTGCCGCGGTTGTTTCTAGGGCGTTCCCAAGACAGCGGGGCAGCACGGATTCACGAAACTTGCGCATCGTCAGGCTCCTTAACTGAGAGGTCTTACTTGGTCCAATCGAACCACGACGGATAGGTCGACTCTAGCGGCAGCCGCTGCGGGCCACGCTCGCGCGGCGTCGAACCCAGGTTATAGAACACGTACAGGCCGGTCTTGCCGGCCATCACCACATCGTTCCGGCCGTCTTTGTCCAGGTCGACGATCTGCAGTTTCATCCCCACGGCGATAGCGCCGTTGGGTGGCGGGTTGATATTCTTCTCGCCGGGAAACCAGGGCAGATGATTGTAGGCCAACACGTGCCGCACGAACTTGCCGCCTTGCAGGTCGTACCAGAACGCGAACAACGGGTCGTAGCAGCTGGTGTCGCGTCCGTGATGGGCGAACAGCCGCTTGCCGGTCACCAGGTCCGGCTGGCCGTCGCCGTTCAAATCGCCCAGGGCCATGGTGTGGAACTGGCCGAAGTCCGTCTCCACCCAATGCGTTTCGAAGGTCCGCCGGCCGCTGGCATCGACTTTCTGTTCGAGCCACGCCAGGCCGTACTCGTGGGAAGCGCCGACAATGATATCCGCCCGCCCGTCGCCGTTCACATCGTAGACCAGCATCGGATGCGAGGCCGCGATCGGCTCTTCCGGCTTGCCGACGCGGTGGACCAGATAATCGGCGTGGAAAATCCACTGGCCCTGGCGCGGATCGGCCGGAGCCTCGTACCAGCCACGGGGCGTGACAATGTCCACTCGGCCGTCGCCGTTGATGTCGCCCAGGCCGTTGCCGTGGTGCTCGCCTTCGGTCCCGATCACATGCTCGACGAACCACGGCTCGCGATCGATATGTTCCAGCCAGGTCAATCCCTGGCCGGGCACCGGAGCCCAGTGATTCACCAGGATGTCGTCGTCGCCGTCGCCATCCAAGTCGCCGTGAATCACACCTTCCATGTTTTGGGCGGCGTGGATGCGGTGGGCCTTCCACTTCGCACCGGTGCGGAGCCCTTCCGGGCCGGGATTTTCATACCAGAAGGCACCTTTCATGGACATCCAGCCTGAGCTGACGATGTCCGGTCGTCCGTCGCGGTTGACATCCATCGCGAATTCGCTGTTGTCGTCGGTTTCGGGACCGTTGGTTTGGGCCCCGTCGCGGAAGTCCTCGTGTTTCTTCCAGTCGGGAGCCTCGTACCAGTTCCGTCCGGCGGCGATGTCCAACCGGCCGTCGCCATTGAAGTCGGCCACAGAGCAGCATTCGGAGAACGGCCCGAACCAGGTGCTGTGCCGCTCCGGATCGTGCACGGGTCCGTCGATTTTCACCGGTACCAAGACCGGCTCACCCGCCTGGGCCGCGGCACCGCCCAGCAGTGCGGCCAGAATCAACGCAGTCACTTTCTGACGTGTCATAGTTCACCTCCCTTGTCACAGGAACTTGGTTGAGACGGTCAGTATAGCGGGCACAGGGAGCCATCAGCGACCAAGTAATCGACTTTTCTTGGTCTAACGGCAGGCCGCCTCAGGCACAGCCGAGCAAGGATTCCCGCGCCCCGGTACTCCGGGGCGCGGGGCTGGGGGTGGCCCGCGCAAGACAGTGTCGCGAGGCAGGCCAGAATTTGTTCCACTTCTGTTCCGCCCGCAGACACGGGTCAGTCCTTCAAATTTCAGTTTTTGCGGCCTCTGGGCAACGAGGGTGGGGAGTCTCGCCGCCGCAAAAACTGAAATTTGAACGACTGACCCTGGCCGCTGTTTCCGCCCAGTTTTGCGCGGCCCAGGCCGGGGCTACGGGGCACGTCGCTCACCTGGACCTCCGCACCCAACGCCGTTAAGTAGCCTGGTGAATCATGGGTGAAACCTTCGGTGGTTTACTTCGCCGCTTTCACCCGCAGCACGGTCACCGAATTCGCCGGGAAACTGTGTACAAAACTCGACCCGGCGTTGTTGATCGTGCCTTGGGTCGGCGCGACCTTGGTCGGCTGTTCCACGGTGTTTTCGTCCTCCGGCTGGCCCGTCAGCACCGTCGCGTTGGCTGACGGCTGGACGCCCTGGATGCCGCGCAGATCGATCTTGGTGGATTGCTCCTTTGCCGAGACATTCACTACCTTCAACAGCACGTCGCCGGTGGCGTTCACGCGGCTGGCCACCGCATGCAACGCAGGATACGAGGGGTACACGACGTCGTGGAGCAGTTTCCCATCCAGGTAGCAGCGGATGTTGGCCCCCTGCAATTCGATGCGGATGTCGTACCAGCGTCCCGTTTCGATTTTGCCAGGGACCTCGTTGCCGACAATCCCGCCAATCTCTACGGCGTGTCGGGCGTTACCCCAGCCGCCCAGATTCCACCAGCACTTGGCATTGTCGTCTCCCACGCGGAACAGGATCAGGAAGCCTTCGGCCCCGCCGAGTTTCCGAGCCTTGAGACTGTAGGTGTAATTGTTCCAGGCCTTGTCGCCGGTGATCGCCCGAATATTGTCCTTGAGCTCCGACTGACGCAGCACTCCGTCCTGCACTTTCCAATCGCCACCGTGCAGCCGCCAGTTCTTCGTGCCGTCGGCGAAGTCGGTCTGGAAGAGCACCTTATCGCCTTGCGTGACTTTGATGTCTTTGTACTCGGCCTGCGTAAACCACGTACCCACACCGATCGCACCCGAGGTCGGGCCGGCGTCCACTATGGGCGACTTGAGATCGACCGGCAGGACCACGTCGCCGCGGGCCTCGCTGAACATTTTCTGCACGTGATACGACGGGGTACCGTAGGCCCGCGCGCTGTCGAAGTTGATCAGGTCCGGGTTCCACCGCTTGTAGTCGACGTTGGAAAACAGGGGCGCATACGAAGCCATGACCACGACGTCGGAGTTCCGTTCCATGCCCGTCATGAAGGCCGCTTCGCCCAACGCGCCCCGCAAATTGCCTTTGCCGCAGTTCACCGTGACCGCATACTCGCCCACGTAGATCTTGAACTTCTTCCGATCGTACGTGTCGTACTTGTGGGCGTTGGTAATGAAGAACTCGGGCGCGGCGTAATAGTGTTCATCGACGATGTCCGCGGGACGCTTGTCCGTGGGCACGTCGCCGATCAGCTGCAGCTGGGGATACTTGGCCTTGAGGGCGTCATAGAACAGGACGTAGCGTTCCTGGTAGACCGCCCCACCATTCTCGTTGCCGATCTCGATGTACTTCAGGTTGAACGGGGCCGGATGTCCGGCCTTGACTCGCAAGGCACCCCACTTACTGTCCGCCGGCCCGTTGGCGTATTCGACCGCGTCCAACGCGTCCTGGACCCACTCGCCCATTTGGTCCATGGGCACATTCTGCTGATGGGACATGCCCACGTTGATCACGAACAGCGGTTCGGCCCCGAGGTCTTCGGACAACTGCAGGTACTCGTGGTAGCCCAAACCATTGGTCGAGTAGTACTGCCAGATGTTCCATTGGGTCCACCGTTCGGCCAGTTCTCCGATGGTCCGTTTCCAGCGGGTGGCGAATTCTAGCTTGTCGCCTTCGACCCAGCAGCCGCCGGGGAAGCGAACGAACGACGGCCGGAGACCGTCGAGCAACTGGGCCAGATCCGGCCGCAGGCCGTTCGGCCGGTCCTTCCAGGTCTGCCTGGGGAACAGGGAGACCATGTCTAGCCAGACGGTACCGGACTGCGTGGCGCCGATAACCAACCGCGCTTTCGGGTCGGTACCGTTGGCTTTGAGCGAGGCCTGCAACGTCTTCCATTCGGCCGTTGCGCCGGTGATCGAGCATTGGGCGTAGACCGTTTTTCCATCCGCGCTTTCCAAGGAGACTGCCAGGGGTCCGGTGAAGCCGTCGCCGGTGCGGACTGCCAGGGAGAGGCTGTAGACCGCATCCTTGACGACCGAGATCCCGAAGTACCCGCCGTTGGCCACGGCCACTTTTCCAGCGCCCGCCTCGGCGATCTTCAGCCGCAGTGCCCGCCGATTGAACTGCGTCGTCGGCTGGCGCGCCTCGACGGCCATTTCGCCCTTGGCGCCCCCGATCGTCAGCAGCGTCCAGGAATCCGGTTTCTCGGTATCTTCAAAGGACCGATTGCGGACGAGTTCGGCGTACAGGCCACCGTCGCCGCCCAGGTTGATCTCCTCAAAGAAAATCCCGTAGAGTGTGGGACTGATCTTGACGCCCGGCTGATCGACCTGCACGGTCAGGCTCGCCGGCTGCGCCCAAGCCGGAGTCTGTGCCAGACCCAGCACCAGGATGGCCACGATCAACAGGTGCTGTCCGAATCGGTGACGTAACATGGTCCATTCCTTTCATCAACGGTTGTCGCACGAAGGCCCAAGTCTGGCGAATCCCGGCATCCACGGGGAAACCAAGCTCGTCATCGGGGAGACTTGCCCACAACATATCCGCCAGTTGCGCACGAGACTGCACGGGCAGCGATATCGCATGGCTAAGGACCGGCGTATCAAGAAGTGTCGCAAGTATAGTAGTCGTCACGCTCCGATCGTGAACGACCAACTTCGCTACCTGGGTCCCAACGTGACGGACGCCGTCTCCCCGGTTCTCCCCCACTCTTGACGGTACGCCGGCATTGTAGCACCCACAACACAGTCCATCAACCGGGAAGCGGGTTTCGCGTGTCGGGTTTCGCGTGTCGGGCGCGTCTCGGAGAGGCGCGTCCACGTGGACTCGCCGCCGCCCCGCGTCCTCGCAGCTACCTGCCACGGTGGAGCCGCTGCAGCAGCCGACCGAGCCGGGGGAAACGCACGCCCGTCTCGCAGGCGACGGACGATTGCGGATCGAGCACCATCCAGATGTTTCTGAAGTGGACCGGGTTCCCGTGATTCTGGAACAAGATCGGCAAGTTCCCCGGACCTTCGGGTTTGCCCGCCCCGGTCT
>JAPLNJ010000374.1 GCA_026692885.1 Planctomycetota bacterium | reverse complement strand
CCGAAGCGGGTACGACGGACACCTTCGCGGTGGTCTTGAACCGGCAGCCGTTGTCCAACGTCGTGCTCGCGGTGAGCAGTAGTGACCCAGGCGAGGCCACGGTGGACAAGGCCACGCTGACCTTTACACCGTCCAACTGGAGCCAGGCGCAGACAGTCACGGTGACCGGCGTGGATGACCTAATCGTGGACGGGAACCAGACGACGCTGATCACGCTCGCGGTGGACGCGGCCAAGTCGGACGACGCCTGGGACGCCTTGCCGAACCAAACGGTGAGCGTGGTGACGACCGACAACGATCTGCCGGGGTTGACTCTATCGACGACGACGGTAGGTGTGATGGAACCCAACACGAAGGACACGTTTACGGTCGTGCTAGCGAGACGGCCGTTGGCGGACGTGGTGATCTTGGTGACGGCCAGCGATGCGACGGAGACGACGGTGGACAAGGCCACGCTGAGATTTACGTCAAGCGACTGGAACCTGGCACAGACGGTGACGATCGCGGCGGTGGACGATCTCACGGGGGATGGTGCTGTGATGAGCACGGTGACCCTGTCGGTTGTGGGCCCCGATTCTGACGAGGCTTGGAACGTCATGGCGGATCGAATCGTGTGGGTGACGACGTATGACGACGACACGCCGGGGTTCGCGCTGTCAAGAGCGACCGCCGACGTCTGGGAGCCGACCGGGACGGCCACGTTCACGGTGGTGCTGACGCGGCAGCCGCTCACGAATGTGGTGTTCTCCGTGACGGCGAGCGATGCCACGGAAGCGACGGTGGACAAGGCCCTGCTGACGTTCAGGCCAGCCGACTGGAACACAGCGCAGACGGTGACGATCACGGCGGTGGACGATTCGACCGTGGACGGAGCGGTGGGCAGCTTGGTGACGGTGTTCGTGGTGGCTGCCAGCTCGGACAACGCCTTTCGCGATCTGCCGGACCAGACGGTTTCGGTGACGACGAATGACGACGACGTGCCGGGCTTTACGCTGTCGAAGACCACGGCGACGGTGACGGAGCCGAACACGACGGACACGTTCGCGGTGGTGCTGACGCGGCAGCCACTCTCGGACGTGGTGTTCTCGGCGCTGGCCAGCGACGGGACGGAGGACCAGACGGTGGTCGTGACGACGAATGACGACGACGTGCCGGGCTTTACGCTGTCGAAGACCACGGCGACGGTGACGGAGCCGAACACGACGGATACGTTCACGGTGGTACTGACGCGGCAGCCGCTTGCGGACGTGGTGTTCTCGGTGCTGGCCAGCGACGCGACGGAAGCCACGGTGGACAAGGCTACGCTGACGTTCACGCCGGCCAACTGGAACACGACGCAGACGGTGACGATCACGGCGGTGGACGATTCGATCGTGGACGGAGCGGTGGGCAGCTTGGTGACGGTGTCGGTGGTGGACGCCAGCTCGGACAGCGTCTTTCGCCCGCTGGCGGACCAGACGGTGTCGGTCACGACGAACGATGACGACACGTCGCCGACGGTGGATATCGTGGACGTGACTCCAGATCCGCGGAACACGGCGGTAACGTCCATCCAGATCGTGTTCAGCGAAGCGGTCGGCGGCTTCGACCTGGCCGACGTGGCGTTGACTCGCGATGGGGGCAGCAACCTGCTCACCGGTGCCCAGACGCTGACCACTAGCGACAGCCTCACGTGGACGCTGGGGAACTTGTCGGGCCTGACGGGGGTGTCGGGCAGTTACGAGCTGCAGCTGACGGCCGGAGGATCTGGCATTCAGGATGTCGGCGGTAACGCCTTGGGGGGCGATGCCAGCGATGCCTGGACTACTCTGGTCGTTGGGCCGACTTGGCAGAACCCACGTCACCCGTGCGACGTCACGGGCGATGGATACATCACGGCCATCGATGTGCTCACTCTGATTAGCGACATCAATACCAGCAGTTCCAGGGACTTAGCGACTGCTTCATATCCCACGCCAGCTCCGCCGCCGTTCTTGGATCCGAGCGGGGATGGCCAGCTTACCCCGACCGATGTCTTGATTGTCATCAACTACATCAACAGGTTTGGAGCGGGACTGTTTCCAACGGTGTCCGGCGGCGAGGGAGAGTTCACCGAACCGCCTGACGTCGTCCTACGGCTTCAGACCCGGGACGCAGCATTCATCGAATCCATTTCGTCAAGTCATCCGAAATATGGTCGAGGGGACCCGCTCGCGCAGACTGCAGGTGCCCAATGCCTGATTCCGCGCGGTCTAACTGAGCAACGGTCGACCATCACGGCGTCCCCGCAAGTACGGTTACGAACGCATCGACAAGATGGCGTATCCACCAAGTTCCTCATTTCCCCTACACTTTGTCGCCCGACGAAATCTCCATCTCCGGATGACTTCGTGGACATGCCTGCCGAGACGACGGAATTGGAGCAAGCAATTTCCGCGATCGCCGCTGAGGTCGCCAGGGCATAACGCGACCGTCTGTGGACGCAACATGCCTTGGACGGAACAGCGAGGGCAAAAGGCGTGGAATTGAACTGGGGCCATGCTGGCGAGCCGGCATGGCCCCTTGTTAGAAGCCGGGCGATTTGCAGGATAACCGCTTAAGCGGCTCCGACGGCCTTGATCGTTAGGTTGCGCACAGCCGTCAGTGCCAGCAGCCCGGGTGGCTGGCGGCTGAGCCTAAGCGAAGCCCCAGTACCCGGTTTCTGGGGCATCGCTGCACTCTGCCCCAGCCACCCTGACCTCTTGCTGCTAGCGTTTTGCGCAACGTTATGATCAAGGCCGCTCCGACGAATCTCCACACCTCCTGCATTCCATTCCCGTCAGGAATGGTGATGGTCGCGGTCAACTGGTCCACGCGAACGCCGGCTCCGCGAGCGTAAGCCGTCTGCAGATCCTGCCATGTCGGAAGTCCAGGCCATCGGAAATGGGGAATATCGACGTACCCGTGGTCGCCCCATTCGAGCTGAAACACGCCTCCGAGAGCGCCGAGCCGAGCCCGATTGGGATCTGATGCCGCGGTCTGTGCGCTACCGTCACGGGTCATCATGGCGATGTCAACGGCCACACCATACTGGTGATTCGATTGCCACGCTTCGGCGTTCGTGGTGCCATTATTCAGCAAGTACAGCCGATGTTGCTCGGCGGGGCTGCAATAGCCTGTTCCACTCGCCACCCGCGGGTTCATTCCTTCGCGGCGAGCCTCGATCATCAAGTCATTGATCCGCTGCTGCATTTGTGGCGCAACGTACGAGGCCTAGTTCTCCGGATGGGCTGTTTGGAATTGCAGAACCGTGGTACCGCCCTCGACGAGCTGCAGCCCGGTGTCCACTTGTCGAGGTGAAACACCATGGAGATTTGTGCTCGAACGTCCACCGTAGAACTCCTCCGTAGGTCAGGCTTTCCAGCCTGACGCTGTTTTTCCTAGTAGCCCGAAGCGTCAGCGCGGGGCGGGGGGAGGGGATTTAGTTCCCTCGCGGAAGCTTCGGGTTAATGGGTTACGGGACTGACGAAGAGGCTGTGTTGCGGGTTGGGTCGGCGGCGATTTGGAGTGCGGTGGCTCGACACCGCTTTGGCTCTGCCTTTCTTTGAAATAAAGGCTGGCCCGGCATGCAGCGCACACCGAGAATGTGAAAGCGACACGCATGCGGCGTCAAGCCGCCGCACTCCAAATCGCCCCTGTTCCTCGCTGACGCTTCGCGCTTACGATGCGCAACGTTCTGATCAAGGCCCGGCCATCCTGAGAAACCGATCCTCCGAACGATGGCTTCGACAACTTCAGATCGACAGAATCGATGGCAAGGACAGTTATCCACGACTCTTCCGGCCCAAAGGGGCCAAAACAAATCAGCCCAGTACGTCTCCGCATGAGGACGCTTGCGTATTCGCTGCACCGATCGCAGAATCGCGGTGTCTGACTCAGCGAGCGTGGTAACCAAGGCTGGGCCGCAGGCGGGCGGATTGGGGAGTCAGCGCCACTTGTCCGAGCCGCCGCTCGCCGGACGCGGCCCAGGCTTCGGCTTCGTCGGTCAAGTGGTTCAGCAGTCGCTCCACGCGTTGCCGATAGGACTCCAGGCCGTCCCGGTCCAGGCCGGACGGGATCGGCAGGCGCGGGCCGACGACGATCCGCACCGGCGAGTAGGGCCGCGGCACCGCGAAGCGGTCCCAGGTCGGCGTCCGCCACGGCCGGTGGTAGCCGACGCCAAAGCTGACCAGCGGCAACTGCAGGCGGGACGCCAAGAATATGCAGCCGGCGGCCAGCTGGCGGCGGGGACCGCGCGGTCCGTCGGGCGTGATGGCCAAATTCATGTCGCGGCCCTTACGCGCCAACTCGCGCAGCGCCATTTCGCCGCCGCGTTGCGTGGAACCCCGCACGGTCTGAAAGCCCATGTGCCGCGCCGCTTGCGACAACCATTCCGCGTCGCGATGGCGGCTGATCAACATCGCGATGTTGGCATGCGGCCGCAGATAGAAGGGGGTGGGAATGTACTCGTGCCAGAAAATATAGATCACCGGACCGCGAAAGGTCGGATGGGTGGAATCCACGCTGCGGTCGTAGAACAGCGCCTGGTAGTCCAACGTGCTCATCCAGTGGCGGACCGCGGTGTAGATCGCCAAGCCACCGCATTTGGCTTGCAGCTTACGCAGGTCCGTCATGTCAGGGCCAGTCCCCAGAAAAGACCTCGGCGGCGGGGCCGGTCAGGTAGACGTGGTTGTCGGCCTCGCTCCAGTGCAATTCCAGGTCCCCGCCGCGGAGATGGTTCACGATGCGGCGCGCCGTCCGTCCGGTCAGCACGCCCGCCACGCACACGGCGCTGGCCCCGGTGCCGCAGGCCCAGGTTTCGCCGGAGCCGCGTTCCCACGTTCGCTGGCGGACCTCACCGGGCCCAAGCACCTCAATGAATTCCACATTGACGCGGGCCGGAAAGTGCGGGTCGGTTTCGATCTGCGGTCCCCACCCCAGGACCAAGTCATCCGTCGCTTGGTCGACAAACAGGACACAGTGCGGATTGCCCAGCGAGACGCTGGTGACCTGGAACGTGCGGCCGCCGACGGTCAACGGCACGTTCACCACCGGACTGCCGGGCAACGTGGTCGGGATCCGGGCGGCCTGCAAGATCGGTTCTCCCATGTCCACGCACACCCGCTGGACCAAGCCAGCGACGGCTTCCACCGTCAACGCGAGCACACCGGCACCGGTTTCGATCCGCAGTTCCGGCTGCCGACAGATACCGTGATCGTAAATGTACTTGGCGACACAGCGGATGCCGTTGCCGCACATCTCAGCCTCCGACCCATCCGCATTGAACATCTGCATGCGGGCATCCGCACGTTCCGACGGGCGGATCAGGATCAAGCCGTCGCCGCCCACTCCGAACCGCCGATCCGAAATGCGGCGGGCCAGTTCCGGCAGCTCATCCGGCAGCTGTTCCTGGAAGCCATTGACGTAGACGTAATCGTTTCCGGCCCCGTGCATCTTGGTGAAACGCATGCAGACTCCTTTGACCGTTGAGTGGTCCAGTTCGTTGATACCGCGCGGTCCAACCGACTTCCTGTAAGCATACCGGCCAGGCGTTTCTGCTCAAGGCCACGTCGCGTACCTCCCCGTCTCTAGCACCCCACAGTTCTTCGGGTAATTCGCGTAAAGAATGAGACTTAACGGTTCAGCCAGGACGGGGCGCCAGACAAGGGGTCAGACGTACAGATTTCAGTTTTCGCGGTCGTGTGCCCAAGCATACGGAAAGCCTTCTGCCCGCGAAAACTGAAATCTGTACGTCTGACCCCAGGCGCGCGTTCCTTCTCGGCGAAACCATAAAGCCCCATTCTTGACACGGACAACCCTGCAACACCGTTTCGTGCTAGCGCGTCGGCGTGTGGCCGTTGCGACGGACAGGCTCCGTCGCAGTCGTCGGCGGCAGGCGGGTGGGAAGTGGGCGGTTGGCCAGTTCCGGGAAGATTTGGTCCAGCGTTTCTTTCAGCATCGGCAGCGGCTCGCGGGTCATCTGGGGTTCATCCAGCGAGCCGGTGACGCGGATCAGCAGCATCTGCTTGCTAGCGGTCCGCAAGATCGCGCGGAGGGCCGCCGGCCGGAGTTCGCCGTGTCCGACCAGCGTATAGAAGGTCAGGGCGATCTGGCGGTCCAGGTTCAGCTCGCCGCGGCCCTTGAGGCTGATCACATCGCCGTTGAAGTTGATGCGATCCAGATACACATCTTCGCCTTGGATGTGGTAATCGATGTCGCTGCTGGTGAAGGCAGTCGTATCCGGCCGGCGAACGCTGAGGATCTTGAGCAGTCCCAGCATGACGGGGACCTCGTAGATGTCGGCTTCAAACAGCCGCACGAAGCCGCTGCCGCGCCACGAATGGGGGCCCTGCGGCGTTCCGGTAAGGTTCAGCAGTGCGTTGGCTTTGCCGCCGATATTCTGGTTCTTCCAGGCCAGCTCTCGGGCGATCTGGGTCAGGTCGCCGCGTTCCAGGCGGGCCTGCACCCGAAACGGCAGGTCGCCGTCGAACTCCAGACTGGCATCCGCCGAGAGGATGCCGCCGAAGACATTGGCCGTCAGGGGGCGGGGCGGCTGGTCCTTCCGTCCGCGTTCCGCTTCGGCGCCGAACACCAGACGGTTCGCATCGATCCACAGCGGCCCGCGGACTTGCGTCAGTTGGACGTCCTTGTAGACCACGGAATCCAAGTTCAATTCGCCCCGGCTGTAGAAACTGTCCTGATCGCTCTCGCCGAACAAGCGTACGTCGCCGTGGATATGTTCCAGCGGCAGACCGCTGCGCAGGCCGCCGTTTTCGACGTCGACCAGGAAGTCCCAGCGCGCCGCCGGCCGGCCCTCCGTGCGGGCGACGCCGCCCAGCGCCAGCGACCCCTGCACATTGACCGCACCTTGCAGATTCAACTTCGTGATGGCTTTTCCCAAGCTGGGCGGCAGGGCCGTCAAGAAATCGCGGTCGAACAGCAACCGATCGGCCATCAGCTTATTCAGGCGGATAGTCCAGTCGCCGCTGCGGTCGAAGTCACAGCCGCCCTCGACGCTGATCTCGGTATCATTATGGACGGCGGAGATGTTCTGCAGCGTGACTTGGCCGTTGCGGTAGTGCACCGTGCCGACGACGTCCTCCAGGCGATACGGAAACCACACCGGCTGCAGCGAGATTTTGTAGCCCTCATCGCCGGGCCCGCGCAGTTTCTGCGCCCACACGTCCAGGTCCAACTGGGCCGAAGCCGTGTGGTAGCGCAAGTCGACCTTAAGACTATCGACCGACCCGCGGGGCCGCAAATCGCCCCACAGTCGCTTCGCGCCCGGGCTGAGCGCATCCCGCAAGGCGTCTTCCAAGGGCACCTCGGCGCCGGTCATATTCAGCACCAATTGGCCGGCCGTGGGCCCGCTTGTTTTCCAAGTGCCCTCGCATTCGATGTAGCCGCTGTTATTGCGGCCGCTCAAGTGCCGGAACGTCCAGCCGGTATTGTCCCAGTCCATGGTGCCTTGGATCGAGTTCAACGGATAGGGGAACTTGTCGTACTGCAGCGTGCCGTGTTTCACGTCGAGCGTACACTTCCGTTCGAGCGGCCCACCCGGCGTCCGGCGAACGAACCGGGCGTTGAACGTCAGCATGCCGCCCGGATGCAGCGCGCGCACGATGGGTTGGGCTTGCGGCGGATCGACAATGGCCGACAGCAGCTTTTCGTCGATCGGAATCGGCCCGTCGCACGACACCTCGAGCCAGCCGGTGTGCTGCTCGCCTGGATTTTCGAACTCGCCGTTGACGTGGGCCACTTGGCCGTTGGCCAGCGTGGCCAGCTGCAGTTGCAGGCGATTGCCCTGCAGTCGGACGGTGCCGCGGGTGCCCTCGACACGATACGGGAACTTGTAGTACTCGAATGCCACGTCAAGGCATTCGACGTCAAACTCGGGCCGCCAGCGTTCCCCGTCGAAGACCAGACGCACGTCGGCATTGACGAGACCCGCCGGGAAGTACTTCCGCCACAGCACTTTCGCGTCAGCCGGCAGGCATTCGACGATGCTGCCGTCCAAGACCAACTGCTTCGCTTGCACTCGCAACGACAGGGGGCGGCCGGCTTCCAGACCGGCCCGATCGAGCGACAAACGCCAGGTGGACCGGCCGCTGCGCGCCGTGAGTTCTGCGATGCTCAGACGCTGATTGTCGCAGAAAAATTGGCCCGCGACATCGTGCAGGCGGTAGGGCAGTCGAGCGTCGACGATCTCGCCTTCTGTCAGCGCCCCCGTGACCGTGAATTGGATCGGCTGGTTGGCGGTCGGCGGACTGGCCACTCGAAAATCGAGCTTCAATTGGCCGCGGACGGCGGCTGCGGGACCCAACTTCGCCTGCCAGGTCGCGGGCAACGTCGCCAACAACTGGGGCGATAACTGGAGGCCCTTTAGTTCACCGGTCGCGTTCCAGGCCTGGTTCTGCGGGTGGAAGTGGGCCTTGAGGTCGACACTCTGAAAGTGATCGCCCTCCAGGGTTCCCTGCACCAGCAACGCGGGTTGCGGCGCGGCTGGGAGCGGCCGATGCGTGCGTTGGTTTCCCGGTTCGATGACCGCCGACGGCGGCGCGCCGGGATCGGGCAGCCTGCGTCCCGGCTCGGTCAGGACGGACAGCTGGATCTTACGCAAGTTCCAGGAAGACGGCCGGCCTCCGTCGTTCAGCGACAACTCCACCGTGCCGTCTCGGAGCAGGACGGGCGGATGTCCGCTGCCGAAGCTCGGCAACGGCCAGAGTTGCTGCACGTTCCACGACCCATCTGCCTGCTGTTTCGCCCAGACCTTCAGTCCCCGGATGGTCAGCTGCTCTGCCCGCGGCGACTGTGAGGCCAGCAAGTCCTCGAGCTTGATCGCGCAAGTGGCAAAGATGTCATCGATCTCCACCAGCTTCTTGCCGCTGCTCCGCTGGCTGATCGAGATCCCATGGATTTCGATCCCCCGGCCTTCCAGCAAGCGCGCGTCGCGCACACGGACGACGTGCTCTGGGTAGTGGCGGGCGAAGCGAGACGCAATTTCGGAGCGAATCTCGTCATCGACTTTTCTCCCGATCACCTGCCGGCCGATCAGCAGCGCGCAGACCACCAGGATGGCCGCCAGGCAGAGCCTGCGGACCCAAGTGTTGAAGCGGGCATAGACTCCCAGCCGGTGTTCAGGCATGTAAGCACGGGCTAAGTCCGAAAGCGGATGAAACCCCCTCACCCCCGGCCTCGCTCCCCGGAATACCTGGGCGAGGGGAATCCTCCACGGGAGCTGGGGAACGCAGGCCACCTCTGACAACAAGTTCCCAGGCGGCACCCGCCGCCAGCACGATCAGCGGCAGCAGGGCGGGTTGCCGATACCGCAACGAACCGACAAAGACCATGTGCAACGCCGTAAAATACACGGCCGGCAAGCCGCACAGCAGATACGGCCACCCCCGGCCGGCGAACTTCCACGCGCCGATCACACTGAACACCAAGACGGGGGCATACCCACACAGCACGGCCACTCGCACCAACGGACTTTGCAAGCCGGGTTCGTTGGGCCACACGTTCCAGATCCGCAGGAATTTGACCACGGCCAGTTCGGCCACCCGGCGCGGCTGGCCCTGGGCCCAAGCCAAGGCGGCGTCCCACATGCGCCGGTCCAGCCGCGATTCGAAGGTCGCCAATTCCTCCGACGTAGCACCGCGCTGGGCATCTTCGGTCCGCAATTGCTGCCGGAATTCATCCACGAACCGCATGTCGCTGCCGCCGTTGGCGTGCGGGTTCCAGCCGTCGTACAGGCTTTCACCAACCTGGAGCGTCGTGGGCACGAAGCTCCCCGTGACACGCCAGTTGCGAATCCACCAGGGCGACATTGCGGTCACCAGACCCAGCAGCATGCAGAGACTCACCAGCGTGTATCTGCGGCCACCGGGAAAGGGGCAGGCCGGAGGCTGTGTACGTCCAGGGCGCACGAACCAAGCCACGGCCAGGGCGAACGGCGTGAACAGCAGCCAACTAGGGCGCAGCAGCGTCGCCAGTCCGGCCGCCACGCCGCTGACCGTCGCCCAACCGGCGGCCTGCGGTGCCGCCCGCGACTTCCAGGCCCACGTCCCCAGGACGAGTTGGAGCAGCAGCAGAGGACAAAACGGCGCCTCGGACAATACGAAGACACCGGTCGCAATCGATTCCGGGCAGACCGCCGCCGCAAGTCCAGCCAGGAGCGCCGCGCGACGATCGAACAAGGAGTAGGCCAAACCCATGACACCGCCCACGGCCAACGTGCCCAAGAGGGCGTTTAAGGCTCGAGCCCACACGACCGGTGGATCATCTCCCACCAGGAGAAATAGGCTGGCTAATGTCGCCGGGTAGCCGGGCGTGCGAAACACCCGCCGATCCGGGTTCATTTGGAACGGCTGGCCGCGGACGAGGGTCTGCGCCAGGTGCCAATACGCCTCGCTGTCCGGAAAGCCAAAACGTTTGCCCGGCGGTAGCTGCTGTTGCCACCAGCACCCCGCGGCCAGACGGACCGCGCAAGCGATGAACAGGATGAGGGCAACCAGTCGGCGATCCACGGCGAGTATCCAATCCCTTGGAAAAGCACCTGCGCTCCGCGCATGAAAGCGAGCCATCGTAGGCGGTTTGCCGTTGCCAGGTCAAGACAGACTGCCGCACCAAAGCCCTCCCGCTGGTGCAGAATGATCGGGAAGTCATGGCGGCGCATGGTGCTAGCATGAAACGGTTTTCGGGGTTGGCGGTGTCAAGCATGGGGTCCTACGGTTTCGCAGAGACGGACCGCCAGCTGGGGTCAGACGTACAGATTTCAGTTTTCGCGGGCAGCAGGCTTTCCCTAGGCTTGGGCACACGACCGCGAAAACTGAAATCTGTACGTCTGACCCCTTTGTCTCACACCCCGTCTCTGCTGAACCGCTAAGTCTCATGCTTTGCGCACAGGGGCCAAAATATCGTTTGGTGCTAGCACCAAACGGGTGCTTGGCCCTTACGCGTCAAGAAAGAGATTCTGCGGTCCGGCCGACAGGATGTCCCCGGCTTGCCCCGTGGAGCCTCACGTTTGCGTGAGCGGTATCGACCCAAGACAAGCAGCCGTAAGATGGTTCTTCAAACCGTCCAGGTCGGCTTACAAATCCGGCCCACGGGTACTCTTGTTCCGCGCGGCGTCACGCGGCAACGCGAACCGGGGCGCGGAACTCCGGCACTAACCGGGCGAGTTCGGCGAGAATCGCCTCCGGTGCACCGTCGGCCTGGCGCACCATTTCGGCGGTCGCCGCGGCCACCTGCTGATGGTTCGACGGCTGATGTTCGACGACGATGATCTTGGGGTGTGCGGTGGGCAGGTGTTGCTCGCCCGACAGATGCAGTTCCTCGAACAGTTTTTCGCCGGGCCGCAACCCTGTGAATTCGATCGCCACATCTTCGCCCACCCGCAGGCCGGACAGACGAATCATGTCCTCGGCAAGGTCGACGATGCGAACCGGTTCGCCCATGTCCAGCAGCAGGATGTGGCCGCCCTGTCCGAGGATGCCCGCCTGCAGCACGAGCCGGGCGGCTTCGGGAATGGTCATGAAGTAACGCTGCATGTCCGGGTGGGTCACCAGGACCGGGCCGCCTGCCGCGATCTGTTGGCGGAAGATCGGCACCACGCTTCCCGCCGAATCCAAGACGTTGCCGAACCGCACCGTGATAAAACGGCACTGGGAGGTTTGCGCGAGCGACTGGACGTACAATTCGGCCGTGCGTTTGCAGGCGCCCATCACACTGGTCGGGTTGACGGCTTTATCCGTCGAGATCATCACGAACGCATCGGTACAATACTGCTGGGCCAAGTCGGCCAGCTGCCGCGTCGCGAGCACGATGTTCTTGACGGCTTCTCCGGGGTGGGCTTCCATCAGCGGCACGTGCTTGTAGGCCGCCGCGTGGAAAATCACGTCCGGGCGATAGGTGCGGAGCAACTTCCGCATCCGGGGCTCGTCCAGGAGATCGGCCAGGCACACCTCCACTTCGACGTCGCTGCCCAGTTTCCGCAGTTCCCGTTCCAGGAAGAACTGCCCCGTTTCCGAACGGTCCACCACGATCAGTCGCTGGGGCGAATACTGCAGCAATTGACGACAGACCTCGGAGCCGATACTGCCGGCACTGCCGGTCACCATGAACACGCGATCGTCAATCCAGCGATGCAGGCCGCGGGTATCGAGCTGCGCCGGCTCACGTCTCAGCAGGTCCTCGATCGAGACCTGCCGTGGCTGCAGATCCACGCTGCCGTGGAGCAGTTGTTCATAACTCGGCAGCACCTTCACGGTGACGTGGGCTTGCCGGCCCGCTTCCACCAGCCGCCGGACCTGCCGCCCGGGCAAATCGCCGGCCGTGAGCAGGACCTCTTCGACCCGGAATTGGCGGGCCAAATCGCAGGTCTGTGCGAGCGTACCGACCACGGGCACTCCGGAAATGTGAGTCCCCACCGCACGGGATTCTTCGGCAATGAATCCGACGACTCGGTAGGTGAGCTGCGGGTTCCGGCGGATGGCGCGCAGGAGGGCTTCGCCGGAGTCGTTCGCACCCACGATAAACACCGGGGTGGACTGGTCAAACAGCAGCGGCAACTCACGCTCCTGGATAAACCGTGCGAGCGAACGCAAAACGCCGACGACCACCAGCGTCAGGCCCCAATCCAGCAGGAATACGCTGCGCGGTGGAGTTAACCCGTGCAGTATCAGGTAATCGCCCAGAGAGACCAGCGCGGCGCTGACCGTGGTGGCCTTGCCCAAGACGATCAGATCGTGAAATGTCACATAACGGTTCCAGCCCTGGTAGATATGGAACCAGCCGAACACACAAACTTTGATCACCACCACCACGGCGACGGTGGTCGCGAACGATCGCAACCACGTGGTCTGCGATTCACCTTCGAACCGCAGCCAATAGGCTCCGTAATAGATGAGCCCGAACAGCGGCGCCAAGACGAAGCACAACAGGCTCCCACGTGGCAAGTGGAAGGCTGCCAGGAAAGGCTCGACCATCGTCCGCGACCGCCCCTGCGTAGCCTGGCAGGTGCTGGCAGGCACCGCCACGTCCGCCAATGGCGGCAACTCGGCTTGCTCGCCGCTGGTCTCGGAGCTGATCGCAGTGCGACCTGGTTCCGCAGGATCTCCAGCCAAGAGGCGACACGCCCCATCATCAGCTTCGCCTGGAAACAGCCGTAGCATCTGTGTCTCCGTCCTGACCAATGTGCCGGACCGCGTTTCTCCGCTCCCGATACGTTTTGCGCAACGGGGGGGACTTATAGAGAGCCCGGACAGTTCCTGTCAAGCTCAAGCGGCGGAAAAGATGTCAGGCGAGGCCAGGAACTGAGAGGAATCTTGTTTGTCATGAGCACGCTCTGTGCAGGAGTCGGCTCGCCATCCACCAGCGTCAGCTGAAAGTCCCAGCAGAAGCTGACAGGCACTCGAAGTGGTCCCCGACTTGGACCGGATGCCCGCGCAGAAACTCTTCGACGCACATCAGGCGTTTGCCCGCCGGCTGCAGACGGTCCAGGGAGAGCACCCCGGCGCCCGTCGCAATCCATAAGTGCTGCTGGTCGACGCTCACGACTTCGCCAGGCGGGGCCGGCGCGGACCACGAGGCAGGCGGTGCGACCGACACCTGATCGATGATCAATCGCAATTCGCTGCCCTGCCGGTTGCGCCAGACCGTGTACGTCCCCGGCCAGGGCTTGAGGGCGCGGACTTGGTTGCAGATCTGCTCTGCGGGGCGAGTCCAACGCACCTGACCGTCGGACTTTTTCAGCCGCGGGGCCTTCGTGGCCAGGGCCGGGTCTTGGACGGTTCCCAGCGGGGACTGCCGATCCCACGCAGAAATCATCGTCAGGGCCTCGTGCACGGCGTCCACGCCCAGCTGCGCCAGACGTTGTTCCAACGCGATAGCATCTTCCGCCGGACCGATGGCCGTGTGCCTCTGCAACAGGCACGGACCGCCGTCCAACTGGGGTGTCATGTGGATCACGCTCACCCCGGTTTCCGTCCGGCCATCCAGGAGTGCCCAGTTGATGGGGGCCGCACCGCGGTACTGTGGCAAAATCGACGCATGCAGGTTGATCCCTCCTAGCGTCGTCGTCGCCAGCGTTTCCGACGACAGGATCTGACCGTAATCGCAGACGATCATCAGGTCTGCCTGAAAGGCGGCCAATTGCTCGCGCACCGCCGGCACATTCACCTGCTCCGGGGTCAGGCTCGGCAGCCCCCGCTGTTCGGCCAGGTCCCGCATCGGATTCAGCGGTGATTTCCGGCGTCCCACGGGCGGTGGTGTTGGTCGCGCGACCAACGCGAGCACCATGTGCGGCGAAGCCAACAGAGACGCCAAGGTCGGCACCGCAAAGGGGCCGGTACCCAGCATGAGTAAACGCATGATGGAAATCCTCAACCTAACAGTCCGATCCCGTGAAACAGCAGACCCAGCGCTGCGCCGCCCAGCACCAGCCACACGGCGTTGACCTTCCACCGGAGGGCCACCGCCGTGGCGACGGACGCAATCATCAGACTCGGCCAGTGCGGCGTCCAGAGGGTCGCGGTCGGAAAAAACAGCCCGCCCGCCAACTTGATCGTCACCGCGCCCATCAAGCCCATCGAGGCGGCATTCACGGCATCCAGGAACGCGGCCGTCCACCGATGCTTCCGCAGCTTGGGCACCAGCGGATTGGTGATCATGACAAACACGAAGGACGGCAGGAAGATGGCCACCGTGGCCACGGCAGCACCGGCCAGCCCGTCGGACCAGCCGCCTTGCTGAGCCATCACCACATAGCCGATGAAGGTCGCGGTCGAGACGATCGGGCCGGGAGTCAACTGCCCCGCGGCCACAGCATCCAGCAACTGTTCGTTGCTCAGCCACTGGTAGCGACCGACCACGCCGCCCTGCAGGTAAGCGATCAGCACATAGCCCGTACCGTATAGGACCGCGCCAATTTTCAGGAAGCACCAGCCGAGCGTCGTCAGCGTGGCGCTACCAGGACCGACGGCGGTGACCACGAGTGCCGGTATCCAGATGCCCGCCTGCGCCACGCGGGCCGGAACAGATATCGCGACCGCCAACAGGGCGGCTCCCAGGCGACGGCCGCCGGTCTTGACGGGGGCCGTCCCGCGAGGCCGCTGCCGCAGGAGCGCCAGCATGCCCACCACACCGCCGGTCAGCAACAGGCCAATCTCCGAGACGTCCCACATGGACGCCAGGCCCACCGCGGCGGCGATCAGGCCCACGGTCCACCCGCGGAGGACTTGTTTGCCCAGGCGCCAGCCGGCCGTGAAGATGATGGCCAACACCGCCGGCTTGATGCCGTCGATCAGCGGCACCACGTGCGGTTGCCGTCCATATTGCATATACCACCAGGCGCAGGCGGTGGTGATCAGGGTGGCTGGCAACAGGAAGCTCAGACCACCGACCAGCAGTCCCAGGAAGCCGCCGCGCAGGTATCCGATGTGGCACGCCATCTCCGTCGAATTCGGACCTGGGATCAGATTCGTGGCCCCGATCAAGTCGACGAACTGGTCGCGGGAAAGCCACTGCCGCCGTTCCACCACCTCGTCTTCCATCAACGCCAAGTGCGTCGCAGGACCGCCGAAGCCGATGGTTCCCAGCTTCGAGAACAGTCTCGCGATTTGCAGGAGTTGGGACGACATGGCGATTCACGTGCAGCGATGGGGTGTCTCGATCGGAACGTTGCGCAAAATGCTGGCAGCGGATCATTGTAAGTGCGAAGCGTCAGCGAGGAAACGCCGCTTTTCTTCCCCCTTCCTCGCTGACGCTTCGCACTTAGGATCGGCGCATCAATAAGTGTCGCAAACATAGTAGTCGTCACGCTCCAGCGTGCGCGACATGATGCTCTCCTTTGGTGCTAAGTCAAGAAACATTGGAAAAAACGGG
>JAPLNJ010000373.1 GCA_026692885.1 Planctomycetota bacterium | reverse complement strand
GCTTTTCTTTCGCAGGCTTTCTTGGTACAACGGCGCCACCTCCCCACCGATGCCCAGAAAACGCGAGCGCACCGATGACCCTGGCAGCCGATGCACCCCCTCTCGACGATCGCAGCGAGTTACGGACGGTCTCCGATCTGGTGCACCTGGCTGGCCGGCTGTCCGGGATGACCGTGGTGGTCGTTGGCGGCGACCGCCGCGAAGATCTGCGGTTGGTCGAGTCGGCTCGGGACCACGGCATCGTCCAGCGGGTCCTGCTGATTGGCAACGCGGATGGGATCGCTCGGGCGGTGGACGAGGTGGGCATCGACGTCGCCCAGGAGGACATCCTGGCTGCCCCAACCGAGGAAGCGGCCGCGGCCATCGCCGTCGACTTGATTCGGTCTGGAGCCGTGGATGTCGTGCTGAAAGGCAGCATTGCGACGCCGGTGATCAACCGGGCCATGCTGCCGTTGGCCCGGCAACGGACCGTGAGCCTGGTGACCTTGTTCGATGCCCCGCCGATTGCCGACGGCCGGCTGCTGATCCTGACCGACGCCGGGGTAACGACCCATTGTACGTTCGAGCGGATGCAGGACTTGATACGCAATGCGGTCGAGGTGGCCCGCACGGTGCTGTGTCTCGAACGGCCGCGAGTGGCGATCCTGTCGGCCAATGAGAAGCCGATCGCTTCGCTGCCGTCCACCAAGTTGGCCGCCGATCTAACGGCCCTCGAGTGGCCGCAGGCCGTCGTGTACGGTCCGTTGTCGTTCGATCTGGCCACGGATCCCGGTTCGGTGGCGATCAAGGGTCTGCCCCACCATCCACGGGCGCGCGAGGTGGCCGGCCAGGCGGACGTGCTGGTCTGTCCGGGACTCGACTCCGCCAACATTCTGTACAAAGCGATCAGCGCGCTGAACAAGTACGGCTTGGCCTCGTTGGCCAATGTGACCGTAGGCTTCCCGGTCCCGTACATCATTCTGTCGCGAGCTGATACCTTGGAGACGCGGTTGGAGTCGATTGCTCTAGGGAGCCTCCTGGCTCAACGCCAGGCGGTAGCCGACCCGCCGCCGGGCACTCGGCATGCGGCGCGGCCGCAGGGAGACACAAAGGATGCCTGAGTCGAAGATCGCCCGCTGGATTTTTCGGGCCCGCGTAGTCGATCGGGCTGGTGCACTGACCAGCATTGCCTCGGCCTTCAGCAATGAAGGTGTCAGCATCGACACCGTGGTCGGACACGGCTTCGAGGAACGTGCTGGCGTGGACGGCAACGTCGTGCTGACCTTCTGCTGCACGGAGCAGGAGAAGGACAAGATGGTCCGCAAGATCAAACGGCTCAGCAAGGTGTTTTCGCTGGAGGAGCATCCGTACGACTCGGAACTGCTGCGGAAATCCGTCTTGATCCGCACGCAGCGGCGTTTGAAGCCCGGCGACGTGGCGGGCGAGACGGCTTTTCTGATCAGCGAGTTGGTGCTGCAGGATTCCTGCGGTTGGCTCTACTTCCTGGCCGGCTCGCCCAACGAACTGGATCCCGTTCTGGAACGTTTGGAGACGGCGCAGATCGTGACGGACATCGTGTACTCGATTCTGGGAGTCTAAGGGACATCATGAAGATCTTGGTCTTCAATGCGGGCAGTTCCTCGATTAAGTACCAGTTGTTCGAGATGTGCGACCGCACCGTGCTCGCGGCCGGGCGGGTGGAGCGGATCGGTGAGCCGAGCAGCCGCTTGATTCACCGTGGCCGGCAACCCGACGGCGGCTGGGCCGAGCGGACCCTCACGCAGCCCTTCGCCACGCACCGGGATGCGATGGCCGCTATCGACGCTGTGCTCCAAGAGACCCAGGCCTACCGGAATCCGGCGGAATTGTTTGGGATCGGGCATCGGCTCGCCCACGGAGGCGACGTCTTTAGGGAGCCGACGTTGATCGACGACAAGTTCCTGACCTTGGTGCGTCCGCTGAACGTGCTGGCGCCCTTGCACAACCCTGCCATGCTCATGGCCATTGAAATCGCTTTGGCCAACTTTCCAGGCGTGCCCCAGGTCGCGGTGTTCGATACCGCCTTCCATCACACGCTGCCGCCGCACGCTTATCACTATGCCGTGCCGCGCGAGTGGCAGCGTTTGTATCAGGTCCGGCGGTACGGCTTTCATGGGACGTCGATGCGGTGTGTGGCTAAGCGGACCGCCGCCCGTTTGGGCCGCCCCCTGGAGACGCTGAATTTGATTGTGCTGCACCTGGGAAACGGCTCCAGTGCCGCGGCGCTCCGCGGCGGCCAGAGCGTAGATACCTCGATGGGCTTGACGCCGCTGGAAGGCCTGCTCATGGGCACGCGCTGCGGCGACCTGGATCCCGGCGTGATGTTTCACGTGTTGCGGGCTACGGGCTGGTCCAGCGAACGGCTGGAATCGCTGCTGAACAAGGACAGCGGCCTGAAGGGGATTTGCGGGGAAAACGATCTGCGCTCGATCCAGCAGTTGGCCGCGGCCGGAGATGAGCCAGCCCGGTTGGCGATCGACATGCTCGCTTACCGCAACAAGAAATACATCGGCGCGTACTACGCCGTTCTGGGACGCGTCGATGCCATCGTGTTCACGGGCGGCATCGGCGAGAATTCGGCGCTGGTCCGCTGGCATTCGTGCGCGGGTCTGCAAGCGTTGGGAATTGTGGTGGATGCGGCCAAGAACGAAGCTTGCGTGTCCGCCAGCGGCGAGATTCAATCCGACGAGAGCCCGGTGAAAGTGCTGGTCATTCCGACCGACGAGGAGTTCGAGATCGCGGAACAGACGGTCGAGCGGCTCGCGTGTGCTCAACGTACTCCCGCCGAACAGTAAAGGCCACGTAGGAGAAAGCCGCCACCAGGAGAATCTATGCAGTCCTTTCCCGATATCGTGATCGCCGCCGCCCGTCTGCGCCGGCGTGAACTTGGCCCGCGGGACTTGGTCGACCAATGTCCCGAGCGGATTCGGAGCAGCAAGTGATGTGGCACTTCTCTTGCACTTCTTTTGCCCCTATAGTGGTGGAGTTCCGTGGCCAGTGCCTCCGCCGCGTGGCTGTGTAGATTCGGCGGGAGCATTACAGAGGGGGCGGCCATTGGCAGTGGTATTTTCGTGAACTCTTTCTTTGCAGGAGTACGGACATGAGTTTTGCGGACGAATGGGGAAAAGTCTACAACAAGAGCATTCTGGCGTTCACAGGACGCAACAAGGTGGCCGTGCGCGAACTGGAGGACGTGGTCAAGAAGACCTCCGAGCTGGTGACCTCGCTCACGGCGATGGACCAGACGGACCCGAGCGAGGGAAGCATGACGGAACGCGCCACGCGCTACAAGGCGTTTACGGCCGAGCAGAAGACGCTGAAGAAGGCCACGGACAAATACGCCGGAGTACTGGACAAGGCAATCAAGGCGACCGATAAGGACCTCCACTCCGAGGCCTACCGCGAACTCAAGGTTTTGCGAAAGCACCTGGACTTGGTCGTGGCGAAGGTCGAGAGCAGGGCCGTAACCTGCTCGAAGGAGTACGCCAAAGCGCAGGAGAAACTCAGCGCCGCGATTGACAAGGCCCAACAGAAACTCCGCGAGCAAGGGGCCGACGACGAGCAGGTTAACGCGGAGACGGACTATCTGAAACAGCAAAGGTTGTTAACGGGCTGGCCGGCCATGACCAAGGCGGCGCTGGCCAAGGCGGTTGCCGCCGTGCAAAAGATCAAGGCCGATCCTAGCCCTGACACGTACAACGTCGAAATGGCTGCCGGGGCACGCGACATGACTCAGCAGATGTCCAACGTCATCAAGCTGGTTACCGATGCGAAGTGCCCGGCGTCCCTGGTGCGGGAAATGGCGGGGTTGTCGAACCACCGCACGGACTTGGCCGATTTCGGCAACGGCGCTAAACGCCAGATTGCTGGCACCGCGACGCAGAACGAGATCCTGGCACAACTCGCGGAGTTTAGCGGGCTCACCAAGAACATGCTGCCCTATTACGACAAGATGGTGAAATACCTATCCAAGCACAAGTTGTAGTCAGGCCGCGCGGGCTGTCGGGCCGGTTCAGCGCTCGCCGAAGCACACCAACTGAGAAGTTGCCATGCAAGGGCCCGACGTCCTGGAAAGGCGGATCTACGCGGTCGGGCGTTCGCGGGTCTTGCATCGGCCGCTCCCATCGGTTATCTCAACGTGGACATCCTGCGGCGGGTCGCCGACCGGCGTGTATCGGCCGTCAGCGGGACGGTTCCGTGAAGGAGTTCCGTATGCACGGGCGATTGGCAGCTTGCGTGTGGTTGTGTCTGATCTCGACGCACCCGGCCTCGGCGGACGACGTGGGGAACCGTCTGGCCTGGCTGGACGATCCCTGCAACCCCTACTCCGTCGGCTTGGCTGCGCCCAAGCTGGTCACGCCCCAGTGGATCGGCGAGCCGGGCGTCGAAGCCGTCGTGGTGCTGTCCATCGACGACATGCGGAGCACGGAGCCGTACGAGAAATGCTTGCGGCCAATCATCGAGCGATTGAAGAAGATCGACGGGCGCGGACCGGTCAGCATCATGACCAACCAGGTCAAGTTGGCCGACCCTCAACTGCAGCAGTGGTTGGCCGAAGGCGTCAACATTGAGGCCCACACGGTGACACACCCCTGCCCCTGCCTGCAGGGCGGCGATTTCGCCAAAGCCAAGCAGACCTACGACGACTCCATTGACCTGCTGGTCCAGATCCCCCACAGCCGCGTGACGGCATTTCGCATGCCCTGCTGCGATTCGATGAACTCGGTCGGGCCGCGATTCTTCTCCGAGATGTTTGGCAAGACCACCGCGGCCGGCAATTTCCTGCGTGTCGATTCGTCCGTGTTTCTGGCCTTCACCGCCGACGATCCTGCCTTGCCACGCGAGCTGACTACCGATGAAGAAGGCCGGCCGCGGTTTACCAAGTACATTCCTCGCGACCGCAACTTCGTCAACTACGTCGAGAACTATCCCTATCCCTTCGTCATCGATCATCTCTGCTGGGAAATGCCGTCGCCCATCCCCGACGACTGGTTGGGCATCAACCTGCAGGGCAACCACCACCCGCACACCGTCCGTGACATGCAGGCCGCCCTCGACGCCGTGGTGCTCAAGCAAGGCGTCTTCACGCTGACGTTCCATCCGGACCGCTGGATCCGCAACGACCATGTCGTCGAACTGATCGACCACGTGACCAGCCGCTACGGCCCGCGGGTGAAGTTCCTCAACTTTCGCGAAGTCCATGAGCGGCTCACCAAGCACCTGCTCAGCGGCCAGCCGTTGCGGGCCGCCGACGGCAGCGACAACGGCGTCCGCGTGCTGGACCTGAATCACGACGGGTACATGGATGTGGTCATCGGCAACGAGCACGTCCGCCAGACGCGGCTGTGGTCGCCTCAGACGCGTTCCTGGACGGAGGGGGACTTCCCCATGCCGATCGTCCGCACCGACGCCCAGGGCAAACGCACGCTGACCGGCGTTCGCTTCGGCGTGCTACAGCCGAAAGGCCAAGCCAGTCTCTTGGTCCGCAACGAGGAACTGGCCGGCTTGTGGCACTTCGACGGCCAGGGGTGGACGGTGGCGACCGAGGGACTCCGCGGTCTGGAACTCAACGGCCCGGTGCTGACGGCCCGTGGTGGCAGCGACCGGGGTGTCCGCTTCCGCGACCTCGACGGGGACGGCGTCTGCGAGCTGATCGTCGGCAATCCGCAGCAGAGCGGTGTGTTCCACTGGTCGGGGGCAGATGGCCCGTGGACGAGGTTGCCCTGGGCACTGCCGCCGGGGACGGCCATTGTCGATGGGTCCGGCCGCGACGCGGGTCTGCGGCTGGTCGATATCGACGAGGATGGCCACGCCGACGTCATCTTTTCCGACGCGCGGCGGTACAGCCTGCACCTGTTCACCTCGCTGACGGACGGCTGGTCACGCAAAATCCATGCTGCCGACCGCGGCCAGGGCGAGGCGATCCCGATGATCGTCCGCGCGGACGGCACAAACAACGGGACGTGGTTCCATTACCGTCATCTGTTCGTGCAGAACGAGGACACCGGCAAACAGCTGCCCAACCACATCGACACGCGTTCGTACACGCAGTTGCTGGTGCCCTGATAGCTTGTGATGGCTCCCGCGTCGCGTCGCAAAGTGGCGCATGACTCAGGTATCTGCGGCGATGCGTGAGAGCGATGGACAGGCACGCCAGGGTGCGGGTACAATTCCTGTTTGAGTTGAGGCCGGAATTGGTTTCCGTGTAATCGAAGAGTACAGTCCAGATGATCCCCGACCCACAAGAGACAATCGACGACGGAGTTCCACGCGGCCGCGACCAGTCGCCTTCGCAATTCGCCAAGCACAAGCGGAAGAAATCGGCTTGGGTCGTCTGGGTTTCCGCGTGCGCGATCCTGGGGCTCGTCGTGGCCCTGGTAGGGCTCGGATGGTGGTTGTTCCCGCGTAATTCGAACACCCTGACGATTTTGCCGATACCCAATCAGTCGATCACCCAGGGCGAGGTGCTGCGGTTGCCGATTCCCGTTCGTCAGGCGGGGCGTGAACCCGTGCAACTGACGTACAGCCTGAACGGCGCCCCACCCGATGCAACAATCGATGAAGAGACGGGGGAGTTCTACTGGCCCACTGCCGAGACGCACAAGCCGGGCACGTACCGGGTGATCGTCGAGGTGCTGGCTGCCGGGCGGCGGGCACCGGGCGTCCAGCGGGCCTTCGTCGTCCGGCTGCTCAGGAAACCCCCCGAGCCCGCCCGGCACAACCCGGATGACGATGTCGCCCCGGCCGACATGGGATCGTTTCTAACTCCGTTTGTGCTGACGAATCCCTTTGAAGTGAAGGCGGATCTGACCGCTCAAGGCCAGCTCGACACGTTCGTGTTCGACAAGCTGAAGCAGTTGAAAATCGAACCGGCCAACCCATGTTCCGATGGGGTTTTCCTGCGACGGGTCTATCTGGATACGATCGGCACGCTGCCCACGGCCGAAGAGGCGAAAATCTATCTGGAAGATAAGGCTCCCAACAAACGCTCCGTGCTGATCGACCGTCTGCTCGAGCGGCCGGAGTTCGCTGATTACTGGGCGATGAAGTGGAGTGACCTGCTGCGGGTCAAGGCCGAATTCCCGATTAACCTCTGGCCCAATGGCGCCCAGGCGTACCACCGCTGGATCAAAATCTCACTCAAAGAGAACATGCCCTACGACCGGTTCGCCCGGGAGTTGCTCACCGCCTGCGGCAGCAATTTCCGTACACCGCAGGTCAACTTCTTCCGGGCCCTGCAAAGCAAGGAGCCGACGGCCATCGCTCAGGCGGTCGCCCTCGTGTTCATGGGAGTGCGGGCGGAGAGCTGGCCGAAAGAGCGCTGGGCGGGTATGGCCGTCTTCTTCTCCCAGGTTGGGTTCAAGCCCACACGCGAATGGAAGGAAGAGATCGTCGTCTTCGACCCGCGCAAGGCCAAACCCACCTCGAACGCTCAGCCGCCTGCAGCCGTCTTTCCTGACGGAACCAAGGCCGAGCTTCCTGCGGGCCGAGATCCCCGGGAGGTCTTCGCTGATTGGCTGATCAACGCCAAGAACCCCTGGTTTGCGCGGCACATCGTCAACCGGGCCTGGTACTGGCTGCTGGGACGCGGCATCGTTCACGAGCCAGATGATATTCGGCCCAACAACCCGGCGCAGAACTTGGAACTGTTGGACTGGCTGGCGGCCGAGTTAGTCCGGGCCAACTACGATTTGAGGCACATCTACCGCGTGATTCTCAATTCCACAACCTATCAGCTTTCCTGCATTCCCAAGAGCGAGGGGCCCGAGTCCGCGGCCAACTTCGCCTGTTATCCGCTCCGTCGCCTGGACGCCGAGGTGCTGGTCGACGCCCTGTGCCAGATCACGGGAACGACGGAAAGCTATTCCAGCATGATCCCCGAACCTTTTACTTTTCTGCCTGAGAAACAACGCTCGATTTCGCTTCCGGACGGTAGCGTCACCAGCAGCATGTTAGAGCTGTTCGGGCGTCCGTCACGCGATACGGGCCTGGAGTCGGAACGGAACAATCGCATCACGGCCGCCCAGGCGCTGCACCTGCTGAATTCCACTCATGTCCGGGCGAAGATCCAGAAGGGGGCCAAGCTCCAAGCACTGTTGACAGCCACCGATTCGCAACAGGTGGCGGAGAGCCTGTACTTGACGATCTTCTCGCGTCTGCCGACCGACTCAGAGCGGGAGGATATTGGTCGACGATGCAGCTCGAAATGGGGGGCGGAGAATGTCGTGTGGGCGCTGGTTAATAGTGAGGAGTTTCTGTTTCGGCACTGAGGATCCGCCGAAGAATAACTTCCTCGCCCCGGTACACCGGGGAGAGGGTTGGGGTGAGGGGCCGAGAGGCAAATGCCGAAGTTATTTTTCGGCCAGTCCTAAGGATCGCGAAATGAATTAGTGTCGGGTCTTCAAAGTAGCCATCACGCTCCGCGTGATGGCATGTCATCTCGCGGAGCGAGATGACCACATTTTTGCGACAGTTATTTCTTTCGCGATCCTAAGACACTGGCTTGGTTGGCCGTTGTTGAGCGGCGGGAAAATCGGAGAGGTACCATGACTGAGAAACGTGATCCATTCGTCCCCGGTGCGGGAGCCGGACAAGTTACCCGCCGTGAGGCGCTCAAATGCGGGATCCTGGGGCCGGCCAGTCTGTTGTTGGCCGAGCGACTGGGTGCCGGTGCCGAAAGCACCGCTCCAGCCCCGGCTCCGGCCACCAAATCACCTGCCACGAAGCCACCTGCCGCCCGGCCGCCAGCAAAGGCCAAGGCGGTCATCCAGATCTGGATGTGGGGCGGCCCCCCCCACACCGACACGTTCGATCCGAAACCGGAAGCGGGCAGCGATTACACAGGTCCCTTGACCGGGGCGCTCGAAACCAACGTCAAAGGGATCCGGATCGGGACCTTGCTCCCGGAATTGGCCAAGCTGGCCGACAAGTACTCGATTATCCGCTCCATGACGCACGGCGTGTTCGCTCACGAGACGGCCTCCTACATGGTCCAGACGGGACGGATGGCCGGCGGCCGGCTGGTCTACCCGGCCGTGGGTGCCGTGGTCGCAGCCTTCAAGGGGTTCGTCGAGGGATCGGAGGGCCTGATTCCACCCTACATCGTGCTCACCGAACCCCAGGGCCGATTTTCGGAAGCCGGTTTCATGGGGATCCGTTACAAACCCTTCGCCACGGGCGGTGACCCCAATGCCTACCGGTTCGCCGTGGAGGGGATTGTCGCCCCGGGGCTGTCCGACGACCAGCAACGGCAACGCCGCGACTTGCTCGAGAGGGTCAACCTGCTCGGCCAATTCCTGAAAGACGATCCTCAACTGGCGGCCGCGAAACAGGCCAAGGACAAGGCGTATGATCTGATCTTGGGCGACGCGGGCAAGGTCTTCGATCTTTCCGAAGAGGAGGAAGAGCTCAGGCTCCGCTACGGTCGGAACACGTTCGGCCAGTCCTGCCTGGCCGCCCGTCGGCTGATCGAGAAGGGCGTGAAGTTCGTCACGATCAACTACAACGGTTGGGACACGCACAAGGATCATTTCCAGATCATGCGCCGGAAGCTCCCGGAAATGGACAAAGGCATGTCCACGCTGATTGCGGATCTGGCGGATCACGGCTTGTTAGACAGCACCATCGTTTGGTGGGGCGGGGAATTCGGCCGTACGCCCGACGTCGACTGGAAATCGCCCTGGAACGGTGGACGCCATCACTATGGCAACGTTTTCTCCACGGTCGTGGCGGGCGGTGGATTCAAAGGCGGACAGGTCGTCGGCTCGTCCACGCCCAAAGGGGACTTCGTCAAGGACCGGCCCGTCTATCCCTGCGATCTCATCGCCGCGATGTACGAGTTGCTTGGTATCGATCCTGAAGCCGGCCTGCCGCATCCGATGGGCGAAATCGTCCGCGCGGTCCCAGGTCCCGATGAAGGATTGACGATGGGCGGCCGGCTGAAGGAAATCATCTGACGCGGCCTGCCGCCGCACCCCAGCAGGCTGCGAGCGCCGAACGCGGCCTGAACGGCAGGGCAGCGTCTGCCGCCAGTCAAGTCCCGTTCGGCGACCGGGACCTACAAGATGCACGCACGGCACGCGCATCCAACGACCTGACACCCCAATCGCGGAGCGAACCATGAACGGGCCTCGATGGCACGCAATCCTTGCTGTGGCGGTGTGGTTGGCGGTCACCGCCGATGTCCACGCCCAGACGGCACCGAAAGACTCACATATCGGTTACGTTTACCCGCCCGGTGGCCGGCAGAATACGGAGCTCGAAGTCACGGTCGGCGGGCAACACATCAAGGAGGCGAAGGGAGTCTACATTTCCGGCAGCGGGGTAAGGGCAGAAGTCGTCAAGTGGTATCGTCCGCTGACCCAGGGGGAGTACGTTGGTCTCAGCCAGAAGATCAGATTCACGCGAGAGGATCTGGAGGAGAAGCGGGACGAACAGGGAAAGACCGAACCGATCACGGACGAAACGGTCTACAAGGTGGCCGGCATTACCGAAAACGACCTGAAGGAAATGGAGATCTATCGCAAGCGGGATGCCGATCCGAAACGGCAACCCAACGACCAGATTGCCGAAGAACTCACGCTGAAAATCACGATCGACGCGAAGGCCGAGTTGGGCAAACGTGAGATGCGGTTGCTCACCCCCGGCGCCATGTCCAATCCGATCTGGTTTCAAGTCGGCCAATGGGAGGAACGCCGCGAAACCGAGCCGAACGATGAGATTCCCGATCCGGTTATCGGTTCCACGTTCCCGGTTGTGGTGAACGGGCAGATCATGCCCGGCGAGGTGGACCGTTTCTCGTTCATCGCCCGCAAAGGTATGCGCCTGGTTATTTCCGCCGATGCCCGGGAGCTGATGCCCTACCTTGCCGACGCCGTGCCCGGTTGGTTCCAGGCCGTACTGACCTTGTACGATGGTCGAGGAAAGGAAGTGGCCTATGCGGGCGCCTATTACTACCGGCAGGATCCGGTGATCTACTACGAGATCCCCGAAGACGGCAAGTACGTGGTCGAGATCCGCGATTCCATTTACCGCGGACGCGAGGATTTCGTCTATCGCATCACGCTCGGTGAGTTGCCGCTTGTGACCGGCATCTTCCCGCTGGGCGCCCGCGCCGGCCAGGAGGTCACGGTCGAGCTGCAGGGCTGGAATATCTTGGAGAACCAGCTGAAGGTCCGTGCCGTCGTGGATCGGAACCGCCCCGTCCGCTGGTACTCCATTCCCCAGACCGACAAGGTTTCTGTTCGCTTCCCGCTGCGGATCGACATGACGTCCGAACTCCTGGACCAGGAGCCGAACGACACGCCGCAAACAGCCCAGGCGGTCAACCTGCCGATCATCATCAACGGCCGTATCGATCGGCCGGGCGACGTCGACGTGTTCCGCTTCGATGCTCACGGGACCGTCGTCGTCGAGGTCTATGCACGCCGAGCTGGTTCCCCCTTGGATTCGTCAGTCTCCCTGACCGATGCCACCGGCGCGGAGATTGGCTTCAACGATGATTTCAGGGACGACGCCCAGCCGTTGCTCACCCACCACGCCGATTCCCTGCTCACGGCCGTCGTGTCCGGCAAAGGGCCATACTGTCTGCACTTGAGCGATGCGCAACGCAAAGGCGGGAAGGATTTCATCTACCGGCTGTACATTAGGCCGCCGCGTCCCGATTTCGAGTTACGCGTGGTGCCATCCTGTATCATCGCCCGGCCTGGCACCACGGTGCCGATCACGGTGCACGCCCTGCGGCGAGAGGGCTTCGACGACCCGATCCACCTATCCCTGGTGGAGCCGCCTGACGGGTTCAAGCTCAGCGGCGCCGTGGTGCCCGGCAACGTGGACAAAATGCGGCTGACGCTGACGGTCCCGCCACTCGCCGCCATGCAACCCTTTATCCTGGAAATGGACGGTCACTCGCTGGGCAGTCGCAAACATCGGCGGTTTTCACGCCCGGCGGTGCCCGCGGAGAGCATGATGCAGGCTTTTCTGTGGCTGCAGATCGTGCCCGCCGAGCAGTGGGCCATACTGGTCAACGGGGCGGTCAACAAGCTCCCGGCGGAGTTTCTCCCGGTCAATCGCGTCAAACTGAAGCAGGGCGAAAAGACGTTGCTGGGCGCTAAATTAACGGGAGGCTACCCGCCCGCCAACGAGCTTCGCGTCGAGTTGAGCCAGCCGCCCAAGGGCATCACGGTCGAGAAAGTATCGTCCGAACCCCCGGGCCTGATCGTCGTGCTCGCGACCGACGCTAAGGCTGTCGAGCCGGGAATGGAAGGGAACCTGATCTTCGAAGTCTTCCGGGAGTGGACCCCAGATCCCACGGAGGCCACGCCCAAGCCTAAACCGCAGCGCAGGTCGTTCGGCATCCTGCCGGCCATCCCCTTCGAAGTGGTGGGGCAAGCGAAGAAGAAATGAACGTCGGTTTCCGCTGTGTTGGTGAGCCTTCCGCGTCCTCGTTCCCCGGCTCCCGCCTGGGAACGTACTGCCTTGCCGCTAACTCATTGCGTCCCCAACTCGGGGCGAAAACATGGGATCACGATCAGGGCGTTGTCCCGCGCTGTCAGGTGCGCCCCCGCGGGGCAAGTAGCGAAACAGGCTCTCGCCCTTGCCCTCGTGCTAGTTTCCCATGTCAACCACAACCTCGAAGTGCCGAGAAAAAACGCCGCAGTCAGCCATCCCCTCCCCTCTTCGTCCGCGCAAGTTGTGTATACTATCTCCCAGTTTGTTATTCTCGGTCTCCGCCCAGCGACCGAAGCAAGTGGGTTGTCCGTCTATTCGCGTCCCCGCGGATCCGGCATCGGCAGTGAGGGCGGAGAGCAAGCGCCGTTTGCCAGGCAGGATGGTTGTAATTCGTGGGCAAGATCTCGAACCGGTCCGTCTTTCGCGATTCGGCATTGTTGAGCGGTCTGGTCACCCAGGAGCAACTGGACCGCGCCATCGCCGCCATTCGTAGCGAACCGCAGACGTTGCCGCCCCCTCTGGAAGACGTCAGCGACGCCGAACTGGCGGCCAAATTGGTCGACACCAGGGTCCTGACTCCGTATCAGGCGGATCAATTGAAAGCGGGCCGCACCAAGCTGTGCCTGGGACCCTATACCATCACCGAATGGATCGGGCAGGGCGGGATGGGACAGGTCTTCAAGGCGGTGCACAAGATGCTGGGCCGCGAGTGCGCGATCAAGGTCCTGCCTTTGCATAAGACCACGCCGGAAGCGATCGAGAGCTTCATGCGGGAGATGCGCACGCAAGCCCAGTTGGACCACGCCAATCTGGTCCGCGCCTACGATGCCGGCCATGACGGCAATGTGCATTACCTGGTGACCGAGTATGTGCCGGGTACTGACCTGCGGCAGTTGGTCCGGCGCCAAGGCGCGCTGACCATGCAGCAGGCGGCCCAGGTGATCAGTCAGGCGGCGCGGGGCCTGGCGTATGCTCACCAGCGCGGCTTGCTCCATCGCGACGTCAAGCCGGGCAACATCCTGGTGACACCGGACGGTGTGGCCAAAGTCTCCGACCTGGGGCTGTCCGGATTCATGCACGAGTTGGACAGCGATCCGCGCGCCGGAAAAATCGTCGGCACCGCAGATTATCTCTCGCCGGAACAGATTCGCAATCCTCTGGAAGTCGCGGCGGTCAGCGACATCTACTCGCTGGGCTGCACCTTGTATTACGCAATCAGCGGTAAGGTGCCGTTCCCTGGGGGCACGACGCGTGACAAGGCCCGTCGGCACTTGGAGGAGACACCCTGGCACCCGCGCCGCTTCACCCTGGAGGTCAGCGAGGAATTCGTCGAGGTCATCGCCGACATGATGGAAAAGGACCCTCGCGCAAGAATCCAGACGGCGGACGAGGTGGCGACTCGGTTGGAGCCGTGGGCCCGCGAGGACTTGGAAATCATTCCGCAACAACGGACCAAATCGCCCTGGATGCCGCCGCCGCTGCCGACGGAGATGGACCCGGAGGGCCTGCAGGACACCAACACGGGCAGTGACGCCTCCGGCGAGGGCGACGGCCGAATGGGCAGTGCCAGTCCAACCTCGCAAGGGACGGATCCGGCGGCCTCGGCGGGCCAGGAGACGCAGCGCATGCGTCGTGTCGTCCCGCCGCCACTGCCTTGCTACCGCCCGCCCCAGGCGTCGCTCAGCCACGGCGTGCTGATCACGTTGGCCATCGCGGTGCCCGTCTCACTCATCCTGGGCGCTCTGCTCGCTTTCGTCCTGATCACGCTGTTTAGCTGATCCGTGCGGCGCGCTCGCCTGTTTCCCGCGTGGCGAATGCGATAAAATGGCAGACTGTCGTCAGCGGATGGAGATCATCTACCCGCTGCACGTGGACCGGTCTCTCCGAGACCGGGTTTCGCGCCTCGGAGAGACGCGACTACGTGGGTTCGTAGCTCTCTGTGCGGAGAAAATGGACGCATGCCTGCCAATCTGACGGCCCAGTACCTCAAAGCGGAAGCCGAATACCGCCGCGCCAGCACGCCCGAAGAGGAGTTGCAGTGTCTGGAACTCATGCTCCGCGAACTGCCCAAGCACAAGGGCACGGACAAACTGCACGCCGAGTTGAAGCAGAAGATCAGCAAGGCGAAGAAGGAGTCTCAGCAGGCCAAGGCCAAAGGCAAACGCACCAGCGGCTTCCGGCTGCCGCGCCAGGGTGCCGGGCGGGCCATCGTGATCGGCGGGCCGAATGCGGGCAAGAGCCAACTGCTGCGGAGCCTGACGCGGGCCACGCCCGAAGTGGCTCCCTATCCGTTCACCACCCGCGAACCGCTGCCCGGCATGATGCCCTGGGAGGACGTGATGGTCCAGTTGGTCGACACCCCGCCCATCACCGCGGATGTGTTCGACCCCGTGACGCAAGGGCTGATCCGCGGGGCGGAATTGGTCCTGCTACTGGTGGACCTGGGCGGCGACGATGGTATCGACCAACTGCAGCAGGTGCTGGACCACCTGAACTCATCCAAGACGCGGCTGGGGAAGGAGTCCTGTCTGGACGAAGAAGACCTCGGCGTGTCGTACACGCAGACGTTTCTGGTCCCCAACAAAATGGATCTACCGGAAGCGGCCGAGCGGCTGGCCCTATTGCATGAGTTCTGCCCGTTAGATCTTCCGGAGCACCTGGTTTCGGCCCAGCATGGTGCGGGGCTGGAGGCGCTGCGCGAGGCGATCTACCAAGCGCTGGATATGGTGCGGGTCTATACCAAGTTGCCGACGCAGAAGGAGCCGGACTTCGACCGTCCGTTCACCGTCCGGCGCGGCGGGACGTTGCTGGATGTGGCGGAATTGATCCACAAGGAGTTCGTCACGCATCTCAAGCACGCGCGCGTCTGGGGCAGTACCGTCCATGATGGCACCACGGTGAAGGGGGATTACGTCCTGCACGACAAGGACGTGGTCGAATTGCATCGATGAGGTCCCGACCATGACCAACGCCCACATTGCTTCCGTCTTCGAACAGCTGGCCGACCTGCTGGAGTTCAAAGGCGACAATCCGTTTCGCGTCCGGGCGTACCGCAACGCGGCGCGGGCCATCCGCGGGTTGGGCGAATCGGTGGCGACCATCGTCGCGGTCGATCCGCGGCGGCTCCTGGAAATCGACGGCATCGGCCAGGCGGTCGCCGACAAGTCCGTGACCTTGGTGCAAACCGGCCGGCTGCCGCAGTTGGACGAGCTGCTGGTAGAGATCCCGGAAAGCGTGTTGGCGATGCTGCGGATCCCCGGTGTCGGCCCGAAGAAGGCGGCCGCCTTGTTTCATGAACTCGGCCTCCGGACGCTGGACGAATTGCAGGCCGCGTGTGCCGCGGGCCGCGTGCGGGAACTCAAGGGCTTCGGCGTCAAGACCGAGCAGGCGATTCTGGACGGCATCCACCTGGCAGTTTCCGCCAATCGCCGCCTGCTGTGGGCCGACGCCGATCAGCTTGTGCAAGAGCTCCGCGCGCATCTGCGAGCCTGCGACAGCGTCCGGCAGTTGGAATTCGCCGGCAGCTATCGGCGCGGCCGCGAGACAGTGGGCGACGTGGACGTGCTGGTCGTGGCGACCGACGTGGCGCAAGTCATGGACCGCTGCGGAGCATTTCCGTCGGTCGCTGAGGTCCAGGCGCGCGGCGATACCAAGATGTCGGTGCGATTGGATTCCGGCTTCCAGGTCGACTTGCGGAGCGTGCCCCCGGAGTCGTTCGGCGCCGCCCTGCAGTATTTTACCGGTTCGAAGGAACACAACGTGGTGTTGCGGGGCTTGGCCAAGCAGCGCGGCTTGAAGATCAACGAGTACGGCGTGTACCGCGTCGCCGGTGAACGCGAGACGTACCTGGCCGGAGCCACCGAGGACGAGGTCTACGGAGCCTTGGAGCTGCCGGTCTTCCCACCCGAGCTGCGCGAAGCCCGCCACGAATTCGCTTGGGCGGAGGCGGGTGCCTTGCCGGAGTTGATCGAAGTTGGCGACATCCGCGGCGACTTGCATGCGCACACAACAGCCACCGACGGCGCTGCGTTGATCGCGGAGATGGTCGCGGCAGCTCAGACGCACGGTTGGCAGTATCTGGCCATCACGGATCATTCGCAACGGGTCTCGATGGCCAACGGCTTGGATCCGCGGCGATTGCTGGCCCAGTGGCAAGAGATTGATCGGTTGAACGCTGAACTCGGCTCCCGCTTCACGGTGCTGAAAGGCATCGAGTGCGACATTCTAGAGCAAGGCGGACTTGATCTGCCGGACGACGTGTTGGCTCAGGCGGATTGGGTTCTGGCCAGCGTGCACTACGGCCAGAAACAGTCGCGTCAACAGATCACGGAACGCATCCTGGGTGCGTTGGAGCATCCTCACGTTTCCGCGATGGCACATCCGACCGGCCGGTTGCTCAACGCGCGGGACGCCTACGACATCGATCTCGACGCGATGTTTGCCGCGGCCAAACGCTACGGCAAGCTGCTGGAACTCAATGCCCATCCCCAGCGTCTGGACCTGCACGACCTCGACTGTGCGGCGGCGAAGAGCCACGGCATTCCCATTGTCATCAGCACCGACGCGCACAGCGTCAGCGGACTGGACGTGCTGCGCTACGGCGTGTTGCAGGCCCGCCGTGCCGGTCTGACCAAGCCAGACGTGGCGAACACGCGCACTTGGCCGCAACTCAGACGCCTGATCGGCAGGCAGGCTGATTGCGTCTAACTTCGACGGGCGCAACCGGTCTTCCTCGCACTGAGATAGTAAGGGCCCAGAATCGTAGCTGAATTCGCCAGAATTCAGGGGCTTTTCGAGGGCGAGGACCTGAATTCTGGCGAATTCAGCTACATTTCGAGGACGACTGATCGCGTCTAACTTCGACTGGACTTCTCCAGCTGGTCTGGCATAAGATGGTGCCTTGGCGAACCGAATCCTCGCCGCCGCGAGGCGCGTGCGAATTCGGGCCAAGGAGGGGATCGCGGACATGCTGACGACGACCGAACACAACATCAATCACACCATGACACAGGGGCGAGAGCAGGTGGCGAATTTCGACGCGGATCTGGTCGAACGCTACCAGCGATTTCTGCAGGCGAAACGTTTTCACTGGACGGTTCACCATCGCCTGATGAAGCGATTGGGAGCCGGCGGTCAGGGCGTTGTTTACCTGACCGAACTGCGAGGCGCCGACGGTTTTACCTTGCCCGTTGCCTTGAAGGTGTTCACGCCGGAATGTTACGAGGATGGCCGCGCTTATGACGAGGCCATGACCCGCATCGCCCGCGTTTCGGCGTTGGTGGCCATGATCCAGCAGGACAATCTGCTGGACGTCCAGAACTTTGTCGACCGCGAACGGATCCGCATGATGGTCATGGAGTGGGTCGACGGTTTCGATCTGCGACGATTGCTGTGTAACCAAACGCTGCTCCGCATTAAGGATCGGGTCAGCAGCCGGCGTTGGGAGTACATCAACAACGTGATCGCCACCCAAGGACCGGAACAGACGCGTTTCAAGCCGGGCGTGGCCGTGGCCATCGTTCGCCAATGCCTGGCCGCGCTGGCGGCGCTGCACCGCGAAAACATCGTGCATGCCGACATCAAACCGTCGAACGTGATGCTGAAGCGGACCGGCAGCGCCAAGATCATTGACATTGGGTCCGCCTTCTGCTTGGCCGACCCGCCGCCGCTGCGCACCTGCACGCCCGTCTACGCCGCTCCCGAGGTCCTGGATGGCGGCGAGAGTACGCCCCGTAGCGACTTGGCGTCGCTGGGCTACATGTTGATCGAGATGCTGTCCGGACGGCAGCCGTTTGCGGGACTGCAAACGTATCGCGAATTGCTCGAAGCGAAACGGATGTTGCCGCAGCGGCTGTCGGCCGTGCTGCCACAGGAAGTGACCTGCAACGAACTGTTGATGAGCTTCTGCCGCGGCTTGATCTCGCCAGATCCCATGTTGCGGTTCCCGGATGCCGAGGCGGCCGCCTTGGTCAAGGACGGGGCCGCCGCGTTCCTGCGCCAGTTGGTCAAGGGCGAGTTGTCCAGCGAGTACGAGAACGAGATCCGGCTGCTGATCGAAGAACTGCGGGAACTGGAAGACGCGGTGGGCGAGCAGGGGACCGCGTAAACTGCCCACGTGAACGTTGACGACACCATCGCCGCGATCGCTTCCGCTCCGGGTGGTGCTCTGCGCGGCGTTGTCCGGCTGAGTGGTCCGGACGTCGTGGAGTGCCTATCGCGATGTTTTTGCGACACCCGTGCCGAACTAGGTGCCATCCACCGGGCCACCGTGGTCGACGGAGAGCTGCTCGTGGGCGCGCCGCTGGGCGTATTGCCCTGCGTCCTCTATCTGTGGCCGACACCGCGCAGCTACACGCGGCAGCCGGCTGCGGAGATCCATACGATCGGGTCGCCACCGCTCTTGGAGGCGGCTCTGCGCGCGGTGTGTCAGGCTGGCGCACGATTGGCCGAACCCGGTGAGTTCACACTGCGCGCGTTCCTGGCCGGACGCCTGGATCTGACCCAGGCGGAAGCCGTGCTGGGCGTGATCGAGGCGCACGACCGCCAGGAGCTGAACGTGGCCCTGGCCCAATTGGCGGGCGGTCTGACGCAGCCGTTGGCCGATTTACGGAACCGCCTGTTGGACCTGCTGGCGCAGTTGGAGGCCGGGCTGGACTTCGCGGACGAAGATCTCGAGTTGCTCACGCGGGAGGACCTCGACTCGCAACTGTCCGGCGCCGCCGAACACGTCACTCGGCTGGCTGAGCAGATGACCTCGCGGGGCGAGACCGCCGCGGAGTACCGCGTAGTGCTGCGCGGCTGGCCGAACGTGGGCAAGAGCAGCCTGTTAAATGCCCTGGTCGGCGAGTCTGCGGCACTGGTCTCGGAGGTCCCCGGCACAACGCGGGACTACATCGCCACCACGCTCCAACTGGCCGGCGTGCCTTGCCGGCTCATCGATACCGCGGGCGTGGAGCAGACGCCGCGACACGGGGTCGCGGCAGCGGCCCAGTCCCTGACGGCGCAGCAGGTGCAGCAAGCCGATTTACAGTTGCTGTGCCTGGACGCCACACGTCTTCTGAACGGCTGGGAGCGGGCCGTTTTGGAGCAGGAACCGGACGAGCGCCGGATTCTGGTGCTGACCAAGACCGACGGCGTACGTTCGACCGATCTGCACTTGCCGGCCGTGGAGACCAGCAGCTTGACAGGTCGCGGCTTGTTGGCGTTGCGCGAGGTGATCGTTCGACACGCCACCGCCTCGCGCTGGCGCGCCAGCCAATTTGTCGCGGGGACCGCGGTTCGCTGCCAAGAGAGTCTGCGGTTGGCGGCGGAGTGCCTGAGGCAAGCCCGTGCTGCGGCCCAGGCAGCACTCGGCGAGGAATTGGTGGCCGCCGACTTGCGTGGCGCCCTGGAGGAACTGGGAAAAGTCGTCGGGGTCGTCTGCACGGAGGATGTGTTGGACCGCATCTTCAGCCGGTTCTGCATCGGCAAGTGAACCGTCTTACGGCCCACAGAAGGTGTAGTACGGCTCCCCACGGACGACCCGCTGCAGGTACAGGCCGGCTTCGCGCAAGTGATAATCGCCCCACAGACAGGATTCGCCACACGGAGTCTTAGCCCCCGGCGGCACGTGGTCCCAACCGCGAGGCCGGTGATAGACCGTGTGCAGCAAGAGACCTTGGTGGTCGGCCTGCACGCTTAAGTACGGCTCCGCTAGCAGCGTCTTCAACACGGCCAGCCCGGCTTGCCAATAGCGGGCGCCAGCCTCGACGTCGCCGCGTTCCGTTAAGTAACGTCCCAGCCGTAGGAGTCCCTGTGCCGCGATGGCCGCGGCCGAACTATCGACCGGTTCGTAGTCGTTCAGCGGCTCCGCGGGGCGGTCCTGGTAGTCACCGAGATGCACCAAACCTGGGGCGCCGGTGTCCCAGTACGGCACACCGTCCGTGGGCGTTGATGCGACAAAGAAATCGCAAGCCGCTTGCGCCGGCTTGAGCAGCATCGCTTCGACCGCCGCGCGACCGCCGTAGGGATCCAAATCGGACGCCTCCAACGTTTGCAAGAACTCCAGTTGTTCGGCGTAGCCGAGCATGATCCACGATAAACCGCGGGTCCACGTACTAAAGGGACTGTACCCTTGCTGTGTACTGGGACAGCGATATCGCCCGTCGTGGCAGTTGAAGAGGCTTTCGTGAGCCACTCGCCCTCGCACGTCGTAGATGTCGCGTCCCTCACCATAGTAGACGTTGTACTTGGCCGTGGTCCGCGCGTGCTGCAGCAATCGCCCCAAGAGTGAGATAGGCTGGTCGCTCTCACCCATCAACACATGTCCGAGTCGATGCGCCAGCGCCAAAACCCGCAAGCTACGAATCGTGTCGCAAAACAACGAATGCGGGCCGTTGAAGGAATAGATAAAGCCCTCGCCATCGTGGGTCCGACTCCACCGGGCCGCCTGCACGGCTCCGCTAGCTTTCAAGGCCAATTCGTACAGTTCGAGTTCCCGCTGATCCCGAGCCCAGCGACCTTCCAGCATCAGACGACGCAAATTGCCGTAGGTGCTGACGTTGTTGAAGCCGTGATCGTGCACGCCGATGTGGGTCACGTGCGACGCCATCCGGCCGACGGTATTCCGCCGCCCGATCTCCAAGAACCGCTCGTCTCCGGTCGCATCGAACTGCAGGATCGCGGACCCAAACTGAAACCCCTGCGTCCATTCGGTCCAGCCTTGGGAAGTGTATTGGCCCGCGACCGTGAACACCGGCGTACCAGTCTGCTGCGAGCACGAGTGTTCGATCGCGAGAATCTTATGGGCCGAGATCTGCCACATGCGCTCCAGCGCCGAAGTGAGATCTGCGGGGTGCAAGTGCCGTGCGAGGTTGAGCATGTCGAAACCAATGCCTTGATCATAAGGTTACGATGATCCGCTGCTAGCGTTTTGCGCCACCTTATGATCAAGGCCGTGATCCACAGGTTTTCGCCCCAAAGGGGCAGCCACATAGCAGCCCAGGGCAGAGCGGAGCGGCGTTCGCCGCGTAGCGCCGCCCTGGGTTATGCGAGGATTGAGAACACTAGCCCTGAAGGGGCGAAACAAGCCTTGTTCACGTCTGACGAACGATGCGCGTGAGAGGGACCGCCTTGTTTCGCCCTTTCAGGGCTACCAGGTTGCTTCGATACCGTACCCAGGGCGTCGCTCTGCGGCTGTCGCCGCGACGCTGTGCCCTGGGCTGATTTGTTTTGGCCCCTTCGGGGCGAGAACACCAGGAACATCCAGCGTCTTTGCCGCCCAACTTCCGTAAACAATACCTGCCCGATTGCTTTCATGCGCCAATCTCAACTTTGCCTCACCCTAGGGTTGGGGTGAGGGGCGGACATGGAAATGCCGAAGCTATTCTTCGGCTGGTCTTTCAGTCCGTCTAAAGACGGTTTGAACAACCGGCCTACTTGCCGGGAAGCGTCTCTTTCAGCTTGTCCTTGGCAGGCGTGGCGGACGCTCGCACCAAAGACCACGCGGGGATCCAGTCCGTCTTGACACGTTTCATCGCGAAGTCCTTTTCCAGGCGAGCCTGCAGGTCGGGCAAGTGGGCGGCCCCGTAGAAGATGGCGAGCTGCCGTCGGCCTTTTCCCAGTTCGCGGGTCAAGATCTCCAATGCTTTCTTGTTGCGTTCCGTGACGATCGTGGAACCCTCGGGACCCGCAAACAGGTCCAGGTCGCCTTCGACATCGGCGAACTGCTCGGCCATGACCAACTTGATTTGATACGCCCGGTCAGCGGCGAACAACGCGGCGAGCACGCGCAGATCGGACTTAGCCAAGGGGTCTTTCGCTTGATCGGCAAAGCCGCGGCCCATGATCCGAAAGAACATGCCGAGAAAACTCTCGTTGCGATTCTTCATCGACGTGGAGAATTCCTCCGGGTTCATGTCGGCGTGCACCATATTCTTGGCCTGGTAGTCGATGTGATCCAGTTGAAATGCTAGCCCCAACAAGGCCTTCATGCTCACCTGGATCCCGCTGACGGCACTGGCCGGAGCGCTGCCCGGTTGCGGTTTGACATCCTCTTGGGCCACGAGTTCGTAGAGCACGGCGTCATAAGTCTTGAAACGTTGATTTAACTGCTCGTAGTACTGCTTATCCGCGATGTGGATCGCTCCCACCAGATCGATCGTCACGCGGGGCCGATGCTCGCTGCTGGAAGCGAAACTCGCAATCGCAGTTTCCAGGGCAATCGGCTGTTTGTCTTCGCCTCGCCGCAGGCGAACAAACTGATCGCCTGCGTCTTGAGGCTGGCCCGCTAGCAACTCGCCAGCGAATAGGCAGAAGACCGCGGCAGCGAACAATCGTAAGCGCAGGCGAGGTGGGAGAATTTGCTTAGTCATAGGTTTTGGCACCAACCGGTCGCAAGACAACCCTGAGAAGATGGCTCAGCCGCAGGACGAAATGGCACTTCGTCCGGGATGGATTACAACTTGCTGGAACTGTCCAGCAGGCTGCCAGCAGTATAAGCCGTCAACCGCCGCAAGGACAGTTCCCCAAACAGGATCTAGGGGCTTCGGGGAAAACAGAGAAAGCTACTTGCTTTCATCGACTCGTCGAACATACTGAGACCTGCCAGTTGGGAAATTCCCAATCGGCCTAGCCTCCCAGGTCCCTGCCCCACCTGCGGAGGCTTCTTTATTGGGATGCCGCTGGCGATTCCGGAACAACCCTGATTTTCGTCAAGGGTTACCCTTCTTGCTCAACTTTTGCAATGGTTCGGTCCGATACTACCGTCACATACGGAAAAACCGGGCCTTTGCCGCTGTTGCGAAACGCTTACCGCGCGATCGACCGCCGGAGTAGGCGAATTCGATCGTTTGGCGGCGGACAGGCAGGTAGCTGTTGCAGCGAAGGTTACAGCCCCTGAGGGTGAGGACAACCATGGCCTTGAAAAAACGTTATCTGCTGTCGGGTGTTGTGGAAGTACTCGCGTTTTCGTCACTTGCCCGTGCCCAGACGGTTCAGCCGTTCATCGATCCGGGCTACTTCGACTACGACATGCAGTTATTTGCCCCGGCCGACGACCTCGACGCCTACGGCGGCGATCCAGTCCAGAAACATGGCTGGTTCGGGTCGTACAGTCGCATGTACATCAGCGTGTCACGCCCCAACCAGAATCAGTTCCAGTCCGTCTTTGTAGGGGTAGGGTCCCCTGATGTTCTGTATTATACCCCGCCAAACCCTGGGGTAAATCAAGCGGTTAATCAAGCTTACACCTTCGTACCGACCCCTGCTTTCAATACAGCGCTCGGGCAGGATTACGATATTTTGGACAAGACCTGGGGCAACCGCGTGGATCTGGGCTACATGACCGATGAGGATAACGGTTGGCTGTTTTCCTACATGCACATCGCTGGTCCGAATAAGGCTCAAATAACGCACCAGCAGAGATACGACCGCTTCAATCCTAACGACACCGGGGCGAGCTCCACCGGAAGCAACAACAACAACAATAACAATAGCACTACGACTACCATGCCGGTCTCTGATCTGAACAACATAGGTCCGCCGAACCCGGAACGTTCTTACGATATCACGAACAGCCTCAATTTCGGCAAGCTGACGAGTTTGGAGTTGAACAAGTCTTTCCGGATGGCGCCGTTGAATCACGGCGGCATTTTGGAGCCGTTTCTCGGATTGCGCTATTTCCGATTCGAAGATTCGACGGTCCGCCAGGATTACACGCAAACAACCAGCCAGTACCAGACCAATACCCCCCAAGTCCTAGTCAACCAGCCCATCACCACCGTCGACCCCATTACGGGGGCTACCACAGTCCGCGACAACTACGTCCCCATCCCTAACCCGCCGGGCATCACGGCAGCGGAGGCTCTCCTCTCGGAAAATTTCCTATTCCGGAACGACATTTTCGGTGGGCAGTTGGGCCTGCGCTGGTATCGACGGGTTAGCCGCTGGAATCTGTCGTCCGATTTCCGCACCTTCGCTGGCGAGAATTTCCAACACCTGCACTATGGGTACGATCGCGAATTCACCTTCTACGGCGGTGCGGCACAAGGTACCGGCACCACCTCGCAGAGTCCGTCGGTGACCAAGATCGAAAAGCGCCAGACCACTCAGGACTTCAACTCCACGCAGGCCGTCGTCGGTTCGGACATCCGCGCCGAGGCGGCGTATGATGTCACGCGGGATGTTCAGCTCAGTGTCGGGATGCAGTTTCTGGGATTTTTCAACGGCATCGGTCGCGGTGGCAGCATCGCTTACAACAACGGCAACGTGATGATGGTCGGTCTTGCCTTCGGCTTTGTTTGGAACCGATAGGCTAAACCGACACCGGGCCAGTACCCCCGCGATGCAACGGGTCTGTGGACAAAACGTCCACGAGGAACAGCCGGAGAAATCTCCGGCTGTTTGTGTTGAAAGAGCCGGCTACGGTGCCTTCGCGGCATGGATTTTCCGGAGTTCCGCGATCTGCTCCTGCAGACGATGTCGCAAGGGGCTCTCCGGACGCAACTCGTCCAAGAGTGCTTCCGCTTTTTCGAATACATCTGGAGCGAATTTCTGTCCCCGCTGGAACAGCTTCTGAAAACTACGCTTGACTTCCGCTTCCGTGAGCACAATTCCGCCCTCGCCCACCACGATCGAAGCCGGAGAACGCGAAGGCAGGAACCCCGTCCTCAGGTGACCATGGCCTGGATGACTGCTTGCCGCACCCCTGCCGCTTCGATTCTATCCGTTCGGACCCGCATTGCAACACGGCGATCAGGCCACCGCAGACGCCAAGCGGCTCGGATGGGCCCACAAGCCTAGGGCTGGGTTGCGGATGAAGAAGATGCGTTCCCCGTCCGCCAGCGTGTTCCAGCCGTCGGTAAGTTGCTGTGGATCGTAACGGCCCTGAAATACGCCCAGTTCGCCATACCGATATCCCACCCCTTCGATATCCTCTCGCGACAATTTGCCGGGACAATACGTCACCGTGAAGCGGTTCTCGGAGGAGCCGTGAATCAAGTGGGCGGCGGCGGACAGATTGCCCTGCAGGTCGTCGTTCTGCCGCATCAAGCTCATGATTTCCGGCGTGGTGCGATAGCCATACTTGCGAATCAGCCGATCGATCTCCGGATCCTCGCCAAACGTTTTCACGCCGGGGGCCAGCACCACCAAGGACCCGCCGTCGGCAAGGGCCATCCGCGTCCGATAGATGGCCTTGTTCCCCAGCCAAGTCGAATGGAATTCCTCCGGGTCCAGGTAGACCACCACGCGTTGCAGCGGCTCCTGCAACACGGAGAAATTGACCTGCACTGCGAGTGCGGCTGCCCGCTCGAAGCACTCGTGATCATCTCCGATGAACAATCCGCGGGTCACTAATTCGCCCCGTTCCTTGATCCCCACCACGGTCAGCACGAACAAGAGCGGCAAATGGCGGCAGAAGTGGTCCTGGGCGTAGTTCAGGATCCGCCGCAAGGGCGTATCGGCGCGTCCCATCATCCGCTCCATACCGTACGCCGCGCCGATGAAATGGCTCTCGTTGATACCCCGTGCGCCGCCCGTCCCCACGAACAGATTCTTGTTGTAGTTCGCCATTCCAATCACCTCGTGCGGCACGACTTGCCCGATGGACAAGATCAAGTCGTGGCCGCCCTGCCACACCAACTGGTTCAACTGAGCCGGCCAGGGCTTGGTCCAGATGCCTTCGGTGACAGAGGCCACGAACTCCGCGGGAACCTCGCCGATCGTGACCACATCTTCACGCCAGCGATGTTCCCGGAACAGGGACTTGGGTACGCTGGGGAACATCTTTTTCAGCTGCCAATCGGGCATGGGAAAATGGGTCCCCAGCGCGGGCATGACGTCCACGAGTCGGTTGCCGTAGTAGTCGTGCGTCAAGCAGGTCAACAGTCCGGCACGGCTGTTGAATCGCGTGAAATCAGGCGGTATGGCGAGTACGCGTTGGCGTGGTCCGAGCCGCTGGAAGCAGCTCGTCAGCGCCTCGCGGAGCTGCCCATCCGCCAGTTCCGTCGTGGACGATCCTTGGGCAACATACAGTGTCATAGGTGCAGTTTCCGGTTCTCAGACGTGGGACGTGGGGGGTGGAAAAGACCGGGCCCGTCTGTTGATGGTAGCGTCCGCGGTTCTTTCGGCAAGATGCCGTGTCTTCCTCGCAACCCTTTGTTGACGCAAGCCTTCCAAGGCCGATAGAATCTAAGAACTGGCGCATCAATAAGTGTCGCAAGAATAGTAGTCGTCACGCTCCGCTGTGACGACATGTCATCACGGCGGAGCGTGATGACCACTTTGAAGCCCCGACACATAACGGACAACCGCTCACGCCAAGGCGCCAAGACGCAAAGAGAAAGAAGACAGGAGAAGTCGAGTCATGTGTCGCATGCGTTATCTCGTCTTCACCGTTGTCGTTGGCTGCGGGGCATGGCAGTCGAGCCCGGTTTCGGCCCAGCAAGTTCAACTGACGACCCCCTATCACCAACTCCACGACGGTTTCTACGAGAACTTTGGGGTCGGCTGGGGAATCAACCGCATGGGTCCCAAGGGCGGTTTCTTCTTCAACACGGGGCCGGCGAACTCAACACCGCCGCCCTTCGGCGGCTATGACCCGGCCTCCGACGCGAGGTTTGGCGGCGGCGTCGTGGGCAAGGGCTTCAACCTGGGATTCAGCTTGGGGGCCGGCACAGGCAGTGAGCGTTCGAACGTGATGGAGTCGCCCACCATTGTGATTCCGAACGGCGGCTCTGGCAGCCTCTTCAGCGGGTCGCAGCGGCCGTTTGTGACCAGTGTGGTGCCTGTGGTTGGTGAGGGTGGCGTGTTCAGCGGCGCCACCCCCGGCGTGACTCCCGCCAACCAGAACTCCGTCAGTCCGCTTCGGGAACGCTTGACGCGACTGCAGCAGGGGGAGGTGCCTGTCAAGCGACACCAGGCGGGCAGTCACGATCCCGACGCTCCGGCCGCCGCCGGTGGCCAAACTGGCTCGGCCCGTGCGGTGGCGAGTTCCTCGGCGGACAGCACCGCAAATCACGGCGATCTGAGTGTCACAGAAATCCGTCGTCAGCAGTCGGCCGAGGACACGACCCGTCAGGCCGAGTTGCTCGACCGACTGGAAAAGGCCCGCAGCTACGAAGAGGCGGGTAAGCTGAGCATCGCCAAGGTCTACTATCAACAGGCCGCCGCTCGGGCAACGGGTCCGCAGAAGCAGCACTTGCTGGAGAAGATCCAGTCGTTGAGCCCACCCGCCAGTCGTTAGAAGTGTAGCATCCCGAAGGCTCGCTGCAATGACGCTTGCCCGAACTTCTCCTTGATCTGGTCAGCGACGTCATCCACGTTTCCTGGCCAAGATTGCAGCACGGCGTGCTGGTGACGTTTGATCACGTCGAAGGGTTCGTTTCAGGGAAGGACGAAAAGGAGCACGAAAGTGAAAGTCATCATTGTGGGTGGAGTGGCTGGCGGCGCGTCGTGTGCGGCACGCCTCCGAAGATTGGACGAAAAGGCGGAAATCCTCCTGGTGGAACGGGGACCGTATGTTTCGTACGCGAACTGCGGACTGCCGTACCATGTTGGCGGCTCGATTGAAAAAGAATCGAGCCTCTTGGTGGCGACGGAACAGACGTTTCGCGTGCAGTTCGCAATCGATTGCCGGACGAAATGTGAGGTGGTGGGCATCTCGTCAGTACAGAGAACTGTGGAGTTGAAGAACCACGCTACCTGTGAGGTGACGACGGAGCACTACGACAAGCTCGTGCTGTCGCCCGGGGCGGCACCGATCCGTCCGCCATTGCCCGGCATCGATCTTCCGGGGATCTTCTCCGTGAGAACGATACCGGACGCCAGGCACATCCGGGAGTGGCTCGAGCGAGGTACGGCGGATCAAGCGGGAATGAATTCGTACACCGGCTGTCAGACGGTCACCGTTGCGAAACGTGCAGTGGTGGTTGGCGGCGGGTTCATCGGCCTGGAGATGGTCGAGAACCTAGTCCATCGTGGGCTCGAAGTGACGCTGGTCGAGAAGCTGAATCAGGTCATGCCGCCGCTCGATCCGGAAATGGCGTGCCTCGTCGAACGCTACTTGACAAAGCACGGTGTTCGCCTCGAACTCAATGACGGCGTGGCCGGCTTCCAGCAAACGCCAGATGGTTCGTTGGAAGTCCTCACCGGTTCAGGCAAGCGACATCCGGCGGACATCGTGATCCTCGCGATTGGCGTGCGTCCGGAGACCGCGCTGGCGAAGCTGGCCGGGATTGAACTCGGCCAGCGCGGCGGAATTCGTGTCGATGAGCACATGCGCACCAGTGACCCGGACATCTTTGCCGTCGGCGACGCGGTCGAAGTCAAGGATTTCGTTACTGGGCAATGGACGCTCATCCCGCTAGCCGGGCCGGCTAATCGGCAGGGCCGGATCGCGGCCGATGTGATTGCCGGGCGCGACTCCCGTTACCGCGGCACGCAGGGAACCTCCATCTGCAAGATATTCGAGGCCACGATCGCGCAGACCGGTGCGAGCGAGAAGGTCCTGGTCCAGCTCGGAGACAAGGATTTCGAGAAGATCTACCTTTATCCGAATTCGCACGCGGGGTACTACCCGGGCGCAAAAGTGCTCGCCATCAAAGCGATTTTCCGGAAATCAGACGGACGCCTCCTCGGCGTGCAAGTGCTCGGCGAGGACGGCGTTCCCAAGCGGATCGATTCCTTCGCGATGGCGATCCAGATGGGTTGCACCATTTACGACCTGGAGGAGGCCGAGCTAAGCTACGCGCCGCCCTACGGGAGCGCCAAGGACCCAGTCAACTTTGCGGGGATGGTCGCGGCGGACATCCTCCGTGGCGACATGCCTATCTGCGACTGGAACTCTGTGGACGGCCAATTCCTCCTCGACGTGCGGAATCCTCCGGAGCTCGCCGTGGAGTCGGTGCCGGGCGCGGTCAATATCCCGCTGCCGCAACTGCGCGCGCGTCTGAGCGAGCTTCCTCGCGACCGTGAAATCCTCGTCATCTGCCGCTCCGCCCAGCGGGCCTACTACGCGACGCGGATCCTGCTGCAGAACGGGTTCAAGGCCCGGAACATCTCCGGAGGCATGTTGTCGCGTTCGATGCTCATGGCAAGGTGAAGCAAGACAGGCCGGGCCAACGGACAGCGAGCCGGCCGCCGAGACAACCGAGAATACCGAAGAGAGAGACCCCCAACAAATCCAGGCGACCGGGCCTGGGAACAACAACTCGCCATCACCGCCGGTCCGATGACAAGAAGAAGGAGACTCGTAATTATGACTAATGGATCAACAAAAAGCGGCGATCCCACAGCTTGTTCTCCTGGGGATCTATCCAAGGCAATCAAGAGCACAACGTTTGAGAACACAAGATTAAATACCGTAAAGCTTGACTGGAAAGAGGTGTACTACACCAATTGTCCCCTCGTGTCCGCCAGCAACGTTGACCAGGAACTGGGCTGGACCCGGGAGGAGTACAAGAAAATCGGCGTGAAGTATGCCTTCCTGCGCTCCGTCCGCGAGAACGACTGGTATCCGCACTACATCCACAACCTGGACAACCTCATCCGCTTCGGCGGTCTGTTCCCGCCCATCCACGTTCATGCGGACATTCGCAGGACCAGGCTCCTGGGAGTGACGCACGCACCACACGAAGGCGGCTGCATGATGGTGCGCGCCAGGGACGACATCTACCGGATGGTCGAACTGAAAGGCAAAAAGATCGGCCTTTCGAAGAGTCTGAAAAAGATCAAGAACGACTGGTGGCGGATCCAGGAGGAACAGGGCATCGAGCTGATGCTCCGGATGAACGGCATGACCCGCGCCGACGTGGAAATCGTGGAGTTCCCCTATGCGGATGACTGGTACAACAATCCCGCCATGCTGGATCCCATGGAAAACCCGTCGGAACTGTGGCTGAAGCGTAACCACAAGCACGACCTGGCCTTCCGTCCGCTGGAGACCGCGCTGGAACAGGGGGTCGTCGATGCGATCTATACCCAGAGCAAACCCTTCCAGCATCTCCAGGAGGCGACGGGCAAGTTCAAGGCAATCGAGGATCTGTCCCGGTACCCGGATTGGACCCTACAGGTGGCCAACATCCCCGCCGCCATCACCTGCACCGAAGTGATGGCTGAAGAGCATCCCGAGCTGGTCGTGACGTTCATGAAAGGCATGATCAAGGTCGGACGATGGGCGAATGAGCACAAGCACGCCGCGGCGGCGATCCTCGACAAGCAGACGTTCTATCTGGACGTGGAGGATACATGCAGTGGTATCCAGAACATCGACATGGTGCCTAACCTTTCGCCCCAGAATCTGGTCTCCGTGGAGATCGGCAAGGACTTCATGCTGAGCCACGGCTACATCAAGAACGACTTCGATGTGAAGAAATGGGCCGCACCGGAATTCCTGGAACAGGCAGCGAAAGAACTGCTCGAGCAACAATGGAAGAAGGTAACCGGGGATAAACTTCCCGATGCGTCTGCGTTACGCATCGGGTAACGGATTTCTAGAATGCGAACAGCAGATATGAAACAGACCCGAACAACTCGTTGGCCCCAACCGTTTGTCGGTATGCGCGGGATTGGTTGGGCGGATGTGCCGCGCGAGGCCACTGCCGGTATCACCTTGGCGGCGCTGATCATTCCGCTCAATATCGGCTTCGCCCAAGTGGCCGGTTGATTAACGAAAGCCAGATGTATCCCACGAACCGCCACGCGGTCGCCGCTCTTGGTCAGGACGCATGAACTATGGATACACTTGTGGAAACCCGATATCGTTCCGATGAATGACGCTACGGCCTGTCAGGCGACAGCTGTAGTCCAAGCAAATGACCACAAAACACGAGGTCGAGTTCTAACCCCGTCCCACAATCCTGAGCAACGCATGGCAGATTCAACACCCGGAGGTATGCAGTTCGTCCCCGCGATCGCCCGGTGGATTCCGGCCGTGGACTGGCTGCGCAGCTACGATCGCAGGTGGTTTCGCGGCGATGTGGTCGCCGGGGTGACGCTCGCGGCCTACCTCGTGCCGAAGTCCATCGGCGACGCTTCGCTTGCCGGATTACCGCCGCAGGCTGGTCTGTATGCCTGTTTATTCTCGGGGCTGGCGTTCTGGCTCTTCTGCAGCTCGAAGCACACGGCCATGGCGTGCACCTCAGCCATCTCGCTGCTGGTCGGCTCGACGCTCGGCGGACTGGCCAGCGGCGACGCTGTCCGTCTTGGCGCGCTGGCGTCCGGCACGGCCCTGGTGGTCGTACTTTTCTTGTCGCGGTTGCTGCAGCCCCTACCCCAGCCGGTGCTGGCCGCGGTGGTATTGGTGGCCGTCGCCGGCCTGTTCAGCATGTCCGCCCTTCAGCAACTCTGGCGCGGCGATCGCGGGGAGTTCGCCGTGGCCATGGCGGCCATCCTAGGCGTGTTGGGGTCCGGCTTGCTGCGCGGCGTGTTGATCGGCGCCGTGATTTCGCTCGTGCAACTGCTTCGTCGCGCCTCTCGCCCCCATGTCGCTGTGCTCGGACGCATCCCAGGCACGCGGCGCTTTTCGGATCGCGAGCGGCATCCGGACAACGAGCCGATTCCGGGCGTGCTGATCTTCCGGCCTGAGTCGGGCCTGCTCTATTTCAACGTGGATCATGTGCGTGACTTGATCTTGGACCGTACGCGAGCCGAAGCCACGCCGCCCCAACTCGTCGTGCTGGACCTTTCCGCCTCGCCCTTGGTGGACCTGCAAAGCGCTTACACGTTGGCGGGTCTGGCCGACGAACTCACCACTGCCGGCATCCGCGTGCAGGCCGTTGAGGCGCGCTCCTCGGTGCGCGACCGCTTGCGCCACGAGGGCGTGGATGCCCGACTCGGCGGGCTCGATCGGGTCATCTCCGTAGCGGATGCTGTGGAAGCCTTTCAGAAACAGACTACGACCTGAGGATTTCCCTGATGATAAGCAGTTCGCCGACCGCAGTTCGCCAGACCCCATCGCCCCCGCGAGTCGTAGCCGTCAGCGGCATGGTCTTTGCCGCGCTGTATGCCACCAGCCTAGTGCTCCTCCGGCTGACCATCCCGGCCGATCCGACGGATCCCGGCACATGGCTGGCCGAGCCAGCCTTCCGAGACGCCGTCCGCTTCGCGCTCAACCTGGTGCCATTCACAGGGATTGCATTTCTTTGGTTCATGGCCGTGCTGCGTAACCGCGTCGGCCTACTGGAAGATCGGTTCTTCGCGACAGTGTTCCTCGGCAGCGGGTTGCTTTTCGTCGTGATGTTGTTCGGTGCCGCCGCCGTCTGTCGGGGACTGCTGGATACCTTCGCGGCCGGCGTCAGCCTTCCAGAGCAGAGCGAAACCTATCGATTTGGTCGTGGGATGGCGTACTCGCTGATGAACACCTTTGGCGTGAAAATGGCGGCGATCTTCATCTTTGTGACCTCCACGATTGGCCTTCGCGTGGCCGTTCTCCCGCGCTGGCTGGTCTTCGTTGGCTACGGACTGGGGTTGGTACTACTGCTGACCATCACGGACTTCGCGTGGATTGCGCTGGTCTTCCCGGTTTGGGTGCTACTCGTGAGCACGTACATCCTCGTGGCCGACTTCCGCCACGGAAACCGGCGGGCAGCGAGAGACGCGACGTCGACGTCACAATGATGGCATTTGCCGTCCGGCGACACGAAGGTCACTACCTGGAGGCGGCACCATGGCTGATAGAGGGCAATTTCTAGCGATTCCAATTGTCGCCTGAAGGATCAAAGCGTATCCTTCGCTGGCCTTGCTTCTTCTCCGGGGGCTGATGGGCATGGAGGCGACTCATGATCTCGACTTTCACCCGGCACCTACGGGTGGGATTGTTAATTTGGGCGATCATCGGAGGCACGCGTGCGGTTCAGGCCCAGACCTTTGGGGTCGAACTTCAC
>JAPLNJ010000372.1 GCA_026692885.1 Planctomycetota bacterium | reverse complement strand
TGCAGGAACTCGTGGCCGTCAGCAAGGTCCGCGTGCCGACTTGGCTGGATCACACCCTGGGCTTGGTGCCGTACCTCTACTTGGGCGTCGCTCTGGTGTTCGCCGGCACCGGCACCGCTTTCGTCATCTGCCGCTACGACCCGTTCATTGCCATGCTACGGTTGAGCGGCGATACGAATATGTTGATCTTCGGCGCGTCGCTGCTAATCCTGGGCATCTTCGTCGGGCGCCCGTATTGCCGTTATCTCTGCCCGTACGGCGGCCTCCTGTCGCTGTTGTCGAAGATCGCCAAGTGGCACGCCAAGATCCCTCCCGAACACTGCATCCAATGCCGGCTGTGCGAAGATTCGTGCCCCTACGGCGCCATCCAGGAGCCGACGTTGCCGCCGTCGGCGGAGCATCGGTCGGCCGCCCGGCGACGGCTGCTCCTCTGTTTGGTCGGCACGCCGCTGCTGGCAGCAGTGGGTGCCGGACTGGGCCTGCTGCTGACCGTGCCGCTCTCGCGTTTGGATCCCGAGTACCGCTTGGCTGAACGGATCCGGTTGGAAGACGCAGGGCGGGTCGAGGGCACGACGGACGCCAGCGATGCCTTCCGGAACACCGGGCGGCCAGTCGCCACGCTCTACGAACGGGCCGTCCACACCCAGCACCGCTTCCGCACGCTGGGAGTGTGGCTGGGTGCGTGGATCGGTCTGGTGCTCGGAGTCAAGTGGACCACGCTCGCCATCCGCCGCAAGCGGACCGATTACCAGCCGGACCGTGGCCGTTGTGTTTCCTGCGGCCGGTGCTACTGGTACTGCCCGGAGGAGCAAGTGCGGCTAGGACTGATCAAGGACGTTTGAAGATCGTGAAGTGATGCTGAACACCGAACAACAATACACCTTGGCTCTTCGTACGGCGTTGATTGCCGGCCTGTTTGCGGCGGTCGTCGGTCTGTTGCTGCTGATCGACTTCCAGGGCCGCGTGGATATGGACCCGCTGAATTCGCCCGAGTACGTGGCGTTGAAGACGCAACTGGCCAAGGAACGGCAGAACGCGGACTTGAAGACGCGCGTCCGAGAAGCCGATCTGGTGCTCCGCGAAAAGTACTTTCGCCAGCGTCGCTTCGCCGAAGCGGGCACGTGGCTGTTGCTGAGCGGTGCGGTGTTGGCGCTGGCCTGCGCCAAATGGGCGGCGATGCTGCGGCGGAGACTACCAGCGCCGGCGCCGCGGGACATGAGCGTCGACAGCGAACTGCTCAGTAATCGCATCGCCCGGTGGTCGGTGGGTGCCTTGGCGGCGCTGGCCGTCGTGACGATCGTGAGCCTGGGCGTCAGCTTGCCGCAAGTGACGCCTCGCACCGCACAAGAGATCGCGGCTTTGGTGGACACCAAGCCGGCGAGCGGGGAGCGTCAGCTCCCTGATTCCCCTCCCGAACCCCAACCCAACGATCAACCGGGTGTGAAGCAGGAACCGCCCCAGCCGGGTCCTGACACCAATTCGCCACCGGCGGCCGGGCCGGCCTTGCCGTCTGGATTCCCGACGGACGAAGAACTTCGTCGGAACTGGGCCTCCTTCCGTGGCCCCGGCGGATTGGGTATTTCGGCCTTCACCAACATGCCGATCAAGTGGGACGCGGAAAGCGGCGAGAACGTGCTCTGGAAGACCGAAGTCCCCCTGCCCGGCAACAGTTCGGCTATCGTGTGGGAAAAACGCGTGTTTCTGACCGGCGCGACCAAGGATCAGCGGCAGGTGTTCTGCTTCGACACGGAAACGGGCAAATTGCTGTGGCAGAAAGACGTGCCCGGCACGCCGGAAGGCACCGCGAAGGAAGTCAAACTGAACGCGCAGACCGGATTCGCTGCGTCCACCGCCGCGACTGACGGTCGTCGCGTATACGCCATTTTCGCCAACGGCGATTTGGCCGCGTTCGATTTCGAGGGCCAGCTTCGCTGGTCGCACAGCTTCGGCGTCCTGAGTAACTCCTACGGCCACGCCGCATCGTTGGCCATGGTCCAGAACTTGGTGATTGTCCAACTGGATCAAGGCACGAAAGCCGAGAAGCTCTCGCGTCTGATCGGCCTGAAAGCCGACAGCGGCGAAATCGCGTGGGAGACGCCCCGTGAGGTGCCGAATTCGTGGCCGTCGCCGATCGTCGTCCAGCACGAAGGCCAGGTTCAGATCATCACGGCCGCCAGCCCGTGGGTCAGCGCCTACTCGCCCGCCGACGGCAAAGAACTCTGGCGGGCGGATCGCTTAAGGGGCGATGTGGGTCCGTCGCCCGTGGCGGGGAACGGCATGATCTACGTGGCCAACGAGTTCCCCGCCGCCTCCGCGATTCGTCTGGGTGGCAGCGGCGACGTGACCAAGACGCACACGGCGTTTGTCGTCGAATCGGGCCTACCCGACACCGTCAGCCCGCTGGTGACCGACAAGTACTTGCTGCTGGTCGCGTCGTACGGCACGGTCAGCTGTTACGACGCCCTAACAGGCGGTGATCCGTTGTGGGAGAAGGACTTCGAAGACGCCAACTTCACCTCGTCGCCCGGCCTGGTTGGAAACCACGTGTATCTCTTCGAGCAAAAGGGTAAGGTCTTCATCGTCGAGCCGACGGACAAGGAAGGCAAAATCGTCTCGGAATCGAATCTGGGGGAGGAATGTGTCACCTGCCCCGCTTTCCAGGACGGCCGCCTGTACATCCGCGGGAACAAACACCTGTTCTGTATCGGCCAGAAGTAAATGACACCACCCATCAACGAAGTCGCTTTCTGCGGCAAGATGGCCACCGCCGCCACCGCATTTTTCGCGACCATCTGCGACCAATGCCCGTTCGTCGAAGTCAGGATTGAGGGGAAGGGCAGCACGAACAGCAAGAATGCCCGCAAGGATCTGCGATTTTACGGCTCCAACAACCGTATCCTTCTCACCGGTGAGGTAAGACTCCCGGGCAATATCAACGCGTTCGACTCCAAGCTTGTCAAAGACGCCCATGACAAAGCCGAAGATGCGGTGGTCCAATACTTCTTTACGTGGGACGTTAACACGTTCGTGCTCTGGGATCGAAAGCTTTGGGACAAGCCGCTACTGGAACGTCGGATCAAGGTCTGGTCCTTACGGCTAGACCTTGGCTCGGCGCAAGAGGTCGCCCGGCCCGAAACGCTGGAGCATATCGAACAACGGTTTCTCCCCGACCTGCTGCGCGATCTTGCCGACATCGTGTCGGGTCAGCGTCGGGACTGGGCGTGGCCGCCCGACGAAGTGTTCTTGCGCTCCTTGGAGAGCCACCTCGACTGGCCGGTCACGCTATTGCGGCAGTACCTCCACAACACGGCCGACGCCGACAAAGCGTTTGACAGGCGATTGCAGGAGTGGATGGTTCGCAACGAACTTCAGGTTCGGAGAAGCCAGCCGGACGAATGTCGCAAGACGCTCGATAGGGCTGCTTGGTCGCTCGTCTATATCTGGACCAACCGCTTGATCTTCTACAAGGCCTTACGCGCCCGCTTTTCCGACCTGCCCAAGCTCGAACTTGGGCCCAGCGTTAAGACCCCGGTGCAAGCGATTCGATGGTTTGACGACTTGTTCAAGAGGGCCGTCGAGCGCAGTGGGGACTATGCATCACTTCTTTTTCCTCAGACGCACGATTGGGCCAACGAACTAGTCTTCACGCCGGATGGCGCCGTCGATGCCTGGCGAGCCTTCCTGCGGGGCATCGAGAGTGTGGACTTCCGCGAAGTTTCCACGGACGTTGTGGGCCTCATCTTCCAGAAGCTGGTGAGCCCCGAAACGCGCCATCGATTCGGTCAGCACTTTACCGGCCCGGACCCCGTGGACCTCATCAATTCCTTTTGCATCCGCTCCGCGAATGCGACGGTTCTCGACCCGGCCTGCGGCTCTGGCTCGTTTCTGGTTCGCGCGTATTACCGCAAACGGGCGATGGACGCCAAACGCTCGCACGTCGCCATGCTGGGCGACTTGTTTGGCTGTGATATCGCGATCTACCCCGCGCACCTGGCGACACTCAACCTCGCTGCCCGTGAGATCAACGACGAAGCCAACTATCCGCGCATCGACCGCCAAGATTTCTTTGACGTGAAGGCGGACACCCCTTTTTGCAACATCCCCGAACACGCCACAGGCAAGAAGATTCCGGTGCTGCTGCCGCCCCTTGATGCCGTCGTCGGGAACCCCCCATATGTGAGCCAACTGAAGATCAGCAAGTTCAACAAGTCCAAGTACGCGCAGGCCGTCGCCGACGCCTTCAGAGGAATCAAGCTTTCGGGACGTGCAGACCTGCATTGCTATTTCTGGCCGCACGCGTCGAGGTTCTTGAAGGAAGGCGCTTACTTCGGATTCCTGACCAGCGGGCAGTGGCTGGACGTGGATTATGGATTTGAGTTGCAACGGTGGATGCTCCTGAATTTCAGGATCATCGCCATCATAGAAAGTTCCACCGAACGTTGGTTCCCCGATGCCCGCGTGAAGACCTGTATTACGATTCTTGAGCGTTGCAGCGATGAGGACACACGCCGCGAGAACCTGGTGCGCTTCGTACGGTTCGAGCAGCCGCTCGCGGAGATCATCGGCAAGCCGGCCAGCGGCGGCGTGGGAAAAGAGGCCGAGCAACAGGAGCACATCCGGCAAGAGGCGGTGGACCGTGTGCGGGATGCAATTGAACGAACCACGCAGAATATGCACGACGACCGCTGGCGGATATTGGTCAGACGTCAGGGTGACTTGTGGATTGAGGGTGTGAAGGCGGGTCATGTGCTTAAAGATGCGCCAATCGGAGAATCCGACGACGAACAGGAAGACGACCTCAAGAAGATCTCCAATAGCGGATACCTGATAACGGTGGATGGCGAATATGCAGCGGGCAAATGGGGCCGGTATCTGCGGGCTCCCGACCTGTACTTCGAGATTATGGGACGGTTCAAGAGTCGTCGCTTTGTGCCGTTGGGTGAGATCGTAGAAATCGGACGCGGCATAACCAGTGGATGCGATGCGTTTTTCATGCCGAAGGATGTGACCGCCTTGGTGCTGGCGGAATACGACGACGAGCAGGAATTCCGCAAGGCAGTTGGAATAGCCCGCAAGCAAGTCGTCTCGGGCGACGTGCGGATTATCGAGGACGGCGCGGGGACGTATCATCCCATTGAGCCCAAATATGTATCCCCAATCATTCACACACTGCGAGACCATCGCCGCCCAATCGTGCAACAGCAAGGGCTTGAGCGAGTGGTGTTACTGGTGAAAGGACCGCTCTTGGCGATCAAGGGATCACACGCCTACCGCTACATCAAGTACGGCGAGGAAACTACGTATGCGAGCAACAAGAGCAAGGCCGTTCCCGTTCCACAGCGATCCTGTTGTGCGGCACGCGAACCCTGGTTCGACTTGACGCCCTATGTCCGCCCCGGCTTCGCTCTTTGGCCGCTTGCTCACCAATACCGCCATGTCATTCCCGCGAACCCAGCATCGCTCATCGCTAACAAGCGAATGCTGGATTTCCGTTCCGAGGATCTTTCGAGAACCGAGCGTGACGCGTTAGTGGCTATACTCAACTCCACACTCATCGGCCTGACCAAGTCCTTCTTTGGAAGGTACACGGGGACCGAAGGCTCGCTGGGCACCGATGTTCTGGACGTGGAGATGATGGAGGTGCCTGACCCGCGCGGGATAGACACCAAAATCGCCAAGCGATTGACGGTGTCCTTCAAGTCTCTCTGCAAGCGAGACATTGGTCGAATGGTCGAAGATGCCCTGATCGACTGCCACACCTACGAACGAGCGCTGGAACTTGCCAAGCGGCCAATTACGCTTCCCGACGAACTCACGCAACCCGACCGCCGAATTCTCGACGACGCCGTCTTTGAACTCCTTGGCGTGACGGATGCCAAGGAGCGTTCAAGTTTGATTGATCGTCTCTATAAAGAGACAACGCGTCACTTCCGCGACGTGCGTGTCACCGAAATCCAAAAAATGGAAGACCGCCGAACCGGCGGCAGCACCAAGTTTGCCATCGCCGACCACACCGCCGATGCTTGGGATGCCCTCGATCTGACCGATCTCGTTCCGCTTGCCGAATGGGTGGCCGCTCATGCGACTGGGGACTGCGAAGTGGTCAACCTTCCCACCGAACGCCCCGTTTATCTCCCCCGTGGTGCGATGTTCGACAATGAGACCGTCTACTTTGGCAAGGCACGGCGCGAATACATGGTTTGCCAGTCTTGCGGCGAGGCCGAGCTGATCGCCCGCATGGCGGACCTGGGCGTGAGTGGAGAAGTCAGTGTTCCCAAGACTGATCGAGCAGCGATGAAGTTGCTCAACCTGTTGAACATCCGTCACGAGAAGGTCGTAACGCGATTGCGCGAACTGGCCCTCAGCCGCAGTGCCGATGGGAACACGCAAGAGGAGCTTCTTGATCTGCTGGAACGCTGGTTTGTGTTGGGCAAACCCGCCGCCGCTGGTCGGCCCAATAGTTGAGGCGCTGAGGCGGAAACGAGTCCTCTCCTCTTACGGGTCTCGTCCGATTAGATCCAGCCCCATCGCGGGTTGAGTCTAGGCGGCCTGCTGCTGCATGGTGTCGAGTAGCTGGTCGAGCAATTCCTGCGTACGCCCTAGGCGTTCGGGTGCAGCCAACAGCTGCTGCGTCTGCTGGATTGCCGGGCCGTCGACCAGTTCGTTCCCACAGTGGCAAATCATCCGCTGAACGCCTGCCAGCGAGTAATCCCAGTGGAATTGCAGGCCGACCACGCGGTCTCGGTATTGAAATGCCTGATTCTCGCAGGCTTCGCTGCTGGCAAGCCGAACCGCTCCGGGCGGAATGGCAAAGGTGTCGCCGTGCCAATGGAAGGCCAGAAAGCGGTCGGGGAATTCTCGGAACAGGGACGCCTGCTGGCCTTCGGCGGTCAGGGAGACTTCGAACCAGCCGATTTCCTGCTGGCGATTTCGGGTGACCGGCCCCCCCAGCACATCCGCCGCGAGCTGAGCTCCCAGGCAGACACCCAGAAACCACACGCCGCGGTCGATTGACGCCCGGATGAACTCCTTCTCCCGTACCAGCCAGGGATACCGATCGTGTTCGTAGATATTCATCGGACCGCCCAGCACCACCAGCCAGTCGAACGTCCCCTGGTCCGGCAACGGCTGACCCAGGTCCAATCGCGTGTGGGTCAGGGTGTGGCCACGTTGTCGAGCCCAGACGGCGATGTTGTCCGCATCTTCGAACGGCACGTGTTGCAGGTAGTGGAGACGCATGACAAGATTCCTGGGCTTCGGCGCGGACCGTAGGTGGATTGAACCTCAGCATGTTACCCGAAGCGATGTCCCAGCACAGGGGTGTCTTCTTCAGCAGATTTCTCCGGCTTGCGGATTGTGCCCTCCTCGACGGCTTGGGAAACCAGGTTAGGCCCACCTCTGGGCCGCCGCGGTCTTCCTCCGGCACGCCGTCGCTCGGATGTCGGCCATCAAGCCGGCGGCTTGGGCGTGGCTGACGTGCACGCCCGCGTCGGCCAGCACATGGCGCACCGCCGCGATACCAGAATGCTTGCCGAGCACAAATTCCGTGGCTCTATGTCCGACCGCCGCCGCCGGGAAGGGTTCGTACGTGCGCGGATCCGCCAGCAGGCCGCGGACATGGATGCCGGATTCATGGCAAAATACACCGCTGCCCGTGATCGGTTTGTTGACAGCCACCGGACGGCCCGAGGCCCGGGCGACGAGGGCCGAGAGTTCGCCGAAGCGTTGGCTAGCGACGCCGCATTCCTGGTGCAACGTGAGCCGGAGCGCCATCACGACTTCCTCCAGCGGTGCGTTGCCAGCCCGCTCGCCCAACCCGTTGACCGTGACGTCCACACTGGTCGCGCCGGCCGTCACCGCAGCCAGCGCATTGGCCGTGGCCAGGCCCAAATCGTTGTGGGCATGGAAACCCAAGTCGATCCCTTCGACCTCGGACCGCAGTGCGAACATCCTCGTTTGCACCTGGAACGGATTCCAGACGCCCACGGTATCGGCCAACCGAAAGCGATCGGCACCCATGGCACGGGCGGTCTGCGCACTCTGGATCACAAAGGCAAAGTCGGCTCGCGAGGCATCCTGAGCACCGACCGAGACATAATCGAATTGCGGCCGTGCGAAGGCGACCAGGTCCGCCAATTGTGCCAGTACCCAGGCCTCGCTTTTTTGCATCGCCTGCAGATGGATCGACGACATGGGGAACGACACATGGACGGCATTGACACCGCAATCCGCCGCAGCCAGAAGATCCGCACGCTGGGCGCGACACCAGGCCGTCAGCCGGCACGGCAGCTGCAAGTCGACCACCGCGCGGATGGCGGCGATTTCGTCCGCACCCATCGCCGGTGTGCCAACCTCCAACTCCGGCACGCCGGCCTCGGACAACAGACTTGCAATCGCCAACTTTTCCGCAGGCGAAAAGACCACGCCCGCGGCCTGTTCCCCGTCGCGGAGCGTGGTATCGACGAGCCAGATGTCCGGGGCTTTCAACACAGTAACAGTTCCGTGACAGAGGTTTCCTGTTCGAGCGCGTCCAAGATCGTGTCGAGTTTCTCTTCCGTAATTTCGCAGTACCACCACGCCTGCGGATACACGATCAGGACGGGACCCTTCTCACACACGTTCAGACAACTCGTGGTCGAGACGATGGCATCCAGCCCTCGGTCGCTGATTTCGGTCTGGAGGTACTGCAGGAGATCCGCCGAGCCTTGCTTGTGACAGCAGCCCTGCGGGTCGCCCTTCATCCGGAAACTATTACAGAGGAACAAGTGGTACTGAGGTTTCTTCATGTTCGGTCCTTTCTTGGTTGGCAACGTTACGAGCAGCCCATCCCGTCGCCGGCGCAGCCACTACCACTTCCGCAGCGGTGCTGTTTGCGCAGCGGGCCCCGCACCTCGACTCCACGATAGACGGCGTCCAGACCTTCATCGATCAGGCCTTCCATCATGACGAGCTGGATTCCGCGGGCGGCAAGCACCGAGCGGGGCGACTGGCCGGCGCTGGCCACCAACAAGGCCCGGCAGTCGTGTAGCGACTCGGCCAAGGTTTCCCAACGCTGCGTCCCACCGCCGGACGGCGGCGCCGGGCGATTCTCGACCCAATCAAAACCGTCCTCGGCCTGCCGGTAGATCGATAGTTCCTCGGCCTCGCCCAGATGCTGATTGATCAAGACTCCCTCCAGGCTGGCTACGGCCACATAGGGCCGTGATTCGGCGGGATGCAGGGGCAGTGCCGCCGCTTGCCGCAGATACCGTTCGACGTCGGGTTGCATCGCCTCTCCGAGCAGACCTACCGCATCAGCTCGGCACCGCGTGCAGTGCTGCATGATCGGCAGGTGCTGCGCCACCTCGGCCCGAATCGCCGCCACCTGCTCGCCGGTCGGTTGGGGCAGATCGGCAAACGGCGTGTCGGCCACGGGATACAGCGGCACGCAATTGGCAATATCGACGCCCAGGCCGGCCGCACAGCGGGCCACGTCGGCGACATGATGGTCGTTCACGCCGGGGATGATGATGGTATTGATCTTCACCGTCACGTTCCGTCTTTTCAATTCGCGGATCGCTGCCGCCTGACGCTCCCACAACAATTCCGCGCCGGGGCGCCCGCGGTGCATTCGCTTGCCGTCCCGAATCCAGGCGTAGACCTTGGCGCCGATCTCGGGATCGATCGCGTTGACCGTCACCGTGACGTGACTCACTGCCAAATCCGCCAAGACGTCCGCATAGGGCGCGACGTTCAGCCCGTTCGAGGCTAGGCACAGCAGCAGTTCGGGATAACGCTCGCGAACCAGGCGCAGTGTCTCCAGCGTCTTGTCCGGGGTGGCAAACGGATCGCCGGGACCCGCGATGCCCACCACCGTGATGCGGGGATCCAGCTCGAGCACCCGCCCCAGGTAATGCAGGGCCTGCTGCGGCGTCAGGATCGTGCTGGTTACTCCAGGCCGGCTCTCATTGACGCAATCGCAGTCGCGTCGGCAAAAGTTACACTGGACATTGCAATCCGGGGCGATCGGCAGATGGATGCGCGCAAAACGGTGCCGCGCGGTGTCGCTGAAACATGGATGTTGTGAGTTGTCCCAGGTCATGGTTGCTATCCTTCACATGTACGCATAACCCACCGGCGAGGCCTCTTGAGTGGCCTCGATCACCGCGTTGGCGATCCGATCGAACAACTGCTGTGTCCCTCGATAACCGACGTGCAGCAGGCGTGGGCCGTCCACCCGGTCGTGAATCGGGAACCCGACTCGGAGCAAGGGGATTTCCAACCGCCGCGCCAATCCGTAGCCCTTGCTGTTGCCAATGACCAAATCGGGTTGCAGGCGGGCCGCCTGTTCCTCAAGCTCCGTAAAGTCGACGGCTTCCAGGACGGTGATGGGTTCCAGCAAGTCTGGAGCCGCGGCCTCGATCCGTTCGCGCAGGCGACCGCTCTTGGCGCCGGAACCGCAGAGCACAGGCACGATCCCCACTTCAGCCAGTAGGCCCGCCACACCCACTACCAAATCCTGCTCGCCATACACAACCGCCCGCTTACCGAACACGTACTTGTGTGCATCGACATAGGAGTCCACCAGGCGGCCGCGTTCGGAGACATAGCTGGCCGGTAGGGGGCGTCCGCTGAGTTGTGCCAGCAGCTCACAGAACCGATCGGTCGACGCCACACCCAGCGGCAGCGGCAATTCGAATCGCGGCACGCCGTCACGCTGTTCCAATAGCATCCCGGCCGTTTCGCGCCCGTCCAGACTGCCGCCAAATTCGATCGTCGCTGATGCGGCCCCCATCCGGCGGATGGCTGCGAGTGGTGTGCCGCCAGGCGGAATCCGTTGGTACTCGGTCCAGATTGGCCCATCCAGCGTGTCAGAGTAGTCGGGAAACAGGATGACCTCCAGCCCGAAGTCGCTCACCATGCTTTTCAGATAACGCAGGTCGGCCGGCGAAAGCATGCTTGGAATCACGTTGACGGCCTGGTGCCGGGCGCCACCGCGGGCCAAAGCCGCGACCACCGCGTGCACCGTCGTTTGATATCCCTCGGCGTGCGTGCCGGTGTAGCTGGGAGTCGACACATGGACCAGCTCGGGCAGCGGCCCCTTGGCGGCGGCCTTGATCTGGCGGAGGTACGAAGCCACGTCGTCGCCGATGGTTTCGGCCAGACACGTCGTCGCGATCCCGATGAACTGTGGCGCGTATTGGCGGATGACGTTCTCCAGCCCCTTCCGCAGGTTCTCGCCGCCGCCGAAGATAGCCGTCGCTTCGCCGAAATTCGACGAGGCGATGTCCAGCGGCTCCTTGTAGTGGCTGATCATGTACCGGCGAATATAGGTGGAGCACCCCTGGGAACCATGCAGGAACGGAATCGCGCCCTCCACACCGCGGAAGGCCAGGCAGGCGCCCAGGGGTGCACACAGCTTGCAGGCGTTCCGCGTGGCGGTGAACGGTTTCAACGGACGGGGTGTGGCGGCGGTAATCATGGCGGGCCCTCACAGGCATGACACGTCTCGCAGGTGCCGGTACAAGGTTCCTCGACGATAGGCAGGCCGGGCTTTCCCGCGGAACGCTGCGGGGCAGCCGGCGCGTCAGGCTGGAAAGCCTGACCTACGAGCGGCCGAAGCATAGTTGCGGCATTTGCCACCCCAGCCTTCGCCTCGGAGAAACGCGGCGAGGGAGTGAAGTTTCGGCCGTGCCCGCCGCGGCTTGGGATCAGTTTCCACACGGGCGACATCACCGACCGATAGACCTCGCCCGCGAAATTCAGCAGGCCTTGGAAGCCGGCTAAAGCCTCTTTTCGCTCGTGGTTATGGTCGCAGAAACCGATGCCCAGTTTGAAGGCAATCGGCCGTTCCTTGACGCCACCGATGAACAGGTCCACCTGCTTCTCCTGCAGGAAGCGAGACAGCTCCAAGGGATTGGTGTCGTCGACCAGAATCGTGCCCTCGTCGCACAGCTGGCGCAGCAGTTCGTAGTCCTCCCGATTGCCCGTCTGTGAACCGACCAACACGGTTTTCATCCCCAGCGTGCGCAGCGATCGCACCAGGGAGAACGCCTTGAAAGCCCCGCCGGTGTAGACGGCGGCACGGCGGCCTGCCAAGGCGTGGCGGTACTTGCGCAGTTCCGGCAGGATGGCACGGACCTCTTCGCGAACCAGTTCCTGAGCTCGGCGTTTCAACTCGGCGTCGCCGAAGTGATCGGCCACGTCGTACAACGATTTGGACATGTCCTCGATGCCAAAGTACGAGACCCGCACAAACGGGATGCCGTAGGTCTCCTCCATGGTCTTCGCCAAATGCGTCATCGACCCGGCGCATTGCACGACGTTCAGCTTGGCCCCGTGGGCTCGCCGGATCGCCGCGACCCGACCGTCTCCCGTAATCGTGGCCACCACCTGGACGCCCATCCGCTCGTAGTACTTGCGGATCATCCAGGTCTCACCGGCCAGATTAAAGTCACCCAGAAT
>JAPLNJ010000371.1 GCA_026692885.1 Planctomycetota bacterium | reverse complement strand
ACCGCGTAAGAAATAAGTGTCGCAAGCATAGTAGTCGTCACGCTCCGCCGTGACGACATGTCATCACGCGGAGCGTGATGACCACTTTGTAAACCCGACAGCTATTCCTTTCGCGGTCCTAAGTAGCGAGCGGTTATGGCAGCGATACCTCGACGGCGATTTTGGTTCGGTCTCGGAGCGTTCGGGCTGTGTGCCGTGACGCCGCTGTTGACGTGGTATGTGTTGGCGGATCGCATTCCGCCGCTGCCAGCGGGGATTGACCGGGACCAATATCGGCAGACACTGTGTGAGCTTCGAGGCCAGGGCAGCAAGGTTCCCGATCACGAGGCAGTGCTTTGTCAACTGGGGGAAGATGCCGCCAGAGCAGGTCGCTGGGAAGCGGCGTTCCGATGTTTCGACCAAATCCCTGCTCAGCATCCGCGTTACGGACATTTGATGGTTTATGAAAAGGGGCAGATCCTAATCCAGCAGCAACGCCTCACCGAGGCCGAAACGAATCTGCGGGAATTTCTCCGTCTGGAACAACTGGCCCCACAGATGAAGCGGGAATACTCGGTGGTGACCAAGCAGTACCTCAGTTACTTGCTGGCGGTTGAATTGCGATTTGAGGAACGTCAGCAGCTGCTATCCGAGATGATCCAACGTGGGGAGGCGCAGACCTTCGAGGTCTTGGCTTGGTGCTTTCCCACCTTGTTGGAATGGAATTCGCCACACGCCGCGTGGCGTGTCGAACAGGCTTGGCAAATCGATCCTGCGAAGGTCCGCCTGGGCGTCGCCCTGGCACGCTATCGCATTGGCCAGGGGCGGTTGCCGGAGAGCCGGCTGATCCTGGCACGGTGTCTTGAACTCAGCCCCCACGACTTGGAGGCCAAGGCGGCCCTATGCGCCTATCACTTTGAACAAAACGCCTGGAGCGAAATGGCTCTGCTCATCGCGGATCTGCCCCCCATCCAAGACTCCGAACCCTGGCTGCTATTGAAGCTGCGTGGACATTTTCACGAGCACCAGCAGCGCTATCCTGAGGCCATCGACTGTTATCGCCGTGCCCTCCGGGTCGATCCGGCAAGTGCGGAGAGTCAGTTGGGGCTGGCCCGGGCTCTGGCCGCCACGGGAGCCGAGCACGAGAACCAGAAGGCACTGGCTGCCTCCCAGGGACTGGCCCGTATTCAGAACAAGCTGGGCTGGTCTGTGCAGAATCCGGATCGCATCGAGCCGCTGCTGGAAATCGCCCAGATTTGCGAGCAGATCAACCTGCTTCAGCAGGGGTGGCTCGTCACCGGCGTGGCGCTCCGCAAGGCCCCCAACCACCAAGAACTCCTGCAGTTGAAGGCCCGGTTGGTCCAGGAACACACGGAGCGGGAACACCAGGAGCGGGTGCCACGGCCCGAGGCTTCCAATGGGCGTTAGAGCGGATTGCAGACGGAGCCACACCAACGCGAGACGCAGGGGAGGAGCGCGCCGTGGAACGGCGGAAGAACAACTTGGGCATTTGCTGCTCCGCCCCGCACCTCATCCCTGGGCGGCGCAGAATTGGGCGAACGGGCTGGCGCGTGGTACGCCCTTCCCGTACTGGGGCGTGCTGATCGTGATGCTGGCTTGCGGTTGCACGGGCCAAGGCCCTGCGCCGCCAGCGGCTGAGGTGGCACAACCAACGATTGCGCCCGAAGCAGGCAGGCACAAGGCCGAGCAGGATACCCCGCGCGCCGTAACCCCAGTCGGGATCTTGCCCAGGTTTCGGGAGGTGGCCGCCGAATCCGGCATCCGATTCGAACGCTACGACGATATCCACGGACAGCATCGCATTCTGGAAGCGAACGGCGGCGGCGTGGCTCTGTTCGATTTCGATGGCGATGGGCGGCTGGACGTGTTTTTCAACAACGGCTCCCGCCTGCCGAGAAAACTCGACGATGGAACCCACCTGAACAAGCTCTACCGCAATCGGGGTGAGGGCAGGTTTGATGAGGTCTCGTTACCCGCCGGTTTGACGCGGAGCGGGTATTTTCAGGGGTGCGCGACGGGTGACTACGACGAGGACGGTTTCGAGGATTTGTACATCACGGCCTTCGGCCACAATGTGCTGCTGCACAATCAGGGGGACGGAACTTTCAGCGACGTGACCCAACAGGCGGGAGTGGACTGCGAACGCTGGAGTTCGAGCGCTGCCTTCGCCGACTTGAATCTGGACGGCAATCTGGATCTGTACGTGGTCAATTACTTGGAGACCGGCGATGATCCGCCCCAGCTCTGCCCCAGTCAGAGCAGTCCTGACGGCTATATCCAATGCCCTCCGACGATGTTTCGTGCCAGTCCTGATGTCTGCTTTCTGGGCGATGGTGCCGGGGGCTTTCGTGACGTGACTACCGCCGCCGACCTGACGGGCGTCGATGGCAAGGGACTGGGCGTCGCGATTTTCGATGCCACCGGGGACGGAATGCCGGATATTCTGGTTACCAACGACGGCACACCGAAATTTCTGTACATCAACCAGGGCCTGGCCGGAACCGCGTCGGAGAGCTTGAAATTCAAGGAACAGGCGCTGCTGAGGGGCGTGGCCATGAATCGTCAAGGCCGCGCCACGGCCAGCATGGGAATCGCCGTGGGCGACTACGATCGGGACGGCTGGACCGATCTGCTGATCACCAATTTTTTCGGCGAAACGAGCACCCTCTACCGAAATCTCCGCGGCCAGGGATTCGAGGATGTGACGAATGGTTCGGGCCTGGGACCGGCCAGTCGCGAGCGAAACGGTTACGGCACCGTGTTCTTCGACTTCGATAACGATGGCTGGCTGGACCTGTTCGTAGCCAACGGTCACATGGACGACCTGTCCTGGATGGCCCACCGCGAGCCGTACCGGATGCGTCCTCAGGTCTTTCGCAACGAAACGACCGGGCGGTTCGCCGATCTCTCAGATTCGGCTGGGGAGTACTTTCAGGGGTACTGGCTCGGACGCGGGGCAGCCGTAGGGGATTTGGACAACGACGGCAAGCTGGACCTAGTGGTTTCGCATCAGCTAGCTCCCGCGGCCGTGTTACACAACGAGACGGAAACGCGGTTTGCCAGCGTGGTTCTCAAGCTCGTCGGTCGCGGGAAATCCAATCGCTCGGCCTTCCATGCCCGCGTCGAAGCCGAAGGACTGGGGCAGCCAATGTTCCGCGAGGTGATTGGCGGCGGCAGCATCCAATCGGCCTGCGACCGACGCGTCCACCTTGGACTCGGAAAGCGGGACAAGCTTCCGCGGCTCCGCGTCACGTGGCCCTCAGGCAGCAAGGACCAGTGGGAGAACGTCGCGCCCGGACAATATCTGGTCATCGAAGGGAACCCGTTGTATCCCTTGCCGAGTTCGCTGTGACGGCTGGGCCGCTCCGCCTCGCTGCCAAAAAATAGACCCGGCGCACCACCAGAGACGCTCTCCGCCTCCCTCGCTGGCACGCCGGGTTCGTACGATTGGACAAATTCGGCTGCGAGCTACTCTTTCTTCAGAGCAAAATTGATTTCGGGTTTACCTTTCTCCACCGTCGCGGTCAGGCCCGAGGTCGCGACGTCGCCGTACTTTTCCGGAATCAGATGCTTCGCGGGAAAGGGCTTTCCATCTTGATCCATGCCGGATTTCTGTTCCACGGCCGTGATTCTCACTTTGTAGCTGCCAAACGGGACTCCCACCACAGTTGTCGACGTTCGCAACTCGTAATTCCCGTTGCTGTCGATGTTGCCCATCGCAGTCCGGCGCCCGTCCTCGGAACTGAAGCTGACTTCGCCGGTCGTGAGCGGTTGTTCAGCATAGGTGACACGCCCCTTGACGTGGGTCATATTGGGGTCGCCACCGCAGCCCCCAAGGCCGCTGGCTGCCGCAGCTACCGCGACGCACAGCCACAGAGGCTTCCACCAGTTCGTTCTAATCTCACTAGACATCATCTCTATGCTCCTGGGGTAGGAAAACAATCGCCGGTCGGGTCTTGATCAGAACGTTGCGCAAAACTCTAGCAGCGAATCTTCGTAATCCGTAGTATCAGCGAGTAAACGCTGCTCTTCCTCGCTGACGATGCGGGTTACGATGCGCAACGTTCCGCTCAAAGCCGCCGGTCGCTTAGGGGACCTGAGCCGCTTGACCATCCGACTTATTTCCAAGGTTGTTGTACAGCTGGAAATCAATGGATTCGTTCAGGAACTTGACTGCACCGTCACCCATCGAGAACAATGCGCCACCGGGATGAAAACTGGCGGCACCACTGGTTCGGTCGTACCGGCCATCATCATTGGCAGCCACGGCAGCAGCAATTTGAGGGGTATTAATCTTCAGACCCGTCCAGCATCCCTGGAAATTGGTCGAGAGGGCGCCGATGTGCCTGTTCATTTCGCCCCTCCGCTCAGACAGCAGGATGGTGGTCGACGTCCCATCGGTGATGCCCGACATGTTCGTGCAATAGATGCCTCGACCTCCGAAGATACCGGGATTGGCGGAGGATGTGTTGCCGCCATTCCAGTCGCTGTTGGGCCACCAACAGAACGAATTATCTGTCGGGCAGTCGGAGTTGGCCATGTTATCGCACTTTTGCGGGCCGGTGCAGGGCGCGTAGCACTCAACCGCCGAGGTTCCGGGGGCATCCGAAAAATCGTTGCCGCGGAACGTCTTATTGTTTGCGGCGAAGGGATTGCTGGGACACTGCTGCCACGGCATCTTCAAGCCACTTAACACGGTATTGTTAACACCGTTGTTGACGTCCGCAGCTACAAAGTCAAGTTGGTTGTAGATCGACTGCTGCTCCACGAACGGCAAAATGAATTCGTTCCAACCGTGCGCCTTGGAGCCCCCGATCGCATTCCAGCGAGCGGCCGTGTACGGGAATGTCTTGTACGTGTCGTGGTAGTTCTGCAGCGCCAATCCAAGTTGTTTCATTTGATTCGAACATTGCGTTCTGCGGGAGGCTTCCCGCGCCGCCTGAATCGCCGGCAGTAGGAGCGCGACGAGAATCCCGATAATCGCAATCACTACCAACAATTCGACCAGGGTGAAGCCAAAGCGTAGCATTCTTCGATTCATAACCGGCTCCGAGAAAAAAAAAGGGAACTAGACCCATGAACCACCGAAGAGAAAGCCAATATCGCATGAAAGCTACACCACTTATCGACAACATGTCAAGCATGCGGCTCTCATTTTCACAGAATAGGGGGGTCAAGCAGGTAATCTACCGTTTTGAAGACCTTGGTTTAGGTTGCGGTGTGGTGGGTCTTGGAGGATCGGGCGTGTGCGCCGCCAAGCGATGCTGCTCGGCGAGTGCCGAGTTGCCGTGCGCGGCATAGTATTCGGCCAACGTCTGGTGGGATCGGCGGTGGGTCGGCACGCACGCCAGGGCGGTTTTCAGCCAGTCCAGACCCTCGCTGGCCAGTCCCAACTCGAGCAGCGTCATCCCAGCTTCGCACCGCAAATCGGCGTCGTTGGGCTGTTCAAAGAGCGCCCGCGTAATATCGCCCAGGCGATTGCGTTTGGAGGCGATTTGCCGTAGGCGATCGTGGTGCAATTTGGCTTGGTCCGGTCGCCCAGCACGCCCCAAGGCGGCGGCCAACGAGTAGTGCATGGAGACCTCGAAAGGAGTCAGGTCGACGGCTTGGGTCAGCAGCTTGACCGCCTCGTCGAGCTTACCTTCCTGCAGCCGTATGCGGCCCTGTTCGGCCAGCGCGTTGGCCCGCTGGCGGGAAGTCAGATGGAGGGCTGATACCTTATCGAGGGCGAGCTGAGCCGCCTCGTTGTTTCCCTGCCCCGCAGCACATCGGGCCATCCCGATCCAGGCATCGGCATCGCCTGGATTGGCGGCCAAGCACGCTTGGAAATGGGGCTCCGCTTCATCCAGGGTGCCCTGTTGAAAGAGCAACTCGGCCAGTCTGAAATGGGCCTCGCGATGTCGCGGCAGCTGGACCAAGACCGCGCGATAGTCCTCAATCGCGGCAGGAATCCGGTCCAGCCGTTCATCGACATAGGCCTGCAGCAGGCGCGCCTGGGGAGCTTCGGGGCGCCATTGCAGCCACAGGTCCAGGTATTTCGCGGCATCCTGGATGCGGTACGCGGCCAGGGAGCCCCGGGCCAAGGCTTCGCAGATCTCTTCGGCCATTTTGTCCCCGGCATGGCGTTCGACCGCGGCCAACAACCGGCTCCGCACAGCCTCGATCTCGCCCACCTGCGCGGCGGCCAGCCATTCCTGAAGCTGGACATCTTCGGCGGGCCAGCGTAACTCACGTGCCCGCTGCAGTTGAGCACGAAAGCGGTCCAGCCGACCGGCCCGACGATGTGCCACCGCCAGGAGGAACTGCACCTCAGCGCGTTGGGGCTGCACTTGTTCTGCCGCGAGGAGCGGCGTCATAGCCGCGTCCGGGTCCCCCCCGTCCAAAGCCCGGCGCGCGGCGTTCAGGTGCTGATTCACCCGCATCCAGGGCCAAACACAGACCACCGCTGTCACGGCGAGCACCACTCCACCCGCCATCAGCCATCGTCGGCGGGTCTGGCTGACCTTCGGCGTCCGGCCGACGTCCGATGCCTCCACGGTACGGGACGTCCGCGGCGGCTGACTCTGCTGTCCGCCCATTGCTCAACTCCTCGGGGAGGATCCCTGGATGATGGTAATCAACCGGTCCCCCCTCACGTTTTCGATCAGATCCGTCCCGCCGCCTAACCAGCGGACCTCGATGCGGTCAACGCGGTCGTGCGGGCCCAGTCCGAAGTGCAGCCGCGAACCCCAGTGGCTTTGATAGCCGCGGCCGCTATGGACCTCGTCGATCTGCACGAGGTCTCCTGCCACGACGCGGACCCGCGCCCCCACGCCGTCGCGGTTCGCGGTGACACCGCGCAAGCGGATCTGGAGCCAGTGATTCGGCGAGCCGGACTCCTGCAGCATGTTTCGCAGCACGGTGGGGCGTTCCCGTGAGTTGAGGACCACGACGTCGATGTCGCCGTCGTTGTCCAGGTCCTCAAAAGCCACCCCGCGGGCACTGTGGACCGCCGTCCGGCGAATACCGCAAGGGGCCGAGACATCGACGAACCGGCCGGCCCCTGTGTTCTTCAGCACCACGTTCCAGGTGCGGTAAGCGGAGTTCCGGTCACGTTGTTCGATGTTGTCCTCGGTGTGCCCGTTGGCCAGGAACAGATCCGGGTGGCCATCGTTGTCGAAATCGACGAAACCGCAGCCCCAGTTGACGTAGGCAAACCCGGCGGCCCCGGCGTTGGTCGTGGGGGCCACGTTCTCCAACAGACCATGTCCGAGGTTCTTTAGCAACATGGGCAACTGGTTCTGGTAGTTGGTCGTATAGAAGTCCAACAGGCCATCGTGGTTGTAATCCCCGGCGTCCACGCCCATGTTGGCCAGCATCTCGCCGTTGTGGTTCAGGGCTACCCCGACCTGATTGGCCACCTGCTGAAAATGACCGTGCCCATCGTTATGGAACAAGAAGTTCTCCTGGACGTCGTTGCAGACAAACACGTCTACCGCCCCGTCGTTGTCGTAGTCCGCGGAGATCATGCCCATGCTGCGGCCGGCGTACGCCGCAATGCCCGCTTCCTGGCTGATATCGGTGAAGCTGTCATCGCCGTTGTTCCGGTACAGGGTGTCAGGCACCGGCGTATACTCGAGGGGCGAAGGATAGGACGCAAATCCGTTCATTAGGTGCGGGACGTGGTGCTGCACGTCCAGCGTGATGTAGTTGCCCACGTACAGATCCAGCGTGCCATCGGCGTCGACGTCCAGAAAACACACCCCGGCGCCCACCAGATCGCCCCGGGCGACGCCGGCCGCGGACGTGACATCCGTGAAGGTGCCGTCCCCGTTGTTTCGGTAAAGTACGTTGGGGCCAAAATGGTTGAGGTAGATGTCGGGGAAACCGTCGTTGTCGTAGTCGCCGATAGCAATCCCCAACCCGTAGCCGGTGCAAGCCACGTCGGCTGCGTTGGTCACATCCTGGAACCGCCCGCCGCCCAGGTTGCGATACAGGGCATGGTGCGGCGAATGTTCGAACTTGGCGCCGGGCAGCGGGGCTCCGTTGGGGAAATAGATGTCGATCAGCCCGTCACCGTCATAGTCGAAGGTGGCTAGGCCGGTCGACATCTGCTCGACGATGAAACGCCGGCCACTGGAGCCGTCGGTATGCACGAAGGTGATGCCCGTCTCGTTCGTCACGTCGCAGAGTTGGATCGGACAGGAGGCTGCGGTCGAATCCGGGGCAGCAGCCGGCTTCACGGCCGGGGTGGACGTGGCCGGACGAATATCCGCCGGAGCCGCGGGGCGGAAGACGTAACGCCATCCCACGAGCACCATCGCCAGAGCGACGCCGATGAACAGCCGGCTTCGAAGACGAGCCAGGGATGGTCTTCCCATTTTTTACAGCTTCTCACGCTGCAGCCTGTATCACTTCGCCCAGGGCTTAGGCCGCTCGTCGGGGAACGACGCGCTGCGCGGCACCCCGCTCGGTCTGGGAATGGCTCTCGTGTTGTTCCGCGACTTCGTGCTCGAAGTTGAGGGTGGCAGGCTGGGATTCTGGCTCGTCTTCCTCAGCGTTTTCGCCGTGGTCCGCACCGTAACCGTAGCCGCCGTAGCCGTAGCCGCCGTAGCCGTAGTAGCTGGTGCCGTTCTCTCCGCCAATCTTGTTCGCGACGATGCCCATAATGCCGACCCCCATAGAGGCCAGGCTGGCGACGGCCCGCAGGACCAACCGTCGATGGTTCTTCTCGGGCTGAATGACCAAGATCAGCCCCTCGGTCAGCCGGCCGACAATCGCCGCATCTGCCGCCGCCAGAATCGGCGGGCAATCGACGATCACCTGATCGTAGTTGGCCTCGGCCCAGGCCAACATATCGCCGAGTCGGAGACCGCTGAGCAATTCGGCCGGATTGGATGGCTTGGGGCCGCTGGGCAGCACGTGCAGGTGTTCGATTTCAGTCGCCTGAACCCGCGCGGCGCACATTTCACCGAGCTCACCCTCGGACCGCAGAATCTCGGAGACGCCGCCCTGGCCGCGCAGTTCGAATAATTTCGTCAGGCCGGGACGCCGCAGGTCGCAGTCGATCAGCAGCGTGCGTTTGCCGGCGAGCGCGCACGAGACGCCCAGATTCGACAACACCGTGGTCTTGCCGTCGCTCGGTTCCGCGCTGGTGACGGCGACCCGTTCGGTGTCGCGTCCGGAGAAGGCCAGGGTCGTCCGCAAGGTGCGAAAGCCTTCACTTTCGACCGACGAGGGGGAAACGTGCACCTGGAGTGCCTGCACGCCGCTGGTGGCCTCGTTCGAGAACTCGCGGATCATGGCCAGCAGCGGTGCGCCCAATTGCTCCTGCAGTTCTTCGGGAGATCGGAAGTGGTCATCCATCACGTCCTGGACGTAGACGAAGGCGATGCCCAGGCCCAGACCGCCCAGCAGGCACAGCATGCCGACCAGGGATAGTCGGGGCGACACCGGCCGGTTGGAAGCCTTGGGTTCGCTGACCACAGCCACGCGGACATCCGAGTGATCCCGGCCAATGTCGATGTTCGCGATCCGGTTGAGCAACGTATCATGCAGGTTGCGGATGCGATCCAGTTCGTGTTCCGCAATGCGCAGTTCCGCCACCCGTTCGTTCAGGTGCACGGCCTCGGACTCGGCCTGCTGGTACTGGGCGGCCAACTTACGTTCGTGTTCCCAGAGGCCGACCAGTTTCTCTTCGACCATGCCCAGCAGCATCGGCCCCAGCCGCCCGTCTTGCAGGCACGCCAGCCGGTCACTCGCCATTTGCTGGTAGTTGTGCAGGTAGTCCTCGGCGTTGCGGATGGCCTGTGTGGCCTCCACCACTTTGGGATGCGCTTCTCCGTAATGCTCCAACAGGGTCCTCAGCCGAGCCCGATCCTCCATCGCCTGCCGCTCGATGCCGGCCCGGGTCTGGGCGTCGGAGGTATTCAGGCCCAAGGTATTCATCATCAGCTCGCGGCCGATGATGGGTTCGAGTTCCGTCAGGTGTTGTCGCAGGTCGGCACCGTCACGGACCGCGGTTCGCACGGCCGCCGACGAGGCCTCCAGTTGCAGGCGTTCCTGCTGGACCTTGACCAGCGAATCGCTCAGCGTGATAACGCGTTGCACCGTCGGATGGACGACCCGCTCTTTTTCGTTGATTCCCAAATCCCGGACACGTTTCTTGAGCGACAGCAGATCTTTCGTCTTCTCGGCCAGTTTATCATCGAGTTCCTTGCGGTCCTTATCCAGGATGGTGACGATCTCCGCGGAAACGTTCTTGTGGTTGCTTTCCATGAAGGCCAGGTACGACTCGACAATGGCCTGGACGACCGCCTCGGCGGCTTTCGCGCTCTTCGACTTGTAGCTGATCTCGATGACATTCGTCCGACGGATGGCCTTGGCAGACAGATTACTGCGCAGCGTATCGACCCATTTCTCGCGCGGCAGCGTGGCCAGATCGACCAGCGCGTCGCTCGGCCCCTGGACCAATTCCTTGATGGCGCCATCCAGCACGATCACGCTACTAAACAGTCGCTCGTAGGTGGGGATCAATGCGTCCTGGTCACCCGCGGATCGCATGTTCGGCGACCAGGTCTCCGCGCCCGTGCTGAGGATCAACAACTGCGCGTTCGCCTGATAGATGCGGGTCGCGGTGAAGTAATACAAGCCGCCCAGCAGCCCGGCCAGGACCAGGGAAGAGAACACGTAGGTCTTGCGGTGCAGCACGACGCGCGCGAACCGCATCACGGCATGTACGGCGTCGGCCGAAGACGGGCCGCTCGGGTCGTCCGGTGTGGGGGCAGGTTCGTTGCTCATGGTCAAGGATCTTTGCGGGATCAGAGTCCGGGTAGGGCCGAGGAGAAGCCGAACCGGAGGAAGTTGTTGATGGTGCTGTAGGTAAAGGTCAGAGGGGTCTCTTCCACGCTCACCACGTCGCCGGTCGCCAGCAGCAGATTGTCGGGGCCGCCCCGCTTGGCGGCTTTGATCGAAGCGGCAATCACGATCGGTTCCTGCATGCCGTCCAATTGGCGAATGACGTGCACCTTGTCGGCGAATTCCAGCGTCCGCCCGTTGGCCAACGCAATCACGTCGAGCAGGTGCAGTTCTTTGTCCGGCTTGATCTCGAACTGGTCGGGCTTGCGGACCAGGCCGATGACCTGGACGGTCCTGGGATCTTGCTCGCGGACCATGATGACCGATCCGTCGGCGATGCGGTAGTCGGGCATCATGCCTTCGCTGGCGGTCAGCAAATTGATCTGCACCTCGCCGTTCTGGGCCACGGTCTTCCGCGGTTCGTTGTAGCTGGCCAGGGCACCCGGGTAATTGGGCAGGCTACGAATTTCGACGATGGTCGAGGCCTTGTCCGTCAGCCCGCCGGCGGCCACCAGCGAGTGCAGCAGATCATTGTTGGCGGCAGGCAGGTTGTAGGTGCCTGGATTCTTGACCGCGCCTACGACAGTCACGCTGATGGATTTCCGATCTTTCAGCAGCACCGAGACGTGGGGATCACGAAACACCTTGCGGGCGATGCTCTCGTGGCGAATCGCTTGTTCGGCATCGGTCAAGAGCAGACCGGCCACGCGGATGGCTCCCACCAAGGGCACGTTGACTTCGCCGTTATCGCCGACCCGCACGGGCCAACTCTCCGGCGTTTTTTCTTCCGCGCCCGTGGAAACGGTGATTTGGATCACGTCGCCCGAATAGATGACTTCGGTCTGGGCCGAGGTCCGCGCCAAACGCGACAGGTCGACCTTGTGTGCGCTGGCGGTGTGGGCGGCCGCGAACTCCAGCGGCAGCTTGCCAGCCTTGTACACTTTCCCTTGGCAGCCGCTACAGGCCGCGGCCAACGCCAGGACACCGACGGCCAGAATCAGCCGCGAAGTCTGGCCGTGCATGCGAGGTCGGAGGAGGCGCATCAGGGTCATTGTCCGTTGGAGACCAGGGCTAGTGCCGTGTCAGTCTTGTTTTGGGGGTAGGACGGACTTCCAAGTCCGTCAGAATGCTGGTCGGACTTGGAAGTCCAACCTACAAAATCAACATGGAAACGACACTAACTTCCCGAAGACTTTTCTTGGTGAGCGATCGCCAGAGGAATGGCAATGGCTGCCGCGATAATCAGTCCAATCACCAGAGGATTGGTAAACAGGGCGCTGAGCGGTTGTTGTCCCCGTACCACGTCGGCCTCGGCGACCAGCAGCGCCTGCCCTTGCGCGGCCGGCGGGGCAGCCGCCTTCGTCCAAACCCGGCAAGCCACGCAGACCGTGCCCTCGGTAAGCTGAACCACGCCACTGCGGACCTGGCGAAACGCAAACCGGCCCGCCGCGTCTGTGCGCGTTTCCACCAGGGCCTTGGTTCCCTGCAGCAACGCCACCGACTGTTGGGCCACCGGCTGTCCGTGGGCGTCCAACAACTGACCCGCCAGCGTGCCGCCGTCACCGAGCCGTACATCCTGGAACGCGGCAGGGGACGCCGTTGCTTCCGCCGCAGGTGGCACCGCGGACACCGGAGGGACCGGCCACAACCAGCCCAGGCAGGCCAAGACGACCGTCACCGCCTTCACGTATCGCATCCGTCTCATGGGTTTGCCTCTAACTCGGCCTCTGTGGTTGTCCTGCTATCCGGAGCGACTCGCCCCAGAGGAGTCGCACAGGCACAGCTCTGGAGAGCCATGCACCTTTGGTTGCGGCCCTGAGTTGCGCTTGGTGCAAGACTTTCAGCTACCATCGTTGTTGTTCTTCTGCAGGGCCAACGGAATGGCGATCGCCGCCGCGATGCCCAAGCCGATCAGGGCCCAGCCCAAAGGTCCGATGCTGCCAAGACTGCCAAGGCTACCGCGTACCGGACCCTCGCCTTGCACCACCAAGGCCGCGGGGACGGCCGACGGCGGCGCCGCGTTCGGAGCCCACAGGCGGCAGAGCATTCCACCCTCGGTCGTGGCGACTTGGTACACGCCGGCCGACAACCCTTGCAACTGGAACCGCCCCTGGCTATCCGTCTGCGACCCGACCGGCTGCTCGGTGGTCACTCCGACCTTGATGACCGCTATCGGAACCCCCGTGCAAGGTTGACCCTGCTTGTCGACGACTTGACCACGTAGGACGCCGCCCGCGTGCAGAGACACATCGCGCACCGGCGGCGCCGCGACCGCTCGGTTCGGATTGCCGGATCCGACGGGACTGGCGGCCAAGATTTGCTGGGCCGGCAGTAAAGCCATGGAACCAATCAACACCAACGCGGTGACCTTGCGGTGAGGTTTCAGTCGCATGCGAATTCCCTTTCCTATTACAGGTTCACGTGACCCACGAACGCCCGGGCGAAATCCGAGGCGGGGGGGATAATAGCGAAACACGTTTCTTGTGGAAAGGTCAAATCCGGTTTCACTTCAGAGACTGGGCAAGGTTTGCCGATTATTCCGAATGTGCCGTTTTTATCGGCCCACTGTGCCCGTGTAGCCCCTTGATGGGAATGTTGCGCACTGTAACCCGATGCGTCAGCGAGGAAGAGCGTATTTCCTCGCTGACGATTCGGGTTACGGTGATCCGCTGCTAGCGTTTTGCGCAACATTTCGAGTCCGATCGATTCCCTCAGTCTCCAACTGCGGTGGTATCTATGTTCCAGCAGCTCGGTCGCGTTCGAATCCGGCACCTGGCCATCCTGGCGGCGGCGGTCGGGATGTTGGTCGGCGTCTCGTGGTGGCTTCAGGCTCAGGACACCGCGCCTCCCGGATACCAAGCGTATCCGTTGAAGCAGACGCAAGCTGCCGACGTCAACCTGCAGCTGCAAAAGCTGCTAGCAGAAACCGGCGTCCAACCCGAAATCCTGGTGGACCGCCAGGCCAACCGGATCTTGATCCGCGGGCCGGAGGCAACACAGCGCCTGGCCGCTCAGTTGCTCGTCACGCTCGATCGCCCGGCGAAGCCCGAAACCGCGTCGGACAATTCATCCTCGCCGACGGTGGGCCGCGGCTACCCGGTTCCCTCCGGATCGCTGGAAGCGACCGTGGAACGTCTGCGAAAATCGTTTCCGCCAGCGTCTGGTGTCCGTATCGCCCCGGATCGGCGTTCCGGCCAATTGATTGTCGTCGCGACCGAAGAGGCCCACCAACGCATCGCGCAAGCTCTGCTATCCGCGGCCCCAACTGCCGTCGGCATCGAGAACGCGCCGGTCAGCCTGCCCAGGCAGAACGGGCACCAATTGAAGCACATTTCCTGGCGAGAATTCGAGGACGCCCTGACGCGTATCTGGGGCAAACGGATCGCCGTGGTGGCGGAACGCAACGGCGAAGTGGCGACGATCAATGCGGCCGGCTCCACCGGTCCGCAGGTCGTCCTGCAAGTCGATCGGCGTCGCGACTGGATCAGTTTTTCCGGACCGCCGAACGTCGCCCAGGCGTGGGGGCGGGTGGTCCAGTCTCTGGATCAACCGCGCGCCGCGGACGGTCAGGACACGGACCTGGTCGTGGTCAACCGCGCCGATCCCGACCAAGTCGAGCGGGCCATCGGGCTGCTGGCGTCCGGCCAACAGTCCGCCGGGAAGCAGGGCGGCAAGCAGGCCGCCAATCTCATCTCGCTGGTCTTTCAGCCCAAGGCGGAGACGGCTCCAGGCGGGCCGCCGACCCCGCCGCCCGCAGCTGGCACACCGCCACCGGCTACCGAACCGCCCCCGGTGCCCAAGGCTGGCGCAGAGCAGGCAAGAACGCCTGACGGCCCGCCCGCCGGCAAGGATCTCAATCCACTGACGGAAGAGATCGACGGCGGCCAGATCGGCCCGGTCCAGATCGAATACGTCGACGGCCTGGACGCCTTCATCCTCCGCGGCGGCAAGAAGGATGTCGACCGGGTCCGGCGCCTGATCGAGGATATCGAGCGGCTGAGCGCTGATACGAAGCCGGTCGTGGAGATCGTCCCCCTGCGTTACATCGGCAGCCAAGTGTTGGAGACGCTGGTCTTGCAGGTCTACCAGGAAATCCTCTCGTCGCGTCAGGGCCGCGTGGTGATCCGGTCGCTGGGCAAGCCGAATGCCTTGTTGCTGATCGGACGTTCCGAAGGCGTCGACACCATCAAGCAACTGATTCTCAAGTTGGATCAGCCGGTCGAGCCGGAGGTCCAATTCGAAGTTCTTCAGCTCCGCCACATCGCCGCGGCCGACGCGGAACAGACCATCCGCTCGTTCTTTGTCGAGCGGTTGGGCGACACGACCACGGGCGTGGGTGGCGTCGGCGGGGTGGGTGGTGGTGGTATCGGCGGCGCCGGCGGCGTCGGGACCGCGGCCACAGGTCCCCCGCGGACCGGCCTGGGTACGCGAGTCAACGTCGTCTCCGTCTTCCGGAACAACGTCTTGATCGTGCAAGCCAGTCCGCGCGACCTGGCGGAAGTCCGTCGCCTGCTGGCTGAAATCGACGTGGAAACGACTTCCGCGGCCAATGAACTGCGGATCTTTCGGTTGAAGAATGCCCTGGCGTCGGACGTCGCGCCCGTGTTGCAGGACGCCCTCAACTGGCAATTGATCGGGAACCGCAACCCCGTCGGAGCCACTGCCAGCGGCGGCTTCGGCCAGGGGGGCGGCGGTATTGGTTTGGGTGGCGGCCAGCAACAGCAGGAACGCGCCCGGATCCGATCTGCGGCGTTGACCTTCATGACCATTGACTCGGAAGGCGGTAAGATCCTGGAGTCCGGGCTGCTGTCCGAGGTGCGCGTCAGTGCCGACGTGAACGGCAACCAGTTGGTGATCACCGGGCCGGCCAAGAGCATGGGCCTGATCGAGGCCCTGGTCAAGGAATTGGACCGCCTGCCCAACGCCAAGGCGCAGATCAAGGTGTTCACGATCGTCAACGGCGATGCCACCACGCTGCAGACCATGTTGAGCAGTTTGCTGGGGCAGACGGCCCAGACGTCGACGCCGGGTCAGTCCTTGTTCGGCCAGGGCGCCATCAATCCGTTCCTGCAGCCCAGCCTGCAATCCGCGGCCTCGATGGGCGAGAGTTCGCTGGTGCCCATCCGCTTCGGGGTGGACAAACGCAGCAACAGCATTATCGCATCCGGCTCGGAAGGCGATTTGGGCGTGGTGGAGGCGGTCCTGCTGAGGTTGGATGAAGACACCCTCCACAAACACAAGACCACCGTTTATTGGCTGGCCAACGTCAAGGCCGTCGACGTGAGCGCCGCCTTGAACTTGTGGTTGACCCAGCGAATCAGTCAGTACAACACCCAGATGAATCTGTCACCGGAAAACCCGGAGGTGCGCTACGCCCAAACCGTGATTGTGGTGCCGGAGGCGTTTAGCAATTCGGTCATCGTCAGCGCGGTGCCGTCCTTGTTCGAAGAATTGAGGAAGGTCATCGAAGCCATCGACCGGCGTCCGCCGATGATCAAAATCGACGTGCTGATTGCCGAGATCACGTTGACCGATAAGTTCGAATTTGGCACCGAATTCGGTGTCCAGGACTCACTGCTGTACAGTCGCACGGGAACTACGGCGGGGGCCGGTCAAACCGGCTTCAATTTCAACAACTCGCCCCTGGGCAATTTGGTCGGCAACGGGGTGCCAGGCAACTTGACAACCCAGGGTCTTAGCAACTTCAATGTCGGCCGCACCAGCGCCTTAGGGTACGGCGGATTGGTTCTATCGGCGAGCAACGACGCCGTCTCCGCGCTGTTGCGGGCCTTGCAGGAAAAGGGCCGCATCCAAATTCTCAGCCGCCCGCAAATCACGACCTTGGACAGCCAGGCAGGTAATATTCAGGTCGGTGCCATCGTCGCACGCTACGGCGGCTCGAGCGTGGCGAGCAGCGGCATATCCAACCCGACCGTCACGGATAAGGAGACAGGTGTGATCCTCACCGTGGTCCCCCGGGTGACAGCGGACGGTCTGATCGTGATGACTTTCGACGTGCAGAAATCCAAGTTGAATCCTGTGGAGGGCGTGCAAATCCCCTCGGGCACCGGCGCCCCATCCGTTCTTTCGCCCAACATCGACACCACCAAGGCCAGTACGGTGATCAGCGCTCGCAGTGGGCAAACGGTCGTCTTTGCAGGCTTGATCGAAACGGAAAGAAGCCGCACGCAGCGGGGAATTCCCTACCTTTCCGAGATCCCGTTGGTCGGTCCCCTCTTCCGGTTCACCACTCGGGCAGACACCCGCAAGGAACTGCTGATCGTGATGACGCCCCACGTGATCCGCAGTGATGACGAGGTCGACTTGATTCGCACCGCAGAAACGGAACGCATGAGCTGGTGTTTGAGCGACGTGACGGAGGTGTATGGCAATGTGGGCTTCTCGGCCCGCCCCGGTTGTTGGTGTGGATCAGGAAAACCGGGTTGCCGGTGCCACGTGGCGACACCGCTGGTCTTTCCGGATGAGAACCCTTCGGGCTTGGAACCAGTTCCCACACCGGCGTCCGCGGGGACGCCAGACCTGGTCCCCACGCCGCAAACCGGCGACGGTCTCCCGCTGTCGCAGCCAGTCGCGGATCCGCCCCAAGCGAGGAACCTGCGATCGCCCATACAGTTGCCAGGGGCGCGCGGTGGCGTATCCGCTCACGCCACCGGCGCGCTCGAGGGGTCCCAGTGGTCGCCGACTCCCTACCCTGGAACCCCGGCCGTGTACACCGGATCGTCGCCAGCCACGCAGGCGATGTACGGTGGACCCTCGGCAAGTCCCCCGCCCAATCCCGCACTTCGCCGGTTGCCGACAGGAGAAGATGCCGCGTCAGGGATGATGCGGTAACGTCGGCCCAACGAGACCTGGGAAGATAACAGATGGAGGCTCCCACCATGCGAATACGCCTTGCGACCCTGTTGTTAGCCAGCTTGTTACTCGCCGGTTGTGCGACTCTGGAGATCCCCAAGTCATTGCCCTTTGCGAAGAAGGATCCCTGGAAAGGCCAGCACGGAGAACCCGTGCGCGTGGTGGTCGTCTGGTCGGATGCGGTCTACAACGAAGCGGGCAAACCGCCGATTCGTGGTTTCGGCGGCCGGTTGTACTTCTACGATAAGAACAACAAAACCGTGCCGGTCGAAGGCCAACTGGTTGTCTACGGCTATGACGATTCCTGCGAAGGCGCCCCCGCCAGAAAGCCGGACCGCAAGTTCGCGTTTACGGCGGAACAGTTCAGCAAGCACTTCACGCCGAGCGAATTGGGTGCATCCTATAGCATCTGGATACCTTGGGAGCCGGCGGGAGGCTTCAAGAAAACGGTGAGTCTGTTGCCGGTGTTCACGTCGAAGAGTGGGAACGCGGTCACGGGCCAGCAGACGGTAAACTCGCTGCCGGGCAAGACGCCGGATCAGGCCGAATTACAGGCCCGTCGCCGAATTACGACGGCGACTCCGGAAACGTCCGCAGTGCAACCGGCCAGCTATCAGCAACCTGCCCCGGCACGCGAGGGAGCGGAGAACGCCGGAGACCTGTCACCTCCCGAAACACCGCGCCGCCGCTTGCGGAGCACGACGATCCCCCTCTCGATGGCGTTGCAGCGAATGCTCGATAACGCCGGCCCCCAAACGATCGTCGCCACCCAGGACGCGGGCTCGTCGGTGGGTGGGCCGACCGTGGCTGCAGGACCCGCGGTTGCTCGCAACCCCGTCGCTGGCTCCTGCGTTGCAAGCGGGCCACCCGCGGGCTACCCGACGCCCAATCCTTCGAACCGACCCTCAGGTCTCCCCGCCGCGTTAGATTCCGCCGCCGGTACACCGGCTCCCAGCGTCATGGCGACGGCACCGGCGGAGCTACGACCAGCTCGTTTCGAACGTCCGAGATACCTGGTTCCAGCAGCAGCATCCGGCCGATAAGGTCTCGCTCGCGTTGTGACTTGACCTCGCCTCGGAGCACCGCGATCTTGCCTTCCATCTCAACTTTGACCGAGCCGCTGCTGCGCACTTGCGGAATTTTCACTAGTTTACTCTGAACTCGCTCTCCGACGTGGGTCGGCTCGGCAGCCGCCATGAGTGCCGGTGTCGGTTCGATGCCCAGGGTGATCGGCATGCGCAGCGGCCGACGTTGCCGGGAGAGGTTATTGATCATGTTGTTGGCCATCAGTGCATTCAGGGTACCCATGGGGTTCATGCCGCCCATCATGCCAACTTGGCCCATCGGCGACACTGCACCCGCAGCGCCCCCTTGGGCCGTTCCGGTGCTGTTGAGGAACATATTCGTGCCGCCCGCGAATTGAGCAGCCGTTGAGCGATCGCCGCCCAAGAATCGCTGAGGGCCGGTGTTCATCGTCGCGCCCAGACTGAAGCCCGTGCTTTGAGTTCCTGTTGTGCCTAGAGTGCCCTGCCCGTAGCTGGACGCTCCCCAGAGCCACGTCAGTCCGACTCCGATCAGCACTGCAAAAATTTGCCGGGCCATGTTCGTGTTTCCTGGTGCTATGGGCACTGCCCATCCTACGTGTTTGCCTACCAAAGACTTTCGTCAACTCATTATACCCATCGACGCGAGCAAGGGAACAAGCCGAGACTTCCCGGCCCTGGTCGGATAGGTGTTCCAGGCCGCAAAGTTGCGCCCACATGGCCGCGTCTCTCCGAGACGCGAATCCCGGTCTCGGAGAGACCGGGCCATGTGAAGCGGCGGTTCCGACGATGGCTGGGATAAGAGGTCGCGGTAGACTAACATCTGGGGCATCGCTACGTTCTGCCCCACCTGCCGCCGAAGCTTCCTTCATCCTTCATCCTTCACTCCTTCATCCTTCCCCCCTGCACGCACCACAGTCCTGCGTAGACTTTGACATCAATGGCCATGCCCTGCCGGGCTTGGTCGTCCAGCCAACCCACCACTTGATTCACCGGAACGCAGTGCACGGTGATATCCTCGGACTCATCACCACCGCCGCTGCCCACGCGTTGGACGTCGCGAGCCAGGAAGAACGTGACTTCCTCGTTCGTGATCCCCGCAGACGGCGGACCGTGGAACTGCCGGGTCAAAGAGCCGGCCAGGTAGCCGGTTTCTTCCAACAGTTCCCGCCGAGCTGCCTCTTCCAGGGCCTCGTCCTCGGCACCGGCCACATCACCCGCCAAGCCGGCCGGTAGTTCGATCACGCGACAGGCCAGCGGCGGACGAAACTGTTCGACCAGCACCAATTCACCAGCCGCGTTAACCGCGACGATCACCACGATCCCGGTGACGTTGGTGCGTTCCACGTATTCCCACCGGCCGCGTCGCAACAACCGCAGGTATTTCGTCTGGACGATGATTTCGGGAGGGTCGGATGATTGCATGGTGTAGGTTAGTCTTTCCAGGCTGACGGTTAGTCTACTATTCCATGTCAGGCTGGAAAGCCTAACCTACTGCTGCAGCGCGTACAGCAGGATGTTCGCGCCTAGGCGGGCGGCGTCTTCGCGGACGTAGCCCTTGCACTCCAGCGAGGCCTGGTTCTCCAAGGCACAACTGAGATCGTACGGTGAAAACACCACCGCCAACCGGCCGTCGATTTCGACGCCTTCCAACAGCGGCTTGGTCTGCACCAGTTTCGTCTTCAGCGGATCGTCTCCGGCACGCAGCTGGGGATCCCGCAATGTCACCCGCGACACATCATACCCGCGGAATTCCCGCGTGAGCAGCGGATGCTCAACCGGCAGGGTAACAAAACTCGCTTCCGGCACGGCCGCTTTGACTTCGCGGCGCAGCGCCGCCGCGAACTGAGGGCTAGCGCAGATCGCGTCGCCGAACAGGAATCCGCCGCGTTTCAGATAGACGCCCAGGGCTTTGCGCTGCTTGGCCGTCAGCTGGAAATCCCGGCGGCCGTGGATGAAAGCTACGGGATGGTCGACCAATTGGCTGTCGTCCACGGCCATCGGACGAACTTCCGCCGACATCCGCACGCCGAGTTCCTGGCCGGTCGCCTGCAGCAGATTCGACAACGCGTTGGCGGCGTCCTCACTGCCGCCGCCGTGGCTCAAGGTAGGGACGACCAGAGTGCCGCGCGCCAGCGATTCCACCGTCGGTTCGCCCGACGTCAACTTCGGGCGCGCCAGTTTGTCGATCAGTTGCCGATTCGTGGCGTAGGCCAGCACGTTGGCCCCGATCGTCAGGCAGGCTTCGACTTGCTCCTGGACCGACTTGGGATAGCCGCTCTCCCGCGGGCCGCGGCTGAGTTCCCAGTAACAGGACAAGTTCTGCGGGCTGTACACCACGCTGGTCCGACAGCAGGCATTGACGCCATACAGCGGCCGCATCTGGGCGGGCTTGACCGGCGCCTCGGCAAACCAGATCGCATGCTCCGGCGGCAGCAGCCGCAACGGCTGCTCCGGAAAGAGTTCCTGCATCAGTTGCCGAAAACTCCGGTCGAACGCCTGCCCTTCGCAACACGCCTCGGCGAACAGAAAGCCCCCTTGGCCGACGTAATTCTTCAGGTTTTGCTTTTGTTCGGGCGTCAGCTCCAACGGTTCCTGGCCGCTGATGAACAAGACAGGCGTTTCCAGGAGATCGTCCACGGTCGCGGCGCGAACGTCGATCGTCTGCCAACTGAGCTTCTGCTTCCAACGCGGTTCGATGTGCCGCGTCAGGTTCTGCACGGCGCTGCGGTGCGCGTCCCAGTCCTGGCCGAGACCATGTTTCAGTTTCCCCAGCACCACGGGCCGTCGTCCCTTGGCCAGGAACAGCAAGGCCAGCGAGGTGCTCACCAACGGATCGTCTTCGCCGTGACCCTGGCCCCTCCAATACCCCTGCAGACGATCCTGAGTATTCACAAACATCTCCGCGCCTTCGCGGTACCAGTCGTGTTTGCCGAGGAAGCGACGGCCCGTCAAGCGACCGACGCGTTCCATGCCGTACAGGTAGTACAGCACCCCGGCCGAACTTCTTTCTGCACGCGTGCTGGGGTTGATGGTCACACTGAAGTGCTGGCCGAGCCACTGCAGCGCGAGTTCCAGTTTCTGGTGGTCCTGTTGCGGATTGCAGCACTGCACGCTGTTTCCGGACACCGAGGCGTCGCCGTTGCTGAGCTTCCCGGACGCAATCACCAAGGCGGAGATGCCGGCGCAGGTCATGCTGCCCGTCGAGGCATCGCGCGGCTCGCCCTCGGACGGTTTGTAGTAGTTCCAGGAGCCGTCCTCGCACTGGGCACTGAGCCAGTACGAGAGCGTGCGGCGCCAGACTTCCGGATTGACCTGGATCCCGACTTGCTCCGCCTCGTGCAGGCCGAGCAGAGCGAACTGGGTGTTCGAGTTGTCGCCACGGGTATGCGGCCCGAGCTGCGCGAAGTAGGTCCACGCGCCAGCGCGTTCCCCGTCGCGGATCTGGCTGTTGGCCAGCCACTCGGCGTTGCGGCGGATCAGCAGCAGGTCCTTCTTCGGCTCGGCCGCACAGAACAGCATCGTCTGCAGGGCGGTCGTATAGGTGGCCTTGGGTTCGCCCAACGACCGCTGATAGGCCAGCGTCTTCTGCAGCGCAGGCGAATCGAGCGGTTCGCCCGCCTCCAGCATCGCCAGCGTGCACAGCGCCGAGACGCCGCCCGGCTGGCCAGGCCGTTCCGGCCAACCGCCCTTGCTCCCCTTACTCTGTTGGCTCTTCAGGAACTTGATGCCCCGCGTGATGGCGTCCCGCACCTGTTCGGCCGTCACCTCCGCGCGGGCCGGCGCCGCCAGGACCCACAGGGCGACGATCAACAAACAACGATGGATGAGTAGGGCTCTGTCCAGCTTAGTCATGTCTAGAGTGTACCGAGTTTGCCGAACGACGGGAACGTCGTCTGGCCCTTGTGCCCGCAGGGCGACGCGGTCATAAAGAAGGTTTTGCGAGAGAACTTGCATGACGCCATCAACTCTCCTGCGACAGGGCAACCCGCTCAGCGATCCGGCCCGCCAGCGTCAGATTCTTGATGAGCGCGCTGCGTGCCCTGCCTTCGCGCACCGGCTCGCCGAACACGGCTTGCCACCGCTGCGGGCGATCGGCATCCAGGTGTTGCAGATCAATCTAGGCAAGGTCTGCAATCAGACCTGCCGGCACTGCCATGTGGATGCGGGGCCGGATCGCCGCGAAGCCATGTCGTGGGAGACGGTGGCGGCTTGCCTGGCGGTGCTGGAACAACACGAGATTCCAGCGTCGACATCACCGGTGGGGCGCCAGAGATCAACCCGCACTTCCGTGCGTTGGTGGCAGCGTCGCGGCGACTGGGCCGACACGTGATCGACCGCTGCAATCTCACGATTCTGCTCGCACCCGGCTTCGACGACTTGCCGGAATTCCTGGCCCAGCAGCAAGTGGAAATCGTCGCCTCGTTGCCGTGCTATCAGGAAGACAACGTCGATCGGCAACGGGGCGAGGGCGTGTTTCAGAAATCGATCGCGGCCCTGCAACGGCTCAACGCGATCGGCTACGGACAACCCGGCGGCGAACTCGTCTTGACACTGGTTTTCAACCCGCTGGGCCCTTCCCTGCCGCCGCCCCAGCCGCAGCTGGAAGCCGCGTATCGACAGGAACTCCAGTCCCGGTACGGCGTGACCTTCACTCGGCTGTACACCATCACCAACATGCCGATCAGCCGGTTTCTGGACGACCTGCTGCAGTCCGGCCATTACGAGGCGTACCTGCAGCAGTTGGTCGAGGCATTCAACCCGGCCGCCGCCGCTGGCGTGATGTGTCGGACCACGCTGTCGGTCGACTGGCAAGGGCAGCTCTACGACTGCGACTTCAATCAGATACTGGAACTCGGCTTGGCCCCCGGTCTACCGCGGAACATCCGCGACTTCGACGCGGCCCCGTTGCGTCAGCGTCCCATCGCCACCGGCCGCCACTGTTTCGGCTGCACTGCCGGTGCGGGGTCCGGTTGTCAAGGCGCGATTGTCGGGAAACCGTAGCGATGGGCGCCTCGCCACCCGGTAGATCCCGTCTTGCCGAGCGGGATCTTGCAGCGGCTTAGGATTGACCCATCAATAACTGTCGGATTGCCGGAGGGACGCGCGGCCGAACGGAAGACTCACGCAAAGGCGCCAAGACGCCAAGGAGATTCCTTTCTGCGGTCACTTTGCGTCTTAGCGCCTTTGCGTGAGCCGTTGTCCGCTACGCGTCGGTCGGACAGTTATTGATTCGCCGGTCCTTAGTTTGCGCGCCAGGCAGGTCCCGTCCGGCAGCCGGGACCTACTTTTCGGCCCAGACTTGTGCCAGTTCGACGAGCACCTTGGCGGCGAGGACCATTTCCTCCAGGCAAGCCCACTCCAAGGGCGAGTGGGGGTTGTGCTCGCCGGTCGAGAGATTCGGAGTCGGTAGCCCTTGGGCCGTGAATTGCGAGCCGTCGGTGCCGCCCCGGACGACCGTTAACCTGGCTGTTCGGCCCCGTCGCTCGAAGGCCTGCTGGGCGTAGCCGACCGCACGGGGTTCTCGGACCAACCCTTCGGCCATGTTGCGATACTGGGGCGTCACTTCCACCGCCACGCGGACGCCGGGGAGTTCGGCTTCGACGCTCCTGGCCAGGTTTCTCAGCGATTCGGCCTGCTCCGCCAACTTGGCGGAATCGAAGTCACGCAGCAGGATCTTGATCACCACTTCCGCCACCCCGCCGTGCAACTGGTACGGATGCAGAAAACCCTCTCGGCCAGCCGTCATCTCGGGCGACATCGCCTCTTGCGGCAGTCCCTCGATGAAGGCCGCAGCCCCGCGGATCGCATTGACCATCCGCCCTTTGGCGATCGAAGGGTGAATGTTGACGCCCTGCACACGGACGGTGGCCAAGTCGGCGGAAAACGTCTCGATGTCGATCTCCCCAGAGCCGTGACCATCCAGGGTGTAACAGGCCGTCGCGCCGAGTTGGTGCACATCCACGTGAGCCACCCCACGACCGATTTCCTCGTCGCAGGTGAACAAGATCTTGATCGGGCCGTGGGCGATCTTCGGATGGGCTGCCAGATAGGCCGTCGCCCCCATGATGACCGCCACGCCCGCTTTGTCGTCGGCGCCCAACAGCGTGGTGCCGTCCGTCGTCACCAACGTACAGCCGATGAGGTTCGCCAATTCGGCGTTGTCCGCGACGCGGATCACCTGGCGCGAATCGCCCGGCAGCGGGATGTCGCCGCCCGGATAGTTGCGAATGACCTGTGGTTTCACCTGGGCGCCGCTGGCTTCCGGCGACGTATCCAGGTGCGCGTTCCAGGCGATGACCGGCGCGGATCGATCGATGGTGGCCGGCAGGGTCGCCCACACCAAGCCGTGTTCGTCCTGAACGACCTGCTCCAGCCCCATGGCACGCAACTCGGCGACCAACAGTTGCCCCAATTCCCGTTGGCCGGGCGAACTGGGATAGCCGCTGGCTGCGTCGTCCGCCTGGGTGTCAATCGCCACATAACGCAGGAACCGCAGCAACATTCGTTCCGCATTCATTGGGGGATCCTCACTTGCAACAAACCGATTGTAGATCAGGGGTCAGGCTCGCGTCGAACCACTCGCAAACCGATTGGTGCTAGCAGCGTCAACGGATTCTGTTAAGCTGACCGTCTGCATGATGTCCGACAACGCGATACTTGGAAAGGGGGGGCAGGTGACAAGTCCAACGGTAAAGTTTCTAGTGTGCGACATCGAGAGCGTCGCCGATGGCCAATTGGTCTCCAAAGTCAAATACCCGGGCCAGGGGCTGTCGCCGGAGGAAGCCGTCGCCCGCTATCGGGCCGAGTTGCTGGCGGAGCACGGCACGGACTTCATTCCTTACACGTACCAGATTCCGGTCTCGGTGGTCGTGGCCAAGATCGCCGCCGACTACGGCTTGGTCGACTTGGTGGCGTTGGACGAACCCCATTTTCGCTCGCACCTGATTACCGAGCGTTTCTGGCGTGGCTGGGAGACTTACCGCCGCCCGACGCTGGTCACGTTCAACGGTCGGACCTTCGACCTGCCGTTGATGGAACTGGCTGCGTTCCGCTACGGCCTGAGCGTACCCGGTTGGTTCAATGTCGAGAGCAAGAGTTGGGAGCAGCACCGGAGCCGCTACAATCTGGACTCGCATCTGGATCTGCACGACGTGCTCACCAACTTCGGTGCCTCGCGTTTCAATGGCGGGCTGAATCTGGCCGCGAACCTGCTCGGCAAACCCGGCAAGATGGACGTCCAGGGCCACATGGTGCAGGACCTGTTCAACGACGGCAAGTTGGTCCAAATCAACGACTACTGCCGCTGCGACGTGCTGGACACCTATTTCGTCTTCCTGCGCGTCTCGGTGATGCTCGGCAGAATCAGTCTGGAACGCGAGCAGGAGATGGTCGCCGAAACGCACGCTTGGCTGACACAACGCCGCGAGCAAATGCCGGTCTACGGCGTGTATCTCGACAATTGGGGCGACTGGAAGAATCCCTGGGCGGTGGAGACGGCGGCGTTAGGCACCACGGAAGGATAACTCCCTCGCCCCGGTACTCCGGGGAGTGGGCGCTCACGGCCAAATTTGGAGTGCGGTGACTTGTCACCGCTTTTCAGAGATCATGGCGGCGTCTCAGGCAATTGCTACGGCCACTCGCCCCTACCGGCGTTTTGAAAAGCGGTGACAAGTCACCGCACTCCAAAGTTGCGTCTCGCCAACCCGGGGCGATTCCTACCGCGACACGAATCGTCGGCGGTCACGCGGGACTCCAAGTAACGGATCAGGTCCTGCCTTTTCATGACACCGCCAACGAAAAGCGTTCCCTGGAAACGTTCTCGCCGACCAACGACCGCTCCGCCAACTCCCGGTTGGCGTCCAGCACCAGTTGGACCGCTTCCTGCAGGTTCTCACGAGCCTCCTCCAGCGTGTCGCCCTGCGTGTTGGCCCCGGGCAGTTCTTCGACGAAGGCGATGTAACCTTCGGGCACTTTCATGGTGACGGCTGTCAGTTCCATGTCTTGCACCCTTGAAAGGGAAAAGAACCAAACGGCAAACGGTAAGACCACCAAACGGTAGATTATTACAGAGTCCTGGAAACACGGAAACCCGTGACGTTGAGACGGCTGGCCGGGGGGTGCCTGTAGCGACTCGCCGAGCGACTGTAGTACGGCGTGAGGCTCCAGGAGCCCCCCCGAAGAACACGAGACGTTCCGGAAGGTGGGCCATTCGGGTCGTCTGGGAGAGACTTGCCGTAGTGCTTCGCGTCAAACCAATCCGCACACCATTCGATTGCATTCCCGTGCATGTCGTACAGGCCCCAGGCGTTCGGCTTGAACTGGCCCACCGGTGCGGTAAAGATGTAGCCGTCGCTGGCGCCAATGGCAATAGAAAGAAACGAGAACTTGCCCTTCGCCGCCGCATCGGCCACATTCCCGACTTCGGCCAACCCTTCCGGATCATCGCCGTTGCAGTAGCGAGTCTGCGTCCCGGCTCGGCAAGCATACTCCCATTCCGCCTCCGTGGGCAGCCGGTACGTCTGGCGTTCTGTCTGGGACAGCCAGCGGCAGAAAGCGTCGGCGTCGTTCCAGCTGACATTCACCACCGGGTGCTCGTCCGTCTGCGGAAAGCCCGCGTTGCGCCAGGTATACTCCGGCTTCTGCTCAAACGTCGTGCCGTTGAACCCGTACCCGCCCTTCCCGTCCTGCTCGGCGTCGGTCTTGTACTTGCTGTCGTTGACGAACTGGCGGAACTGTCCGACGGTCACCTCGTGGGCGGCCAAATAGAACGGCTTGGTGATCCGCACAGGGTGCTGCGGGTATTCGTGCGCGAAGTATTCCGGCTTGATGTCTGCGTTGTATTTCTTGAAGACCCGGGCCAACTCCTCGGCCGATTCGCGGCTGCCCATCAGGAATTCTCCGTCCGGGATGTAGACCATTTTCATGCCGACGGTGTTGGTCGTCGCCTCCTTCTGGCCCCCGCCAGGCTCGGCGGCAAAGAAAGTCCCTAAGTCAAGAACGGCACTCAGTGCGAAGACCGGGAGCACGAGGAGCAAGATTTGTCGTCGCATGATTTCACCTGCGTGTGTCGTGGCTGGGAGTGGTAACCGTGGTTTGACTCTATCGCCCCGGATAATCTCCTGCAAGCTCGGTAATCATGAAGGTGCAAGAGCGGCTCGCGGCCAAATTTGGAGTGCGGTGACTTGTCACCGCTTTTCAGAAATCATGGCGGCGTCTCAGGCGATTGTTACGGCCATTTGAAAAGCGGTGACAAGTCACCGCACTCCAAGGATGCGACTGCCCGTCGCTCAGTTGTCCATCAGCACGATCGCCGGATCTTGGGACACGGCCGACAGCGTGGGCAGATAGCTGGCCATGGCGGTGACCAGAGGCGCGCCCACAATAGTCGCGGCGAGGATGCGCGGGTCGGTGCGGAAGAACGTGGTTGTCAATTCCAGCATGCTGGCTCCCAGTCGGGGCGCCAGGAAATAGCCCGAGGCACAGCCGAGAACCCCGCCCAACAGTCCCAGCAAGATCGCCTTACCCAGGAATAACGCAGCGACATAGCCAGCCCGTTTTCCCAACGCTCGCAACACGCCGATCTCCGGCCGCCGCTCGCGCACATTGAGCCACGTCATCAGACCGACGAACAAGGCCGAAGCCAGAACGGCCAGCGGCGTGGTCAGGCTGACCAACCGCGTCAGCGTCCGCTGCTGCTGCGCGCGGCTAGCCAGCTGGCGGTCCCGATTCGCCGTGATCCTCGCGAGGTTCGCTTGCACTTGAGCCAACTCCTGTTTTCGCGTCGCCGCGACCAGGTCGCGTTGCTGCTCGCGCGCCGTGGCTTGCGTCGTCTGCTCGGTAACCTTCGTGTCGGGCAGAATCGTCTCCAACTCCTTCTGCACCACCGACAGGCGATCGCCTTTGCATTTGCAACTGAGGGCCAGGATCTGATTGATCCGGCCCGCCTTGTTCACGATCTTCTGTGCGTCGTGCAGATCGACCACCAGTTGGATGTCTTCCAGGCCGCCGAATTCCGGCATGATCTTGGCGATCTTCAGCGGTTGCCCTTCGATTTCCAACGTGTCGCCCTCCTGGAGGCCGACGCCCAGTTCGTGGCCGACCAGGACGGTCCCCGGCGCGACGCGTTTGACCATGTGCGGCTTCTGTTCCGCCTTCTGGGCTTGCGTCATGACCGGCAGGGTGCCGACGAGCAAGATCGTGCGGTTCTTCCACTGCAACTTGTGCTGCAGCGTGGCGACCAGATGCACCATCGTCTCGATGTGCTTGGCCTGCGACAGACGATCGACGTAGTCTTCTGGGAAGTCCACGGCCACGAAGTTCGTGTAGAGTTCGTCCATCTTCGTGTCCCGGTGCACGATCCGCAGATTCACGCCCAGATCGCGCATGATTCGGCGTGTCTGATCGTCCATTTGGGCCAGGACCTTGGCCGTCTCGGCCTGCATGGATTCCGTCTCGGTCTGCAAGCGAGTCGCTTCCCCGTCGAGTTTCTCCAGTTCCACGCGGGTTGCGGAGGCGTAACCGGAAATCAAGGTCGGCCCGACGACAAACAGCATCGCCGCGACGACGACGGCCAACAGGCTGAGCAGAAAGCTCAGCAATCGAAAACGAATCTCGGCCAGAATAAGCTTGAACGCAGTCATGTTGTCACCCTGCGACTGCCTACCAACAGTAGTTCGAGATAACTCCGCCGTTCCGCATCAGACAAGCCCAGTGCCGTAGCGAGGGTATGAACTCGCGACTTGGCCTCGTCCAACCCCGACTCGTCCGCAATCACCTCCAGTTCGACAAAGTTCCCGACCCCATCGACCTGATCCAAAGCGATTTCGATGGGGACGTCGAGCCAAGTTAAGTCCAGCACTTGTCGGACCTTGCGAACTTCGCCGACCGGCTCGAATCCCAGGGCTTGCAATAACGTCGTCCACTGAGCAGCGGAGGTTGCCCCCTCGGCCAACGGCAATTCGAGCTCCTGACGCGTCTTGGTAACCCGGTCGAGCTTGGGACCCTTGTACGTAATGAAGTTCTGCTCGCCGATCTGACGGATTCGCAGAGCCTCGTCGGTTTGAGCGAAATCCCTCGCTGGATGCGAAAAATAGCGGTCGACTTGGACGATTGTGGTCCGCGCGGACGCACCCAGCCCGCGCAGTCTGGCTGCCACAGTCGGCAAGTCGTCAACCGGAAATTTTTGTTCTACCTCGAATTGCATCGGCGGATCCTCCGAAAAACCTGGAAACCAGGGTATCGTATCCGCCCCGTGATGTCGATTGAGGCCCTGCCGATCCGAGAATAATCTGGGCTAGCGGCTGGCATTTCGCGGCGTTACGATCCATGTTCGATAGCTCGGCTGAGCGTAAGGGACCGAAGCTTGCTCGACGTGATCGTCATCAATAATGAATACGACCTCCGCTTGGACACGGCGGACCGCCTGCTGGACCACTACCTGCACTTGACCGGCTGGGCGGAGGGACTGGCGGACGCCGGCGCCCAGGTCACCGTCTTTCAGCGGTACGATCGAGACGCGGAGGTCTGGCGCAAGGGCGTCTGCTATCGCCTTTGTACGGACGGCCATCCTCCGAAGCTACGCAGCTGGCAAGTTCCCCGGCGTCTGCATGGGATGGTGCGAGAGCATTGCCGCGGAAGACTCGCAGCGGGCTCGCCGACGGTGGTTCACCTGGGCGGTCTGGTGTACCCGGTTCAGACACGGCACCTGAGCGCGGTTCTGCCGTCGGCCTGTGCCTTGGCAGTTCAACATCACGCCGAGTTGCCGCGCGCCGGACTCCGCGGCTACCTGCAGGCCTGGGGGTTACGCCGGGTGGACGGATTCTTGTTCACCTGTCGGGAACTCGCCGCGAACTGGATCGACCGACGCATCATTCGGTCGCAAGAGCTCGTGTATGAAGTGATGGAATGCTCGTCGCTGTTGGCGTACCAGGATCGAGGCGCAGCCCGCAGGCTCACGAAGATGAGCGGATCCCCAATCGTACTATGGACCGGGAACCTGACCTCGAACAAGGACCCCTTGACCATCCTGTCAGGCTTCGAGCGGGTTCTGGCACGGGTCCCGACGGCGCGGCTGTACATGGTGTATCGCCGGGCGGATTTGCTCGACCAGGTGCGGGCCACGATCGAGCAGCGGGCGCCGCTTCGGCCAACCGTTTCGCTGCTGGGTGAGATTCCCTATGCGGAGATCGGTCCCTACTACAACAGTGCCGACCTGTTCGTCCAGGGCAGTGCGAAGGAGGGCAGCGGGATCGCGGTCCTGGATTCGCTGGCCTGCGGCGTGGTCCCGGTGGTCACCGAGATCCCGTCCTTTCGCACGATCTTGGCGGACGGAGCGGTCGGCGCGCTGTGGCCGGTGGGTCATGCGGACGCGTTCGCCGGCGCGATGCTCCGCGTCCTTGAGACACCGTTCGAATGCCAGTCGCACGCGGCGCGCCAGCTGTTCCAAAGCCGTTGGACGTACTCGGCAATCGGTCGCGAGGCTGTCCGCGTGTACCAGGAGTTACTCCGCCGGCGCGCCGAACCCGCACGGATCGGGCCCGGCTGAACGGGGAACGGTGTCAATCGCGGGTGTACTCGGCTCTGGAGAGCCGAGCTGCTAGCGTCGTTGGGCGGGCGGAACGCCGAACCGCAATCGCAGAATCTCCGTTGCCAGGGGTGTCCCTAATCCGGTAAACTCGCACAGATTGAGACCATAGAACCCGAATTGCGTTGCATCCAATGGCCCTCTTGTTTCTCAAGCGAACGTTGCGGCAAGCCGCTTTTCTCGCCTGCCATGCAGGACTGCGGACGCTGGGGCGCGAGCCTGCGGCGACCGTCTTCATTCTTGGGCACATGCGCAGCGGCTCTACATTGCTGCTACACATCCTGCTGTCTCATCCTGACATTGCGGGACGCGGCGAACAGAATACTCCGTATCGCACCGTCCGGGACTTGCACCGGCTGGCCATGACCGCCCGCTTCGCACAAGGTCCGCTACTGAGGCGTTTTCGCTACGTCGTCGACCAGATAAATCACGACCGTTTCACCCCGAACGAAGCGCTGCTGCAGGATTCACGCGTGCGGCTGCTGTTCTTGATCCGCGAGCCCCCGGCCAGTCTCTCCAGCATCGTCCATCTGACCCGCACGTTTTATGCGGAATGGCCGATGCAGCGAGTTGCAGACTACTATGTCCAACGGCTTAACACGCTTGCCAGGTATGCTGAGTTGAGTGCCCATGACGGCCGGGCTCTGCCTCTCAGCTACCAGGCTTTGGTGGCAGATACGTCGTCCACCCTTGGCCGTCTTCGGGCCTTTCTCGACTTGGAAACGGGGCTCAGCGAACGGTACGACATGCAGCCGTTTACGGGATGTCGCGGCGATCCTTCGGACACGATCCGGGCGGGCCGCATCGTCCGCGACCGAGAACCGCCGCGAGTGGAGATACCAGCGGACGTGCTCGACCGTGCCTGGCAGGCGTACGACGCTTGTCGACGGGTGCTGGAAGGTTTGGATTGAATGACGTGCCGCGACCCCCAAATGACTCGAACCGTGTTAACGCAACCACAGGACCCACTCGGTCGCGACCTGCCCTTGTCTCACAGCGTGGAACTTCCCGTGCTTGGCCTGTGGGTGCGTTTCGAAACCAGTCATCCGGCTGTACTCGCAGCCGTCGTCGACTCGTTTGGCCCGCTGCCGGAAGGCGGTGTTTTGCCCGCCTGCGGTTCCCGGGTGGCGGCCCGCGTCCAGGTGTTTGTCCAGGATGGCGAGGAAGGCGCCGGTGGGCACGCGCCCATTCGATATCGTTCGCCGAACCCGCAGCGCTTGCTGGTGACCACGCCTGCTAGCTTGGGCGTGGCCGAGTTGGATCGGAAAGAGGCGTATGCTTATGTATCCCAATCGCTGCTGGCCGACGCCCGGCATTTTCAGTTCGGGATGCTGGAGACCCTGACGCTCGTCCTTGTGGCTGGCACGAACCGCCAGCCTGTGCACGCGGCCTTGCTGGCCGAACAAGGCGTGGGCCTGTTGTTGATCGGCAACTCCGGGAGCGGCAAGAGCAGCCTGACCTATGCGGCCGCGCGCAGCGGGATCTGTGCGTTGGGCGAAGACGTCGCCTACGTCCAGCGTGAACCGGAGTTCCGGATTTGGGCCGCGCCGCGCCGGATCCACTTGTTGCCGGAAGCGGCGAGTTTCTTCCCCGAACTCGCGGGTCGGCCGACGACGCGATTGCCTAGCGGCAAGAACAAAATCGTGGTGGGATTGGACCGGACGCGGGCCTGCGGCATGAACCCTGTCGCCAAGGTGGGCGTTTGCCTGCTGGAGAAAGGAACCGGGCTGCCGCGTGTGCAAGAGGCGCGTCCCACCGAAGTGGAACAAGTGTTGAACGGACAGCTTGAGCCTGGTTTCGATTTCTTTCGGGAAGGCGCCCCGAATGTGGGCCGCTTGGTGTCGAATCGAGCTCTGCGGTGCTGGCGGCTGTGCGTGTCGCCGGATCCTCGGGAGAGTGTCCCGCTGCTGGGCGGATTGCTGGCAGATCTGGCGGCGCTGGTGGCCCCGACTTCCTAGCGGCAGAATCGTAGGCTTTTCCGCTGCCATTCCGGCGTATCGGCCGTTAGTCGATTCTGCTAGAATCCCGACCTCCACGGGTCTCAGGGTTTTCCAGGCCATGTCGAAGCAGCGGTTCTTCCTCGCGAAACTCACTGCGCTCGTGGCGGGACCGGTGTGTCTGTTATTGGACACCACCGTGGCAGCGTCGCGCGGCTGGGAGACGCCTTCCCGGTTGGAGCTGTTTGTGGTTTCTCTGGCAGCGCTGAGTGTCGCCGCGGTACTAGCGATGACGGTGATCCCGGCCGGGAGAAGGTGGCTCGAACGCCGCGCCGGGCAGATGTGCCTGCTAGCCCTATCCCTGCCGGCCGCGTTGGGTATCGGCGAGGCGTTCTTGAGTTGCTTCTTTCAAGCCACCCTATCTCCGCCGTTTCACACGCGGCGGCCGGGAATGCACTTGGTGTTTCGGCCGATTCCGGGAGCGATGCCGGGGGTGCTTGGTGAGTCGCGTTACACCATCAACTCTTTGGGAATTCGTGGACCTGAACTTCCGCCGCGACACGCCGCCTATCGGATTCTGTGCGTGGGGGGAAGCACCACGGAGTGCTCCTACCTGGACGACGAGGAAACTTGGCCGCAATTGCTCCGGGAGCGGTTGAACGCTTCCGCTGCTGCGCTCCAGGTGTGGGTGGGCAATCTGGGGATCAGCGGATTTGCCAGCCAGCACCACCTCCGGTTCGTCGTAGCGTCAAACTTGGTCGAAGAAGTCGATTGCGTACTCCTGCTCGTCGGCGTGAATGACCTGACACGCTACCTGCGACGGTGCGCTGGCGAGTCCGAGTATGTCGCTCCAGCGGACGGGACGGCCCCGCTCTGGACTCGGTCGATGATGTTGAGTTTGGTCCGCTTCGTGCGCGAACGGGTTCAGGGCGGCCTGGCCGAAGATGCTGCCGGCCAGGGCTGCGTGTTGCGCCGCCGAGAGCGTCAGCGGGCAACCGTGGTCGAGCGGATGCCGGACCTCACCCCGGGGTTGGCCGAGTACCGTCAGCGGCTCGCCGGCATGATCCACGCGGTAAGACGCAAGGGCGCAGTGCCGGTGTTCCTCACGCAGCCTACGCTCTGGGATCGCGATCTGTCGCCTCAGGCCCTGGACCGGTTGTGGTTCGGGTGGTTCGGCAGAATGGGCAGCGAGCAACGCTATCTCTCGGTGGCCAGACTGCAGGAAGGCATGCAGCGGTACAACGAAGTTCTGCGGGTGACTTGCGAGGAGTTGGATGTGAGTTGTATTGACCTACGATCGATGAACGGCCAGGCAGCGTTCTTCTACGATGACTGCCATTTCAACGAGGCGGGCGCTCGCGAAGTGGCTGCGCTGGTGGCTCGGACGCTGCCAAGTTGCCTCGGTCGCAATCCGCCCGGCCCCAGCCTCGCGCGGCAAAACGGCTCGGCAGGCCCAGGGAGCCGAGGCCCGCGATGAAGATCCTCATGTTCGTTCCCGGCGGCGTCGGCCGCGGGGGTAGATACGCTGTCATTCCGGCCCTGATCGCGCTGCTCCGCCGCCTGGCGAAACGCCATCAAGTGACGGTGGTAGCGTTGGCTCAAGAGCCGCAGTCGGCCGAGTACGAACTTGCAGGTGCCCGGATCTGCAATCTCGGAATGATCGCCGGAGTCACCGGCTGGAGCATCGTTCGGCGGGCCTTGCGCCTGCGGGTTGTTTTGGCACGCCAGCGGGCACGGGCGGACGTGGTCCACGCCTTTTGGCTCGGACAAACCAGTAGCCTCGCCCTCCTGGCCGGACGCTGGCTGGGCGCGCCGGTCGTAGCCAGCCTCGGCGGCGGAGAGCTGGTTGCCGTCCCGGAGATTGGCTATGGGGGCGGGCTGTCTTGGAGCCGGCGGCAGCATGTGAAGTTCGCCTTGCGCGCCGCCGGCGCCGTCACGGCGGGCAGTCGGTACGCACTCGAACCCCTGCTGAGCCGCCGACCGGACGCGGCGTGGCTCCCGCTCTTTCCCGAAGGGGACTCGTTCCGGGATCTCGATCCGCCAGGAAGCACCGGGCAGCCGCGCCTGTTGACCGTCTCCTCGATCAACCGAGTGAAAGACCCGGAGACGCTGCTAAGGTCCTTGCGGCTGGTTGTCGAGCGGTTTCCCAGCGTGCAGTTGGATTGGGTCGGTGAGGATACCTTGGGCGGCGAAATCCAGGGGTTGGCCGCCGCGCTCGGCGTCGCCGAGCACGTCCATTTCCACGGTTTTCAGACCTACGATCGGCTGCCGGAATTCTGTGCCCGGGCGAGGGTCTACGTGCAGGCTTCGCGGCACGAGTCGCAGGGTGTGGCGGTCTGTGAGGCGGCCGCGGCAGGGCTACCGATCGTGGGCACGGCGGTGGGACTCCTGGCCGAGCTGGCGCCGTCCGCGGCCTGGGCGATTCCCCCTGGCGATCCCCCAGCGTTGGCGGACGGCATCGTCCAGGTTCTTAGCTCGCAGGCATTGGCGTCGGGACTGTCGCGTCAGGCTCGGCAATGGGCCGGTCGCCATACGGCGGATTGGACAGCCGAGAGCTTCGAGGCGTTGTACACCGGCTTGGTGCTGCCGCGGACGGAGCGCTCCGCTGCCGAGCAGAAAGCAAATTCCGGAACGCTCGGTTGGCTACGCGGCCTGCTGAGCTAGCAGCCGAACCCGTCTGGCGTGCACCGCCAGGACTTGGCTCACGGGAACGCCGGAGGGCAAGACCAACTCCAGGAGGTTCATCGCGAGCTCTCGGGGGCCTTGGGACCACGCCAGCTTTTCTTCCACCCGGTCCAACCAGTGGCTGCTCCAGCCGCCCCACCCATTGGCCGCGGCCCGCTCGACAACCCGCCGGGAATAGGGTGTTGCCGCTGCCTGCAGCTTTCGCCTGAACTTCGGATCGAGCAGTCCGGGCGACAGCCGTTCCGTCGACTCCAGGGCGGGATAGACAAACCGCCACAGACTCGCGCGGGTCAACAGCCTCGAGAGCGCGTCCCACTCCAGGGTCCCTCGGGCCAAGTCTCGACGCAGGACTGCCACAAGTTCGACGATGCGTATTAGCCGCAGGTGGTTGATGTGCAAGGACGCGTGCTGTGCCAGGTAGGCGGACAACAGAGGCTGCGTCAAGCAGTGCAGCTCTTGGCCGCCCACTTCGTCCAAGCCGACGTTGGTCCACGGGAGCTCGCCGAACCTGGCCCACACTCCGCGAAAGTATTGGTAGTCGACCGAAGTATGCAGATCGACGCTCCAAGGGTTCTCGGCGTGATCCAGCTCCAGAGACCGCACCGTTCCACTCATTTCCGGCAGCAGCCACGTAGTGGACTTCCAGGACCGGCTGTGCTCGACGAAAGCGGCCTGACGTAGGACGTGTTTCGCGACGGGAAGCTGGTGCGGATCGATCAGCAGATCGATGTCGGAAGCAGGACGCGTGCCCGGTTCCGGAAAGTACCGCCGCGCGGTGACCATGCCCTTGAGCACGATGGGCGTGATGTTGCGGCCGCGGAAATCGCGCAGCAATTGCACCAGGTGCTCCTCTAACATCGCGGCTCGCAGTCTCCCCTGCCGGAGGTGCTCTGCCAGCAGCCGGGCCACCGGTTGCTGGGCGCGGAGCTGTCCGTGCTCGATCCAATAGCCCAGCAACGGTCCCACGCCACAAAGAAACGCAGCCACTCCCGTGGCGGCCAACTCGGCAGCGTCTGCCACCTCCATGACGGGAGTCGTCGCGGAGGGGTTGAGCACTGACTTGGTAACCGACGCGAGGCGGGCCTGAGCGAGTCGGATGCTCGAGGCGGGCAAGTGGGGCCAGAGCGCGCGCATATTTCCATCGCTGCGCCAAACCTCAACACGATCTCTCTCGACGAAGTCCGAAGTCGCATCCACGGCGCGGTGACTCCCCACGTTAGCCAACCCCGATCGCTCGTGATCTCCATCGACGCAGGCGGGATTGGGCGGGGGATTGTAGCGGCGAGCCGCACCGGGGTGAAGATCAAGCAGCGGCTAAATGGGTCGACCCGTCCGGCCCGCGTTGCTAGCTGGCAGGTTTGACGCTTGACGTGAGCTGTGGTATATTCCTCGCCGCGTGCCAGGCTGCTCCCACAGAGACGGATCGAAATTGGGTGCCTCATAATGACGGATGTGCTGCTGGCCCATGCGTTTTTCATCCATCGGGATCCCAAGCAGTTGGAGAAAATGCGGCCTTATCCCCCGCTGGGGACGCTTTACGCCGCAAGCCAGCTCCGGCGCCTCGGCTACTCGGTAGCCCTCTTCGACGCCATGCTGTCCGCTGGCGAACACGAATTCGAAGCGCTGCTCGACGAGCATCAACCATCGATCGTCGTCATCTACGAAGATCAGTTCAATTTCGTCAATAAGATGTGTCTGACCCATACGCGTGCGGCGACGGCGGTGATGAGCGAGATGGCGGAATTGCGCGGGGCGCACGTGGTGACCGCGGGTTCGGACGCGACGGATCATCCGGAGTTCTACTTCGATTCCGGCGTGCAGTATGCGCTGCTCGGCGAGGCCGATCACAGCTTGGCGGAGTTGGTGGGCGTACTCTCAGGCCGGGATCCACGGCCGCTGCATTCGGTCGAGGGCCTCCTCACGCGGCCGGCCAACGGCGACGTGCTCGCCGACGGGTGGCACCGCCGCATGCCCGAACGCCACCCGGACGTGTTTCCGTTCCCAGCCTGGGATTTGGTGGATGTGGAGCGGTATCGCGAAGTCTGGCAGCGTACGCATGGCTACTTCAGCGTGAATATGGTCAGCACGCGCGGCTGCCCGTTTGACTGCACCTGGTGCGCCAAGCCGATT
>JAPLNJ010000370.1 GCA_026692885.1 Planctomycetota bacterium | reverse complement strand
GCAGGAGGGTGATCCGTGCGTTGGCGGTCTTCTTGCCAGCGGCGTCCCAACGCGCCGCGGTGAACCACAGGTCATAAGTCTGCCAGGACAGCGGCGGCAGCGACATGTTTACGTCGGGCGGCGTTTGCTGATAGACGGCGCCGCAATCGTTCTTGACGCCATCGGCGCCGAAGGAGTCGAGAATCTGGACTTCATAACGTTGTTGGATATACACGCCGCTGTTGCCGCGACCTTGCCCGGCGGCGTGCGGCATGTAGGGAATGCGGAATTCGACGTGCAAACGGAAATCGCCGACCGGGGTCTTCGTTGTGGGGCCGACCTCCAGCAAGCCGGCGGGCGTGAGCTTGCCGCCGACCAGTTGGTCCGTGGACGAGCCGTCAAACAACACGATCGCTCCTGGCGGGGCCGCCGCGTGCAGGGTGGGACTGATCCGCTCGATCTTCCGCAACTGGCCGAGGTGATTCCCCGCGCCGTCGCAAAGCGTGGCGCCGGCGCCGTCGGCCAGGATTTCGATGGATTCTCCGCGCAATACCAACACCGACTGGGACACGGTGCCTGACAGTTTCTGCTTTGTTTCACCGTCCCAGCCCGCGCCGGGGAGACCGCAGCGATACTCGGTTGCCTCAAACTTGCCGTTGCCGCGAGCGACGACCTGCAGTCCGACGGGCACACAGCCGCAGCAGGGATCCCAGAGCGAACCCCAGTATTCGCCTTGATACTTGAAGTCTGAGTCGACCTGCTGAAGATCGGTAACGGCGGCTTGCTTGGGATCAGGGGCGGCGGCCTGGTTGGTAGCCGTGAAACCGAACATCGAGACGGAGAGCACGGAGAGGATCAAGGAGGGACGCACCATGAGAGAACTCCGAGAATTAGCAAATGCCGGATGGTGAACTGAGACGCAAAGTAGAGTCCTTACCTGTGGGATGCGCGTACGTCGCGTGCATGTTGCAGGTTAGCCTTACCAGGTTGATGTTCCGTTCGAGTCAGGCTGGAAAGCCTGACCTACTTGGTAGCGGCCGCGGGCCGCGTTAAAGGAACACTAGCTTTATTGCCGGCGTGGCGTGGTGCAAGAGGGGACGCCACAGATGCCGCGCTTCTCGACAGACCTGGAAACCATATACTGTAAGGCCGTAAGTGTTGAATCTGGAACAGACAGGGGAGAAGCATGCCCGTCGACAAATCTGCGGAGCGAGTTCAACGCATGTTTGGCGAGATCGCTCCGAAATACGACTTGCTCAACCACGTGCTGTCCCTGAACGCAGACCACTTCTGGCGATGGCGGACGGTGCGGATTCTACAGCCGCAGTCGGACCTGCCGATTCTGGATGTGTGCACGGGCACGGGAGATCTGGCTTTTGCGTTTTACCGCTGGACGCACGGCAGGGTGCCGATCGTAGCCGCCGACTTCTGTCCGGAGATGCTGGAAATTGGCGAGCGGAAGAAACGTCAGGCAGGGTTCGACGGACCGCTCACGTTTGTCCAGGCCGACACGCAGCAGTTGCCGTTCGAAGATAACTGTTTTCAAGTGGTCTCCGTGGCGTTCGGTTTGCGCAACGTGTCGGATACCCAGCGTGGGTTGCGCGAGATGGTCCGCGTCTGTGCACCCGGTGGACGTGTCGCCGTGCTTGAGTTCTCGCTGCCGCGCTGGCAGCCGTTGCGGTCCGTCTACGGCTGGTACTTCCGCAGGCTACTGCCGAAAATCGGTCAATGGGTTGCGCGCAGCAAGGAAAATGCGTACCATTACCTGCCGGAGAGTGTCGGCGAATTCCCCTCGGGCGAAGCATTGGCCGAACAGCTGCGGACGGCGGGCCTGACCGATGTGAAGTTCTTCCCGTTCACGCTCGGCATCGCGACCCTGTACGTGGGTACGAAAGGAGCGTCACCGTGAGTGAAGGCAGAGAGCGTCCTCTGGTGCTGGCCATCACGGGTGCCAGCGGCGTGGTGTACGCACTGCGCTTGCTGGAAGTGTTACTGACGAGCGGTTGCGAAGTGCACCTGACGATCAGTCTCTCCGGCCAAGAGCTGTTGAAGCAAGAACTGGGGATCTTGGTGAACTTGAAGGAGTTCCAGGCGGCCAGCCTCACCCGCAGCGAAACCATTTGCGCCGACCGCCCGATGACCGAGTTCGACCGAGCGGTATCGTCTATCTTGAACGGCTTGCAGGAAGCCCTGGACACCGGTTCCACGAGTCGTCGCGGCACGCTCCACTACTATCAGCACCAGGATTATCAGGCGCCGATGGCCAGCGGTTCGTTCCGCACGGGCGGCATGGTGATCTGTCCGTGTTCGGGCAGCACGTTGAGCGCGGTGGTACACGGGGCGAGCAATAACTTGATCCAGCGGGCAGCCGACGTTCACTTGAAGGAACGTCGGAAACTGATCCTGATGCCGCGCGAGACGCCTTTGTCCGTGATTCAGCTAAGCAACATGCAGCGGGCGTGCGAAGCGGGGGCGGTCGTGCTGCCCGCCATGCCCGGCTGGTATCACGGCGTCCGCTCGATGGGGGACTTGATCGATTTCGTGGTGGCGCGGATTCTGGACCAATTGGGGATCGAACATACACTCATGCAACGCTGGGGCGAATGTTTAAGTCGCTAAAGAACTTCCTGGAAATGATCCGGTTCAGCCACACGCTGTTTGCTCTGCCGTTTGCGATGCTGGCGGCCGTGATGGCCTGGACGACGCCGGCGCCCGCTGGCATCAGCGCCGGCTTTCGTTGGCTGCACTTGCTGGGCCTGCTGGTCTGCATGGTCGGCGCACGCAGTGCTGCGATGGCGTTTAACCGGCTCGCAGATCGTCGTCTGGACGCACAGAACCCGCGGACCTGCGGGCGCCATCTGCCGGCGGGCATCCTCTCGGCTTCGCAAGTGGCCGTGTTCACGGTAATTTCGTCGATCATCTTCGTGGCCGGGACGTTGTGTTTCCTGCCCAATTGGCTGCCGGTGCTCTGCTCCCTGCCAGTGTTGGCGTTTTTGTTTGGCTATAGCTACGCCAAACGATTCACGTCGCTGGCGCATTTCTGGCTGGGGGCGGCGCTGATGTTGGCACCGCTGTGCGCCTGGGTCGCCTTGCGCGGCGAAGTGTTGTTGAGGCAGCCTTCGGACGGGCTGCCGGCGCTGGTCTTGGCGCTGGCCGTCCTGCTCTGGGTCTCCGGGTTTGACATCATCTACGCTTGCCAGGACGTCGACTTCGACGTGCGTACCGGACTGCGCAGCGTCCCCGTGTTGCTGGGGCTCCAGGGCGCCCTGTGGTACGCCGCGGCGTGCCACGCGGGGATGGTCGTGATCTTGGGGGCGCTGCCGGCGCTGGCACCCGGGCTAGGGTGGATCTTCACTGCGGCGCTGGTGGCAGTAGCCCTGCTCCTGTTGTACGAACACTCGCTCGTCACACCCGATGATCTGACTCGCGTCAATAGGGCGTTCTTTCACGTGAATGCGATTGTGAGCAGCGGTCTGTTCGTGGCGGGGACGATCGACCTGTTGAGTTGATATCTACAGGAGTTCAGCTATGGAAACCGCGACTCGCTGCCTCGGCATCGGCCGAAAGATAGTTTCGGCATTTGCCTTTCGGCCCCTCACCCCAGACATCTCCCAGGAATACCGGGGCGAGGGAGCTATTCTACGGCTGTGCCTCAGCATCGGCTTGATCTTGGCCATCTTCGGTTGTGCGGAACCCGCCACAAAGCCCGACGGACGGCCGTCGTCCAACACGAGCGCTAGCCCGCCCGTTGCCCCAAACGGGGCGCAGGGCGGAGTTGCGGCCAGTGGCGCCACGGGAATCATAGACGAGGCGGCGGCGAACTCAGTTCAGTCAGCCTCAACTGCCAGACCCGGCAGAACGCCGTCGCCGCCAGAGTCGGACTCGTCGGCGGCCCTAGGAGCCGAGCCCCCGTCCCATGCAATACCGCCGGTAAGCAAGACCGGTGAGCCGGGCGGTTCGACGGACGATCCGTGGCAGACTTGGGCTGCGGCCTTGGCAGGGAAAGACGTGGTCGCGCGGGACGCAGCTGCGCAGCAACTGGATGAACGCGGGGCGGAGTCGGTTTCACGCATGCTGGGGCTGATGAAGAATCCTGCGGCGCAGGTGCGGCGCGGTGCGGCGTTTTATTTGATCGAGCGGTTCGATGCATCCAACGCGGAAATAGTCTCGGCGTTCACCGCCGCCTTGGCTGACGAAGACGCTACGGTGCGCCACATAGCGTTGTCGATCGTGCCGAGGTTCCCACCTACTGCAGTGCTGGGAGCGGCACCCCAATTGGCGACCATGTTGCGAGGCGAACGGGAAGGCAAGGCCAACCGCGCCGCGATTGCCCGTCTGTTGGGCGGCCTGGAGGTCGACGCGCGGCCGCTGCTGCCGGAGTTGGTGCGCGCGGCGAAGGAAGACCACGAGGCCGCGGTGCGTTCCGCCTGCCTGATGGCGATCGCCCGAGTTGCTGAACCCGACGCTGCGGCGGCGGCCTTTCGGCACTCGCTGAAACAAGACACGGATGCCAACGTCCGCGGCACGGCGGCGGCCCGTTTGGGCAGGGTCGGCCCTGCGGCGGCAACGGCGGTCGGCGAGCTCGCCGATGCTTTGGCAGACAAGGCTCCCGCGGTTCGCGAAAAGGCCCTCGAAGCCCTGCAGCAAATCGGTGCTCCCGCCGTCCCCGCTTTGATCGAGAAACTCGTGGCCCACGACCCTCAGGTGCGGCGTCGGGCGGTGCTGGGGTTGGGTATGATCAGCCCGCCAGCGAAGCCGGCGCTGGACGCCTTAAAGAAGTTGCTGGCTGACCCCGATCAAGCAGTGAAACAACTCGCCGCCGCGGCGATCCAACACATCGAGAGCGGGCCGTAGGTCAGGCTTTCCAGCCTGACTTTGTTGCCCCAACGTCAGGCTGGAAAGCCTGACCTACGCGGCCGGGTACAGGTTAGGAATTGCCGCGTCGTCACGAGGCACCTTTGACCCGCAGTACGTCCAGCCACAGTCCCAGCTGTTGGATCGTCACTTGGCTCAACGCATTCGGCTTGTCGGCCACGCAGATCAAGCCGGCTAAGAGTTGCTGATCGCCGGCTTGGAAGCGTCCGGCCGCCGCACACCACGGCGTGCCCTTGCCGTGATCACCTGGCAGCGCGAGGTTCCCAAAAAACGCGTGCACGAAGCCTTGGGTGCTCAGCTGATACGGCCAGCCGCGAATCAGCGGCCGATGGGCCTTGACCACTTCGACCAAGCCGGGGAGCAGTGATTCCAAAGCCTGCTCGAAGCTCCGTCCGTCCGGAACGGAACTGCCGCGTCCCGCCGGAGCCAACACCAGCACGGCTAAGCGGACCGGAATGCCGTAGAATTCCAACCGCGGACCTGCGATGGACGGCCCTTGGGCCGGCAGCTTGGAGACGTCGACGCGGAGATCGGGTGCAGCGGGTTCCTGCTTTCTCCGGCGCCGGCGCAGAATCGTGATCACCACCACGACGATCAGCAGCAGGAACACGACCGCCCCCACCACCCCGCCCATCGTGGGCAGTACGAGATCAAATTTTTGCATCGTCACACCGTCTTCGTTGCGGCCAACTCCAAGGAAAGTTCTGGGGTGATTGGGCCGAGCGACCGCGAGGTCCCGACCGCCCTACGTGCGCCCCACTAGCGCAGTCTATCCGACACCGGGGGCAGCCGCCTAGCCTGGTCCAGAGGTTCCTGAGAACTGCGGTTCGCCAGGGGTTCGTGCAGGCTGATCGTCACGTCGTCCAGCCACGCCTCGCCTAGCCCCGTCAGCGCGATGACCAACGACAAGTCGCCCCCGTACGGCACGGCGCGGTAGAGGACGAACTCGCGCCAGCCCTCCGTCACGGAGATGCGTTCGGCCAGCGCCGGACCTGACACCGAATCGTACACCAGCAGTCCGTCCGGGCTGCCGGAGATACGCTGTGGCACGCGCACCCAGCCGCGGAAGCTCACCAGTTGCCCACTTCGTACGCGAACCGGTCCTGAGCGAATCCTGATCGGCGGGGTTTCTACGACCGGGACCGGCGTCTGCGGTTCGGCCGCCCAGGCCACCAAACGCAGTGCGGACTGGCCTCCGTGCGGCGTCTGCTGGGCCACTTCCACCAGCGTGCGCACCGGGCCGGAACTGAGGCTGTCGTTCTGCCACCCCGTCGCTCGCAGGTGCTCCAAATTCTCGAAATCGCCCGCGGGCAGCGCATTGGGTTCCCAGTGGGGGGCAGTCTGTAGCCGCTGGGCCATCTGCCAGTGCAACGGCAAGGCCGGAAAGCTCACACAGAACGGACTGGAGACCGGCGACGGAAACGACTGGACGGCCTGTTGCCAATGGTATCGCCGGACGCGGCTCAGGCTGTCCACCGCCCGTTCTGCGTAGGCGGACGCCGAGGAGTAATCACTGGCTCCCAAAAGCAATTCGCAATGCCTGAGATTCGAACGGGCCTGGGCCAGCCAATCGCTCACGGCGCGCGGCTCCTGCCCGTCACCGGCCAGACGCGCATGAATCTGCTCCACCAATTGCAGTTCGCCTGACGCGACTTCATGTCCCAATTTGGCGAGCTCCGCTTTGTTGCTCGTCAGGACGCGGCCCAGATGATTGATCACCAAGGGGTCCTGCGTGATGGCGACCAGCGACACGAGCCCGGGCTCCTCCAGGGCAATCCGGATGCCGCCCGGAACGCGCCGATGCGTCAGCGTTCGCAGACCGGCCGTCGTGATCCGGTAGACGTGCGGCGAGTTGACCATGCTGGGGACCACCAACGACAGAGTCTTATCCGTCACGGGGCCGACGGTGAATTGTTGCCCCGATGTTTGCGAGAGGATGATCAGCAATTGGGCCCGTTCGGTCTGCAAGGTGCCGATCCGGAAATTGGCCTCACCGGACTCGATGTCCGCCGAACTGGCGCCGCCGGCCGCCCACGGTTCGAGGAATTCGAGTTCCAGGTTGAGCCGCTTCAGCGTACGTGCCCGCAGAATGGTGTCGGCATCCTGGCGGTCCAGCGGCGACCGGGAAGTAAAGACCAGGCCGCGGGCGCCAGAGGCGAGTGCGTGGTACGTCAGCAAGCTGATCTGTTCAGGTTCTACGGACATGGAGAGCGGCGATTCCAGGCCAAACGCCGACCACTGCTCGACCAGGGCGGGATCTGGCTCTGTGGGAATTGCTGCCCACAACGGCGTGCCCGGTCGAGCCAGCGCCGGTCGCTGCCGCACCGTTGCGCCGAAGTCCGCCGGTGACACGCCGCCACCCAGGGGCGGCGGAGGCACCAGTAGTAGATTCGCGAAGCGACTGTAGCCCCACAGACGCTCCTCGGCCCCGCACAGCAGCGGTCGATCGGGAAGCGGGTCGGCACGACGCACCTGGCCACTCCACTGGCGAGTCGCCTCCAGACGGTCCTCCTTCAGTCGAGACCCCAAGTCCCAGGCCAGTACCGCCTCGTAGGCGGGCGTGATCACGAGCTCGTTGGGGGCCGGGGCGATCAGCCAGAGTCCCAGACGATTGGCCTCCTGCAACTGGACCGCGGTGGCGGGGGCCTTCAACTTCACCGCATTGACGCCCAAAGACTTCAGCCACTCCCAAGGTTCGGCGTTGTACTCGACGGCGCGCACGAACAGCGGACGCCCGCTGGCCACCAGCACAGTCCCTTGCAGTCGGACCGACTCGCGGCTACGCGGCAGTTTGCCGCCGACGTTGTAGTCGGGGCGGGCCTGCGGCCCGGCCACCTCACCAGGCGAAACCGACTGCGTGGCGAAGGCAGTCTGCGGCACTTGACCACTGATCTCCAAGTCGTCGATCCAGACGTTGGTGACGCCGATGCCGCCGTAGACGTTGAGTACCACCAAGTCCACAAACGCTTCGCGAGCGTCGATCTCTGAGCCGAACTGAGACCGCAGCACGCGGACTTGGCGACCGAGCAGTTGATCGATCTGCGGGATCGACAGTTGTTGCCAGGAGCCGACGCGATTGTAGATGTCGCCTCGGAGCAGGGCGGCGATCGGCGCACCCGTCCGCGGGTCGGCGGTCCGTGGCAGCACCAGGCGAGCCATGAATTGCAAGCCCGATCGATCCGCTTTGACCCAGACCCGCGAGTTTAGTTCGGCGATGACGCGAGACCGTGGGATCTCGTACGTCAGGTGGATGAAGGTTCCGGCCGTGGCGGCCACCTGCAGGTACTCACAGCCCTGCCCGGTGTGAGCTCCCTGGGCGACTCGCTGATGGCTTACGAGCCGATAGCCGGCGTCAGCATCCGCCAGACGCCAAGCGACCTCCCCAGATTCGAATGACTCTTGAAAGTCTGCTACGGCTGGCGTCTCGCTCGAGAAAGCGAGCCAACCAAGGAGCGCGAACCAACTGCCGACGGACCGGACAGAGGCGACCGGACCGTTCAGATGCCACCGCGTTGTGTTTTGGAAGCGTGATGACAATCGGCAGCTTTCGACGGAGACCAATTGTTGTCGGAAAGACACCTTCCGATTCCCGCGGAATCTCGACGTAAAGCTGGCTTGTAACAGGATTTGCGAACTTCCGGAAGAGCAAGTGTGTCGCTTTTTCGCCACACGATACGGCGTCCAATCCGCCACCGTATATCGCTAAACCTCTGACAGGAATTGAGTTACAGCAAGTGGCCGCTGGCAGCAAAACGCTGGCACAGGAACTGCTTGCACTCGACTCTGCCTGTGACCGAAGTAACGGAAAAGACGGTGGGTGGAAAGGCAAACACGATGCTTGACTCTTCTGAACTATTTCACCGCGCGGAAGAACTGCCGCGAGACGTGGCTGAGTTGATCGAAGCGGTCGCCCACCTGCCGGCGGAACATCGACAGCAGGTCGCTCCGCTTCTCGACCGTGTCGTTGAAAGCACCAAACGACGGCTCCGCATTGTGCAGTTGGTCCAAGAGGCACTCAGCCAGCTGCGGCTGGACATGAAGTACTTGATGTTCGACCTGGAGGCCACCCGCCGCGAACGGGACGCCTTTCGGCACCAAAACGACTGAGGACTTCGTCCACTCGTTGACAGTTCGGCGGCGAACACTAAACTAGCTGTCTTCCCGCACGGTGGCTGTAGCTCAGTTGGCTAGAGCATCAGATTGTGGCTCTGAGGGTCGAGGGTTCGAGCCCCTCCAGCCACCCCTCAAGAAAGCCCGGTTTTTCCGGGCTTTTTTTGTTTCTTGGCCGTGCTGTCGGGTCTTTCCCGTGCTATCTGTACAACCTTTTGTACAACCTCTATACTGAAAGCGTAAGAAAATGCCTCGCGGGGTGCAACCCGCGAGGCGACCGTCACGAAACCCGGTTGTACAAATACAACCACTACCGGAGGTGACAGCATGGGCAATCCTACCCCAACCCGCCGTGCGAAGAAAGCTCCCGCCGACTTCCCCCTAACCCGGCATCCCCGCGGCTACTGGTGCAAGAAGCTGACGGTCCGAGGCGTGGCCAAGCTCCATTACTTCGGCAAGATCGCAGGTGACGAGAGCGGCCAAGCCGCGTTGGCGAAATGGCTCGACACGAAAGACGACTTGCTGGCCGGCAGAATTCCGCGAGTCAAAGGCGACGGATTGACCGTCGGCGACTTGGCGAACAAGTTCCTGACCAGCAAAACGCGATTGGTCACCTGCGACGAATTATCCCCCCGCACCTTCCACCAATACCGGGCAACGTGCGAAATCGTCATATCAGCGTTCGGAAAGTTCCGTCTCGTTTCCGACTTGGCGGCCAGCGACTTCGAACAACTACGGGCGACGTTCGCCACTGGCCGTGGTCCCGTGGCCGTGTCCAATGAGATCACCGTTGCCCGTATGCTCTTCAAGTATGCCTACGACCAAGGGCTAGTCGATCACCCGCCCCGCTACGGTCAAAGCTTCAACAAGCCGAGCCGCAAGACGCTGCGGCAGACACGGGCCACCAAGGGGCTGCGCATGTTCGAGGCGGCCGAACTGCGGGCCATCATCAACGCCACCAAGACACCGATGCGGGCGTTCGTGCTGCTGGGGGTAAACTGCGGGTTTGGTGCTAGTGATGTTTCCAGTCTGCCGCAATTGGCCATCGACTTAGGGGCCGGGTGGGTCACCTTCCCGCGGCCGAAAACGGGAGTTCCGCGACGGGCCAAGCTGTGGCCGGAAACCGTCGCAGCGGTTCGCGATGCCATCAACGCCCGGTCTGACCCAAAGGATTCGGCAGACGACGGGCTGGCGTTCCTGACCGCGTTCGGTGCCCGATGGGTCAAGAGCTACGTCAAAGACGAGAATAGCGGGGCCACCCCCGATGATGCCATAGCGAAAGAGTTCGTGAAGCTGCTGAATCGGCTGGGATTGAAGCGGCCGGGCTTGGGGTTCTACGCTCTAAGGCATACACTCCGCACCGTGGCCGATGAGTGTGGCGACTTTCCAGCCATCGACATCATCATGGGCCACCAACGAGACGACATGGCGAGCCGATACCGCGAGAGAATCGGCGACGATCGCTTGCGGGCCGTGGCTGAGCATGTTCGTGGCTGGTTGTTCGCCGAGCTGGCCAGCCAGGATGGTGACACCCCGTTGACCGAAACCGCGTGAAGTGCACAATTGAATACCAGCGGGGCTAGGTTAGCTCCCGAAAGCCGGACTTCCTGACCGGTTCGCCCCGCATTTTCTCACCATCAGGAACGCCAACCAGGAGGGCGTGTCATGTCCGGCGATTCTCTGCGACTTGTCGAGGCCATCACCGATCTTGTGTCACTTGTCGAGGGTTGGGCAGCGGAGACTCGTAGCCCGTACTGCGAAATGCGCGTGGCGACGGCCGACGAATGGGAACGGTTCATTGTCATGGATGGCAAAGTGCACGGGCTGGCCGTAAAGCTTGGACTACAGGGGAATGTTGCATTTCGGGTTCCGAAACTGACAGAAGGATCCTCCTATGTACCAAAGGGTAACACCGGGCTTGTCGGACGGTACTTGTTTGGAAACGAGCGATTCCCAATGTTTGGAATTCCAAATTGGCGTGGCAGACTGGAAAGCCTCAAAGCTGCAACCGTCGCGATTGGAACAACGCAGGACAGGGCGATGTCGGAAGCTGTGGCCGTGGTAAACGGTCCGTCTGAATTGTTCGCCAAAATCGAGGGGGCCGTACTCGACAGTAACGCGGGGGAGATCCTCCGCACCTTGGGCGATGAAACAATCGGGCGTGAAGACCGGGCTAGGCGAGTCTGCAGAATCGACCATCGGTACTGGAGCAAACCGGCGTCCTTCTGGGCCGAGTTCCTGCGTTGTTCGGACGCTGCGGTCCGGCAGTGGAAATTCTGGACGGTTGAGAGAAAGAACTACGTCGGCGGCAAGTAGCCAAACCGCTTACGTTTGCTTACGACCTGCTTACGGTCAAAAGAAAAAGCCGAAAAATCCTGACCCCCGCTTTCCCTTGTGAAAGCGGGGGTTCTTTCGTTCTTGGGCAAGGAAATCCGAGCGGCCAGCTTACGGTTTTACTTACGCGGCCACCGTTGGTTAAACGGACGCAAAAACGGAGGCCGACTAATGAGCACAGACGAACGCGACGAAATCCGAGACAGTCAGATTGCGTTGTTGCTCGCAACGTCTCGGATGCTGCGGGCAGCGGACGACGTGAGATCAAGGCAGGATTCTTTGATGGGATTGTTGAGGCGGCAAGACAGTAAGCAGCCGTCTGATCGCCAGCCGCAGACGGAGGCCAGCCGATGACTATTCGCACACCCACCCCGCCCGCCTGGCTGACACCGCCGCAGATTGCCCGTGAGTTGGCAATCCGAGAATCCAAAATTGCCGCATGGATCCGCAGTGGCGAACTGACCGCCTGCAACATCGCCGAGCACGTCGGCGGCAAACCGCGTTGGCGAATTCGTCGCACCGACCTGGAAGCGTTCCTTCTCCGTCGGCAATCGCAAGCTCCCGTGGTGCCGATCCGTCGGCGACGAAAACCCGACCCGGACACAATCCAGTTCTTCTAAGCACGAAAAAGCCCCGCACGGTTGCCAGACCGCACGGGGCAAAAAGGATCGACAACGACATGGTACGGCACGACGCGCAAACAATCAAGGAAGCCGCTCGCGGATGTTGGCGGGAGAAATTCGGCAAACTGGCCGGGCTGTCCTCCGAAATCCTGGACGGCCAGCATCATCCATGCCCGCGGTGCGGTGGGACTGATCGCTTTCGCATGGTCGATGAGTCGGCCGGCGCCCTGTACTGCAACAAATGCTTTGACCACAACAACGGCGACGGGTTCGCCGCTTTGCAGTGGTTGACCGGACGGACATTTCCGCAAGTCGTAGCTGACGTGGCCGGGTTGCTGGGGATCGACACCAACGGCGATACGCCAACCAGGACGAAGCCGGCGACGGTTGGCACATCGGCAGGGACGGGCAACGGTAACGCAGGATGGTATCTACCCTGCCCACCGCCCGCCGATCGACAGCGGGCCACCGACGGTAAGAAGCGGGTCCGAACCTACGCCACCGCTGCCGATGCGATGGCAGTCTATGCCCGGATGTTGGGCGAGCGTTTGCATGACACCCTCTGGGAGTATCTGGACGCCAACGGCCAGTGTGTTGGGTTTGTGCTCCGTTGGAACATGCCGGACGGGTCCAAGGAAATCAGGCCAGTGTCTTTGGCCGGAAGCCGTTGGACTTGCGGCGGGATGCCAGAGCCCCGCCCGCTCTATCGCCTACCGGGCATTCTGCGGGCCGACATGGCGACGCCCGTCTATGTGGTCGAAGGCGAGAAGGCGGCCGAAGAGCTCTGGCAGTTGGGATTGACGGCGACGACATCGGCCAACGGGTCCAAGTCGGCCCGCAAGACGGACTGGTCACTACTGGCCGGGCGTCAAGTCGTCATCATGCCCGACAACGACGAAGCCGGCGAACGGTACTTGCAAGCCGTGGTCGGAATTCTGCGGACGCTTGTTCCCGCGCCGACGGTGCGAGTTGTTCGCCTACCCGGACTGCCAGCCAAAGGCGACGCCGCCGATTTTGTTCTCGCAAGGAAGGACGTTGCAGCATGACGACCGCCATCAACAACAGAATCCGGGGCGAGATTGAAAGCTTGGCAAGTGCCGTCCTGCCGATCGACCTGAACGCTGTGGCGAGCCAACCAGGTGGGAACGGCAATCCGGCCTCCGCGCCGATCACCTACCGAGCCGCGCCCGTGGGGGCCGTTGTCGAGGCACGCGACCGATTGCCGCACAACGTCGGCGACGTTGTAGAAGATCGTGGTGATAGGTGCTTGGTCCATTTTCGATCGCCACCGCCTGAGTGTGTCGAGGCAACCAAGGAAATCGGCAAGAAGGATTTGTTCCTGGACGGTCAACCACTGGCTACTGGGGGCTCTACTGCTGAGCGGTCCTTTCGAATCAACATTGTCACTTCTCACGATCTGGCGACGGGCGATTTTCAAGCGGAATACTTCATTGAAAACGTCTTGCCAGTTGCCCAAGATTCCGGCTTATTCGCGCCTCAGAAATCGCTCAAGACCACAATCAAGGCCGACGCGCTGATCAGTTTGGCGATAGGACCGGGTGCATTGTTCCTTGGACGGTTCCCGGTGTTGCGTCAAGCCCGGTGTTTGGACTTGAACGGCGAGAGCGGCATGGGTTCAACGCAGGAAATCGCCAAGAGAATCTGTGCGTCCAAGGGCGTGGCCCTTGAATCGCTGGATCACCTTCTATGGTCGGAAAACCTACCTCGCTTCGACAACCCGCTACACCTGATCGAACTCGACAGGGTTATCCGGGGCGAGGGTGTCGAGTTTGTTGCGTTCGATTGCGCCTACTTGTGCATCCCCGGTGACAACGCGGGAAACGTCTTCGCCCAAGGTGAGCTGTTGCGGGACATCAGCATTCTTTGCCGAGAGGCCGGGGCGACGTTGATGCTGTTACATCACACCAAGAAGGCGTCAATCAGTTACGAGCCGCCTGAGTTGTCCGATGCTTCATGGTCTGGATTCGCTGAGTTTGTCCGAAGCTGGATACTTCTCGCGCGTCGCGAAAAATATGTCCCCGGTACGGGTGAGCACAAGTTGTGGGTTTCGATCGGCGGAAGTCTGGGGCATCAATCGCTATCCGCCCTGGACGTCCAAGAAGGACTTCGCACCGATTCGGGCGGTAGACGGTGGGACGTTGTTCTACAGAACGCAGACGAAGCCCGTAGCGAGGCCAAGCAGGCCGCTGAGAGCCGTAGGGCAGAACAAGCCAGCCAGAAGCACACCGACGATTGCCGCAAGATGTTGGAAGCCCTGAGGCGCTGCTCCACGGGTGACACCATGACGGCGCTGCGTGGTCTAGCTGGTCTGTCAGGGACACGGGCGGCTGATGCTATTCGAACTTTGGTTGGCGAACAACGCGCCGAACAAGTCGAGATCACGAAATATAAACGCAAGGAGGTTGGTTACAGAATAATCGAGAACTGATGCCGGACTATCCCGGACAATCCCGGACTAATCCGGCATCAGTCCGGGATACGGTTAGTCGGTCGGACAACCCCCTTTTACTAAAGGGGTTGTCCGTCCGACCGACTAACCCGACTGGTCCGACCGAAAGAAGATCACCGCGAGTTGTCCGGGATGGAAGAACACAAGCACACCATCATCCTGGACGGCGAACAACAAAACAAATAACCGAGGGGTAGGGCGATGACAACCAAAGTAGAACGACAACGAAACTTCAATCGCGAGATGGCATTGTTCCACATCTGGTTGGACGGTCAGGACGGATTGACGTTTGACCAATCGCTGACACGGGCAATCAAGCGACGTCCCGTAGCGACCGCCGATAATCGCTTCGAAGCTGACGCAAGGATTGCTTTTGAGGGTGCCGAGTCGCCAGCGGCAAACCACCCTGCCACTGCAATTGTGGCTTCGCGTAGCAGTGTGCGGGCGGACATTGTGAACGCAGGGCCACACATCGGCCAGAACGCGGCCAGCGCAATCCTAGAGAACGTGAGAGGGTAAGGGGTAGGCCCCCCTCTAGGTTCTTCCCGGAGGGGGCACGGTATCCGAAAGGATCCTCACCGCCCGATTTTTTTACGCATACCATTCTCATTTTGATACGGTTCAGCAGGGAACCCCCCCAACAACAACGCGACAACAGAAGGAATTAACCGTGGCCAAGACGAAATCGACAGAAGTTGATGAAATCGAAATCTTGGGGCGTTTGTCACCGGGGGCGTCTGCCCACCTGGCTGGCGTTTCCAAACGAATCCTGCGTGATGCCGTCGGCCTACCGCGTGCTGCCGACGGTTCGTACAACGCTCGCGACGTTGCGAAGTGGGCCGCGGGCCGACTGCCGACGAAAGCCGGCGAACTGACCGATGAGGACTTCGAGATCCTGCGGACGATCGCCGATCAGTTCCACGCATTTAGCGACGGGCAGGCGGGGACGATCATTACCCGGTTGGCGGACTTGCGACGGAAGTACGGCGAAGCTGCTTTCGTCCAGTTGGTTGGGATGTTTCTGGACGACCTGCGAAGCCTGGCTGAAAGCGTCCGGTTCGATGAATCCGCGGAAAGTTTGCGACAGCAGGCCGCATACCGGCGACAGCAGGAAGTCGAACGGCTTGCACAGGACGAACTGCGGATTCTCGTTGTCTGCGAGTGCGGACGGTATCGGCGGGGCCGGAAGTGGATCAAGGGCGAGCTGCCGCAAGATCATGCGAAAGTGATGACGGAAGGGTGCCCAGCGTGCAAGGGCAAGGAACTGGAATCTTAACTCTAAGGCGAAAGGAATGCGCACTATGTTCACAAACGAAGCTCAAAGCCGAGTCGGCGAAGTCGTGACCGTCCGTATTCCTGCCACAACTGACGGTGCCGAGACCAGGCGCCCTCACGTTGTCCGCATGGGGGCACGTAGCATTGCGGAACTGATCGGCGTTACCGAATTGGAAGTTCTGCGGGAAGCCGTGGCCGGGTCAATTTCCAGCGAAGTGGATGAGCATGGGCAAAGATGGTTTCTCCAGTCTGACGCCCCCACCATCCGCCAGGTCATCCGGGGCGATTCGGTGTTGCTTGCGACCGCTCGCGACGCGCGGCCGGACGCTGGCGGCATGACGTTGCGGCCGGGTCGGGTTGTTCGTAAGTGACGTGGAAAGGGGTTCACCGTGAACGGCTGTCAACACGCGACGGGTGAGCTAACCGACTGGGCAAGGCGTTCTGCGGAGCTCCTGGCCGTTGTCGATCCGGTTGGACTCGCGGGGGCGAACCTGCTTTGCACTTGCGAGGCCCCGGAGCTGTGGCTTGCCGACGATACGCTGGCCGTATGCTCCACCTGGCTTGCGGTTCGGCACCATGCAACCGGCGGACCGATCCGGCCTACCGCAGTTTTCGATTTGCCAAAGTTTGGGGGTGTTCGCTTTGGCCGGTTGTTCGGCATTGTCCTACACGAATTCGCCCATTGGTTCACGGGTGTATATCAGCAAGTCGAGGGGGCTTTGCGGTTCAACGAACTGCGGCCGGGTTTTCTGTCTGCGGTTCGGGCGGACAACCACGTTTTGGCGATTGCAGGCGACGCCCCCGCGGTGGGCAATCGCCCTTGGGACGATCACCGCCCGGACTACTGGCGAATATGCAACCA
>JAPLNJ010000369.1 GCA_026692885.1 Planctomycetota bacterium | reverse complement strand
GCTCTTGACTGAAAACGACTCCCGAACCCGTGCCCCGTGCCCCGCCGGACATCCGGGAAGTTATTTCGGCCTGCGTTGCTACCGGCACGAGTGGGTCGAAATCGGCCGGAACAACACGGTGGATCAGCCTGCCCACCGTTACTCCGGCTGCTTGCGTTCGCGGAGCCAGTCGGTGTGGAAGAACTCCTCGCCTTTGTCCAGCCGCTGGTACTTGTGGGCGCCGAAGTAGTCGCGTTGGGCCTGCAGCAGGTTGGCGGGTAATCGCTCGCTGCGGTAGCCGTCGTAGTAGGCCAGCGCGGTGCTGAACGCAGGCACCGGAATGCCGAACTTGGTGGCCGTCATCACCACGGTCCGCCACGAGCTCTGGGCCTTGCGCACGGCGCTGGTGAAGTACTTGTGCAACAGTAGATTCTCCAAGTTCGGATTCTTCTTGAAGGCCTCCTTGATGCGGTCCAGGAACTGGGCTCGGATGATGCACCCGCCGCGCCAAAGCATCGCGCAAGCCCCGTAATCCAGCGGCCAGTTGTGCGTCTTGGCGGCGGCCTGCAACTGTACAAAGCCCTGGGCATAGCTGCAGATCTTCGAGGCGTACAGCGCCTGCCGAACCTGCTCGATGAACTTCTCCTTGTTCTTGATTCTCGGCTTGGCGGTCGGACCTTTCAGCACCGCGCTGGCCCGCACGCGATCTGCCTTGAGCGTCGATAGATAGCGCGCGTAAACCGCGGCGGTGACCAGCGTGCTGGGAACGCCCAAATCCAACGCCAATTGGCTCATCCACATGCCCGTGCCCTTCGACCCGGCCGTGTCCAGGATCTTGTCCACCACGGCCTCGCCGGTCTCGGGTTCCCGAACGCTAAAGATGTCGCGGGTGATCTCGATCAGGTAGCTCTGCAACTCGCCCTTGTTCCATTCGGCGAACACGTTGTACAGCTCGTCGTTGGTCAGCTCCAACACGCCCTTCAACATGGCGTAGGCCTCGCAGATCAACTGCATGTCGCCGTACTCGATGCCGTTGTGCACCATCTTGACATAGTGCCCGGCGCCGCGCGGTCCGACCCACTCGCAGCAGGGAATGTCGCCGTACGGACCAACCTTGGCCGAGATCGCTTGGAAGATCGGCTTCACCAGCGGCCACGCGTCGGGACTGCCGCCGGGCATCATGCTGGGACCCTTGAGCGCACCCTCTTCGCCACCCGACACGCCGGTGCCGATGAACAGCAGGCCCTTCGACTCAACAGACTTGGTTCGGCGTTCGGTCTCATCAAACCGCGTGTTGCCGCCGTCGATGATCACGTCGCCCGGCGACAGCAGCGGGATCAGCTGGTCGATCAGGCCGTCGACCGCCGGGCCGGCTTTGACCATCAACATGACCTTGCGCGGCGCGGCAAGGTTCTGGACGAGTTCTTCGAGGGTCTTGCAGCCGACGAAGTTCTTGCCCGCGGCCGGGCCTGCGAGGAAGTTCTCCATTTTTTCCGTCGTGCGGTTGTTGACCGCCACGCGGTAGCCGCGGCTTTCAACATTCAAAGCCAGGTTGCTGCCCATTACGTCCAGGCCGATCAGGCCGAAATCGCAGTTGCTCATGGTTGGTTCCTTTTGTTGTCAGTTGTCAGTTGTCAGTTGTCAGTTGTCAGTTGTCAGGGGTCAGGGGTCAGGGGGTCAGGGGTCAGGGGGTCAGGGGTCAGGGGGTCAGGGGTCAGGGGTCAGGGGTCAGGGGGTCAGGGGTCAGGGGTCAGGGGGACAGATGACTCGGCCGTCACCTTGTCACCCGGTCATCCTCCACGACCGGCCAGGGCGGGCGTTGGGGCAAGTAGTTGGCGAACTCAACCAACAGTTCCTGCTGGTACACGCCGACGAAGGTTCCGTTCAGGAAGCGGTCGATACCGTCCTCGTAGAATCGCTGCCAACTCGCGTCCTCCGCCCCGGGATTGATGGGGAAGAACAGGCACTTGTTGGCTTGGGCCGCCGAGTAGTCGCCGGGCGCGTCGCCGATCATCAGGGAATGTTGGACTGCGTACTTGGCGGCGTTGGTCAGGATATCTTTCTTGGTGCCGACCTCCTGCCCGCAGATCGCCTCGACATACTTGTCGATGCCGTGCTCTTTCCATTCGGCCTGCAGCGCCACCGTGGGCGTGGCCGAGCAGACGACCATGTCGGCTTGGCCGCTCAGTTTTTCCAGACTCTCACGTACGAAGGGAAACGGCGGCACGTCGCGCACGATCTTGGCCACCGTGGCATTGATCGCCTCGGACCATTCCAGGCACTGCTGCAGTTCGGGGTCGCCGGTGGCGGCGACCTTGGCCTGCAGGGCCGGATCGCCGAGTTGCCTTTCCTCCGCCAGCCACTTCACAACTGCCGCCGGGACTTTGACCTGGACGCTGCGATTCCGGACTTCGGGCCGTTTCTGCAGCCACTCCAGGACCTCGATCAGGGCCGGAAAGCGATTGATCCCGCGGCTCTTGGAGTACAGGTTCACGAACTCGGCCGCCTCGCGCGCGTACTTGCTGACCGCTTGCAGGCCATAGCAGTTGATCGTGTTTGGGATGAAGCACTCCTTGTGCTTCAATTCCATGGTGTCGAACGTACAACCGTCGGAGTCGATCCCGACGAAGAATTCATGGTGCGGTGTGATTTCGTACATGGACCACAGTTTCCCAGGCGGCCTGGGCCGCAACCTTAGTCATCCAGGGGATTCTACCGCTGTCGGCGTAAGTCATCAATCAGGCTGCCACATCGATACGTCATGACAACCGGCGTAATGGCTGCGAATACCAGCTCGTGCGGGTCGCTCGTTTCTGCGTCCGGCAACGGCACGACGGTCAGATCGGCCAGCTTCCCGACCGCGAGGCTCCCGGTTTCGTTATCCAGTCCCAACGCCCGTGCCCCATTTTCTGTGCCCAGACGCAAAATCGCAGCGGCGGGGATTTCCGGGTGGGCGAAGTAGGCGTGACGCAGCTCGGCCAGGACGCTTAAGTCCGGGTTCGACGCGCGGGAGTCGGTGCCCAACGCCACGTTTGCTCCCGCCTCCAGCAGTGCACCCAACGGATAGTCGTCGTGTGCGAAATAGGCGTGGGTCCGAGGGCAATACACAACGGACATGCGTTCGCGGCGAGCCGCCAGGAAGTTGATCTCCTCGCTGCTTAGATAATTGCCGTGGATGACCAGGACTCGATACGCTGTGGCCAGCCGTTCCAAATAGGCCAGCGGCCGGATGCCAAGCGGGATGGCGGTGGGGTCCCATGCCTCCAGACTCTTCAAGAGTTCCACGAACGGACCGCCGGCAGACGTCAGCAGTTCCAGTTCCTCGCTGCTTTCCGCCAGATGCATTGCGACGGGAACTCCAGACTCCGCCGACAGCCGACTGATCTGGGAGAGCAGCCTGGGGTGGACCGTGTAGGACGCATGCGGGCTGAGGCCCGGCCTCCAGCCACGCACGGATTGGGCGGTCGCCAAGTGCTTGCGGGCCGACTGCACGAGTGACTCGATCCGGCTTTCTGACAGCCCGATCAACTCCAGAAACACCGTGGTGCGATCGCGGTCGCGGATGAGGAGGCCACGATTTGCGATGTCGTACCCTACGGTGGGTTGGGTCGCAATCTCGCCGAGCGTCGTCGTGCCGTGGACGATACACTCCTGCAAGCCGCGTGCGACGGCTTCGGTGCGGTACTTCAAAAGGTCCCCGATCGTCGCTTGCAGTGCACGGCGATGAGCCACCACTTGGGCGATCCAATCCGTGAAACGCATGCCCGGCGAAGAATAAATTTCTGAACACCCGACCCCACTCAGGGCTGGCGGTAGAGTCCGTGGGTCTCCAGGTACTTCTCGACGGCTCGCGGCGTCTGATATCGGAAGCTACAACCCGCCGCCACAGCTTGGCGAATCGCCGTGCTGCTGAACTCCACGACCGGCATCTGGACCTGGCAGCCGCGGATTTCCTGCAGTCGTTCGGCCGACACCAGCGGCGTCAGTACGCCGAGATTCGGCTCCGGCGCACCGCGCCGACGCACGACCACCGGCGTGGCCAATTGGCAGATCCTGGCTGGTTCCCACCACGTCGGTAGATCTCGCAGCGAATCCGCGCCCATCAGGAAGAATAACTCGGCGTCGGGCTGTTGACTGCGGATGGCCAACAGCGTGTCCAGCGTGTAGCTCAGACCGCCCCGCTCGATTTCCAGTGTCGAGACTTGGAACGCCTCGTGCCCCGCAATCGCCAGTTTCAGCATCTCGATTCGCTTGGTGGCCGGCGTGAGCGTGCGGTCGGCCTTGTGCGGTGGAACCGCTGCCGGAACGAACCAGACACGGTCCAACCGGCACTGTTCACGGCATTGCTCCGCCAACAGCAAGTGCCCGTAGTGAACCGGATCGAAAGTACCGCCAAAAATGCCCAACCGCATCGTGCTTCAGCCTCTGCCGTCTGCCCTCGGAATCGTCAGTCTGCTATGGTAACCGGCAGGGCGGGAGTGACAAGGTGACGACCCATCATCCGTCACCAATCTTCTTGCCCTCAAATCTCCCTCCCGTATATCCGCGTGAATCAATTTGGCCTAATTCCACGAGACGATGAATAAGCGACAACAGGATCTATTTTCGACCACACCCCCGCAGTGGGAACTGGACGAGGCCGAAGAGCAACTCGTGGCGACCGTCGTGTTTGCCGAGCCACCGTTCGGCCCGTTCGACTATCGAGTCCCGGAGACTCTACGAACGGAGGTCACCGCGGGCCGCCGGGTGAGTGTGCCCTTGGGTCGCGGTAACCGTTTTCTGACCGCCTACTGCGTGGGTGTGGAGTACCGGAAGGCCGGCAGCCGACAGTTGAAAGATGTCCAGGCGTCCGTCGATTCACGCGAGTTGTTGCCGCCCGCCATGCTGCGACTTACGCAGTGGATGTCCGAGTATTACCTGTGCCCCTGGGGACAGGTGCTGGAAGCCGTTTTGCCAGCCGGCGTTCGCGGGCAAGCGGGCACGCGCGAAGTCACTTTCCTGAGCGTACCGACGCACGTGGTGGCGAAGCTCACGCACCTGAAACTTCCGCCCAAGCAGGCGCAAGTGCTCAAGCTTCTGGCCGCCTCGCCGAAACCGCTCACGCCGCAGCAACTGGCCCAAGCCGCGAAATGCTCGTTCTTACCAATCAACGGGCTGCGGGCCAAGAATCTGCTGCGGGCCGAGGTCCGTCGGGTACAGCATGCGGAGGTCGAGGAGCAACCGCTACGGCGCGAGACGCAGTTGTCGCTGAATGCGGATCAGCAACGTGCGTTGGACGTCATTGGCGCAGCGTTGCACGCCCCGCGGCACGAGACCGTGTTGCTGCATGGCGTCACGGGCAGCGGCAAGACGGAAGTTTACATCCGCGCGATCGAAGAGACGATCAGCTTTGGCCGCCAAGCCATCGTGCTGGTGCCGGAAATCAGCCTGACGCCGCAGACCAAGCAACGGTTTCGCTCGCGCTTCGAACACGTGGCTGTCCTGCACAGCCACTTGTCCGACGTGGAGCGGCATTGGCATTGGCAACGGATCGCCCGCGGCGAGATCCAGGTGGTCGTCGGAGCCCGCAGCGCCGTGTTCGCCCCCACACCGCACCTGGGCATGATCGTGCTGGACGAAGAACATGACGGCTCGTTCAAGCAGGACTCGGCGCCGCATTACCACGCTCGTGAAGTGGCGTTGCAGCGGGCGCGCGCCGAAAACATCCCACTGGTGCTCGGTTCAGCCACGCCGTCACTGGAGAGTTGGCAACGAGCGCTGACCGGTGAGTTCCGGTTGGTCGAGTTGCCCAAACGCGTGCTGGATCGGCCGCTGCCGGCCGTGGAGACGATCGACCTGCGGGCCGAGTTTCAAAGCCACGGCGGTCGGGGTGCAATCAGTCGCCAACTGCGGCAAGCGATTGACGAGTCGCTGCGGGAGGGCGGGCAAGTGATCTTGCTGCTGAATCGACGCGGCTACTCGACCAGCATCCAGTGCCCGGCCTGCGGACACGTGGTCCGTTGCCAGAACTGCGATATCGCGTTGACGCATCACCGCCAGGACAACAAAGCCATCTGCCACTACTGTGATTACACCATCCAGCCGCCGGAGATCTGCCCGGAGTGCCGCTTCGCAGGCATTCGCTACGCCGGCTTGGGTACCCAGCGGTTGGAGCAGGAAATCGGTGAGCGATTCCCGCAGGCCGGGTGCTTGCGGATGGATTCGGACAGCATGCAAAAACCCGGCAGCCACGAGCAAGCCTTCGAGCGATTCCGGTCGGGCGAAGTCAAGATCCTGTTCGGCACGCAGATGATTGCTAAGGGGCTGGATTTCCCCAATGTCACCTTGGTTGGCGTGATCAACGCGGACGGGGCCCTGCATTTTCCGGACTTCCGCGCTGCCGAACGCACCTTCCAGTTAGTGACGCAAGTCGCCGGCCGCACGGGCCGCGGCGACAAGGGCGGCCGGGTGCTGGTGCAGACCTTCAGTCCCGAACATCCGGCGATCGAGGCGGCGATCCGGCACGACTTTGTCGCCTTTGCCAATCAGGAACTGCCGATTCGCAAGGAATATGGCTATCCGCCGGCCGCGGCCATGATCCGGATCGTGGTGCGTGGGCCGCAGGAAGACAGCACGGAGCGTTTTGCCGAACAGGTCGCTGAGCGGCTGCGCGAGGCCGCCACCGGGCTGCAGGCGGACGTGCGGATTCTCGGTCCGGCCCCAGCGCCGTTGGCCAAACTGCGGGGCAAGTTCCGATTCCACACGCTGGTGCAGGGCCAGGATCGTGACCTGATGCGGCGGATTGTGCGTCAAACCACCGAGGCTTTGAAAACGGTCGACGAGATTCAGTGGATCGTGGATGTGGACCCGTTGGATTTGCTGTGAACCAGTCGCGACGAACACGACCTATCGACGAACCTCCGCCGACCCGGACCTGGAAACCAGCCGCGGATCTTTCCTCGCCCCTCCCCGCGAAGACGATTCTTCGTCGCGCGCACGGCCGCCGAGAGGACACTGTCAGCTTGGAGGCGGAATGGTCACTTGCTGCGTGAGCCAGTCCAGGTAGCTCTGGCTCCCGGTCACGATCGGCAGGGCCAGAATCTCCGGCACTTCATACGGATGCAGCTGGCGGATCGCCTGTTCGACGTGCCCGTAGGCTTCCTGCGTGGTCTTGATCGTGCACTGCCATTCCTCGGCCGTCTCGATCGCGCCCTGCCAGCGGTAGCAACTACGCACCGGCCCACTGACCTGGACGCAGGCTGCCAGCCGTTGCTGGACCAGCGCCGCCGCAATCTTCTCTGCGTCCGACTGAGTGGCTGTCGTAGTCACAACCTGGATGACGGAAGGCATGCGACGCTCCGAGGCTGTGAAAGAATCAAGTCGGCCACGATGCTTGCACAAGGTGTAGGGTGGGCAACAGGAAATAACTTACCCAACTCAATGTAGGATGGTCTTCCCAGTCCGTCCCGATTGGCCCGGGAAGGCCGACCTGCGGGCAAATTATTTCCTGCCGCTCGCCTAGGGTGGGCTGCGCCCACCAAGCACCAGCCTGCCTGGCAACGCACTACCTTGTCGGCGGCCCTGATCGTAATGTTGCGCACGGCTGTCGGTGCTGGCAATGATTCGGGTGGCTGGTGGCTGAGCCTAAGCGAAGCCCCAGTCCCCGGTTTCTGGGGCTTCGGTGCACTCTGCCCCAGCCACCCTAACCTCCTGCTGCTAGCGTTTTGCGTAACATTATGATCAAGGCATTGCGAGGCGGAGCCTCGCGTCCAGTGGGTTAGGCGAGCGGCAGGGAATACTTACCCAACTTAATGTAGGATGGTCTTCCAAGACCGTCCCGATCGGCCTGGAAAGGCCGCCCTACGGGTAAGTTATTTCCTGCCGCTCGCCTTACGGGGCAGAGCCTCGTGACCCGAGCGACCTTCCGCTACTTCGGCACGCTGGGATCCGGCGGGGCCGCTTTCGTCGGCGGTTCCACCCCCAGCAGTTCCACGTCGAAGATCAACGTGGCGTTGGGGCCGATCGCGTTTCCCGCGCCGTCGGCGCCGTAGGCCAGTTCCGCCGGGACGAACAACCGCCACTTCTCACCGGTCTTCATCATCTGCAACGCTTCGGTCCAGCCGGGAATCACGCCGTCGACCTGCAACACGGCCGGCTCTTTGCGTTTGACCGAACTGTCGAAGACCGTGCCGTCGACCAGGAACCCTTCGTAATGCACTTTGACCGTATCGGTGGCTTTGGGCGTTGCTCCCGTACCCGCACGGACCACCTGATACTGCAGACCGCTCTTCGTGGTCTTCACGCCGGCCTTGGTCCTGTTCGCGGCCAGGAAGGTTTGACCTTCGCGTTGGTTCTTCGCGCCCTGGGCCTTCGCCCGCGCCTCGGATTTGGCCTGCATGTCGGCCTGAAAAGCTTCGAAAGCCGCGCGGAGTTGTGGTTCCGTGAACTTAGGCTTCTGCCCCTGCAAGCCGTCCTTGACACCCTGGATGAACGAGTCCAAGTCGATGTCGACACCGTCCGTTCGGAAGGTCCCGCCCATGTTCATGCCAATCCCGTAACTGGCGATCACGGCGACATTTTTCTGATCGCCAGCCGTCGCCGGTGCTGCCGGGGGCGTGCGAGGAGCAGGCGTATTTTGGGCGTAGGCCGAAGCGGCCAACACACACAAGCCAGCCATTGTGGAACCGAGAAGTCTCATGATTCATCCTTTCCGTAGGCGGCCTCCCGGCCGCAATCCAAGTAGGTCAGGCTTTCCAGCCTGATAAGTCAACCTTAGCAACTAGGTCGAAATAACTTACCGAAGTTCGACGCGGCGGCGACAGCTAGGGGTCGAGAACTCAGAAATTCATTTTTCGGTCAGCCGCTCTTGACGACGGATAGCACCCGCTCCGCAAAAAGCCATTTCTGAACACCCCACCCCAAATTGACGGGCGAGACCGGGAACTAATTTCGGCCGACGTTACTTACGATCGAGGCCCCACGGCGAATCTTCATCCCTTCGCCACCGGCCAAGGCGACGTATCATAGCAGCCGGCACCGAAATCCCCAACCGTAAACTAACGGGCAGAACGAAGCGTCGTTAGCCGCGTAACGCCGCCCTGGGCTAAGGCCACAGGTTCTGGGCCACACATCCGCCAGAGCCACCAATCGGCCTCGTCCAGGCACCGTTCGGGAGACCGCTGAGCGAAGGACGCCGGGGGTGGAAGCCATTGCCACAGGTCGGACTGGTCGCCGTCCTGCTTGCCAGAAAGCCACCCGGAGTAGCAAATATCGGGCCGAACAGTATTGGGACATTCCTGGGGTGTTCAGTTTGTCTGATTCTGCGTTGAATTGGTGTTTTCCCGAATGCCTGATTTTGTTCCATTCTGGTTTGCCTCGCGGAGCGATTACGAAATCAAGGATGACCGAGTGGCC
>JAPLNJ010000368.1 GCA_026692885.1 Planctomycetota bacterium | reverse complement strand
CACCCTCGTTGCCCAGAGGCCGCAAAAACTGAAATTTGAAGGACTGACCCATGTCTGCGGGCGGAACAGAAGTGGAACAAACTCTGGCCTGCCTCGCGACACTGTTTTGCGCGGCCCAGCCGCACCCTATCGCAAGACCTCGTCCAGGAACTGGTACGCCGCCTGGCGTTGCGGTTCGGGAAAGTCGTGCTCGCAGTCCGGGTGTTCGACACGCAGATGCGTGGGGGAGCCGTACAGTTGGTAGACCGGTGCCGCCGCGGCGACGATGCGATCGACGCTGTCCCATTGGAAGTTGCTGTCCTTCCGCGGTGCGATGATCAGGACGTGGCGCGGCGCGAGCGCCCCGATCAATTCGTGGAAGTCAAACGGGATCTCGTCTAGCCGCTTGTGGTAGTTGGCCAAACGCGGCATGTAGCGGAGTTGCGTCCAGCCTTGACCGGCGCGCCACACCGATTCGCTGCCGCGGTAGTAGTCCAAGAACGAATCGAGGCCGCAACTCGACACCACCGCTTGGATCCGGTCGTCCCAAACGGCCGTGTAGACCGCGTTGTGTCCGCCGAGCGAATGGCCGGTCGCCCCGAACTTGCCGGGCTTGACAAACGGCAGCGACTCCAGCAAGTCCAGTCCGCGGACGTTGTCCCACACGGCTTTCAGCGTGCCGCAGTCCCAGCCGAGTTCCTGCAGGTGGGGTTGGTACTTGGCTAGCAAGGGGTAGTTCGGGGCCAAGCAAACGTACCCACGCTCGGCCAACTCACTGGCGTACTGCCGGTTGGGCTTTCCGCCGAGCCCCACGACCACACCGTGACCGACGACGTTGTCGGTCCCGTGCAGACATAACACGGTCGGCGCTGGCTGACCGCCTGTCAAGGCGGCCTTCGGCACCAGCAGGTAGGCCGGCACGCGCGAGCCGGGTTCGGCAGCATAGGAGACCAGCCGTCGCACATAGGAGCCGCAGTCCACCTGGTCATCGATCTGCAGGTCCAGCGAGCAGCGTTTCTCGTTGCCCGGCAACTTCCCCTGGATGGCCTGCAGGCCCCGGAGGATTTCCGCCCGCCGCTGCAGCCAGTCCTCGACGGTCCGTACCGGCAAAGTCTCGTTCTCCGGGCCGTGGTAGACGAGCAATTGGTCCCGGGGCAACCGGACTGCCGCCCGCTTCGCTTCCACTGAATTCGGTGCGGGTGGATCCGCCGCCCGCACCTGTCCGGATTGGCAGTTCTGGAACAACAGTCCTGCCAGACAACACCCACGCAGCCAGTGGCCGATCCGACTGACGAGCAACACGTCGCCACGCTGATACGTCACGCCCATGGATCATTCCTCATCGTAGGCGGCATCCGCGGGACCATAAGCGGCCAGGAGCTGGTCTGCGGAGAAACTCAGGACTTGGTCGGAAATCTCAACTTTCGTCTTCATCCAGTGCGCTCAGGGGATGAAAGGCGAGTGTTCCGGCCTTGTGCTGCCGGATGGCTTTCATGGCTGCCGAACTGCCCAGCACTTCCATCGTCTCGACCAGAGCTTCCAGCCGGGCGCGGGGAATGAGAAAGGCCACGGTCTTGTCGCGTTTGGAGATCGCGATCGTCTCCCCGGCCTCGACGTGCCGGAGCACGCGTGAGAAATGTGTCTTGGCGTCAGCCGCTGTGACGGTGGTCTTCATGTCTTGAAGGTATCCTGAGTCCAGCGAAAGTCTTTCTTCCTTCTGCAAATCCTACCGTCCGAGCGAGTCGTCGGCAAGCGAACGTGCCGGCCTCCAAGCCGCGCAGTCGGAGCCGAACGCATGGGCCGCCGTACCACCAACTCCAGATGTGTCGGGCGGGTCTGGTACTTCGACGGCCCGACAACTCGACACGTCACAGCGACGGCCTTAGAAACGGCCGAAGAACAACTGCGGCATTTGCCTCTCCGCCCCTCACCCCGACCCTCTCCCCGGAGTACCGGGGCGAGGGAGTTCACATCACGGCCGTACCTCACCGCGCCTGGGAGGGACGTAGACCGCTTCCTCCTCGCATCCCTCACCGCGAAACGTCGTTGGAACGATCGATCGGGGCGGACTAAAGTCCACCCTAGGCGAGCGGCAGGAAATAACTTACCCATAGGTCGGCCTTTCCAGGCCGATCGGGACGGTATTGGAAGACCATCCTACATTAAGTCGGGTAAGTTATTTCCTGCCGCTCGCCCTACGTGACTCAGACCGGTGCGTCCTCATCGCGAAACGTCGTAAGCGGCTTCCAACCGCCGTTGTCGTGCTGGCTGGCCAGGCACTGCTGGATGAACGCCACGCCCTCCCAGCCGTCGCAGACATTGGGATAAAGCGTGTCACGTGGCACCACTCGGCTACCCTGGGCACGGACGAGCATGTCGTGAAAAACATCTCGGTACACGTTGGCGAAAGCTTCCAAAACACCCTCCGGGTGACCGCCCGGCAAGCGGCAGGCGGCGCGTGCGGTATCGGCGAGGAACAGCGCCCGGATGTTGCGTTCGTAGATGCGCGTCGGCTCGCCGTAACGCCGGACCAGCAATTGGTTCGGTTCCTCTTGCCGCCAAGCCAGGGAACACCGCGTGCCGTCGATTTCGATCGCCAGATCGTTCAGGCGACCGTGCGTGACTTGGCTGACCGTGAGCGTGCCCAACGCACCGTTGGCGAAGCGAATCACGGCATGGGCATAGTCGTCCAGCGGCCGCACGGGGTGGTACGTTCTCAGCTGACAGGCCACGTCGACGGGTTCCAGACCGGTGATATAGCGTGCCAGATGGTAGGCATGTGTACCGATATCGGCCAAGGTGCCCGAGGGTCCGGCTTGCGCGGGATCCGCCTTCCACGCGGCTCGGGGCGGACTCTGTCCCGGCTCCAGTCCGCGCAGTCCACCCTGCACATAATTCACGCGGATCGCTTGGACCTCGCCCAGTTCGCCGCTGCGGACCAACTCACGGGCCTGTCGTACCAAGGGATATCCGCTGTAGCCATGCATCACGGCGAACACGGCGCCCGTGATTTGAACGCGGCGCGCCAATGCGGCGGCGTCGGCGAGCGTCGTCGTCAGCGGCTTCTCGCAGACGATGTTGAAGCCCGCTTCCAACGCGGCTCGGGCGATCTCGAAGTGCGTGCCATTCGGCGTGGCGATGGTCAGAAAATCGACCCGCTCGTCCGCCGGCAAACGCGATTCGGCATCGAGCAAGTCTTGGTAAGAGCCGTACGCACGGTCCGCGGCGATGCCGAACTCGGCCGCCTGCGCCCGGGCCTTGGCCGGGTCCGAGGACAGCGCCCCGGCCACCAACTCGGCACGCTGGTCCAGGGCTGCCGCGATCGCATGCACGCGGCCGATGAAACCGCTGCCGCCACCCCCAATCAAGGCCATCCGAAGTTTGCGAGGCATGCTGGCTGTCGCACTCTACTGGGCCACAGGTTCCTGGCGATGCTCTTCCAGCATCCGGGCAATCGCGCCGATCAATTGATTGAGTCCCCGCCCTGTGACTGCAGAAATCAGCAGGACCTCGCGCGGCAGTTCCTGCTTCAGCCGCGCCACAACGTCTTCCGCACTGGGCAGTTCCGCTTTGGTGACGGCCACGATTTCGGGTCGGTCTCCTAGCTCGGCCTTATACTGGGTCAACTCGCTGCGGATCGTCCGGTAGTTCTCCACGGGATCGGTGCCGTCCAGTGGCAGCGGCTCGACCAAGTGGACCAGGATACCGGCCCGTTCCACGTGCCGCAGAAACTCATGTCCCAGCCCGACGCCCGCGTGCGCACCCTCGATCAGGCCGGGCAGGTCGGCCAACACGAACCCGTGGTCAAAATCGATTTGGACGCGTCCCAGATTGGGATGCTTCGTCGTGAACGGATAGGCGGCGATTTCCGGCCGGGCCTGCGACAGGCGGCTGAGCAACGTGCTCTTGCCCGCGTTAGGTTTGCCGACCAAGCCGACGTCGGCAATCACTTTCAACTCCAGGATCAATCGCCGTCGCTCGCCTTCTTCGCCCGGCGAGAAGTCACGAGGCGCGCGGTTCGTGGAGGACTTAAAGTGCTCGTTGCCTTTACCGCCCTTGCCGCCGCGGGCGGCAATCAGTCGCTCGTCGGCTTGCAGCAGATCCTTGATCACAAACTGATTTTCGGCATCGATGACCACGGTCCCGGGCGGAACCTGAATGATCAGATCCTGACCGTTGCGGCCATGGCAACTGGCGCCTTTCCCACGTCCCCCCGGATCGGCGCGCCAGGACTTGCGGTGGGCCAAAGCGGTCAGGTTATCAACGCCCATCTGAGCCACGATGAGCACGCTGCCACCGTCGCCGCCGTCGCCGCCGTTCGGGCCGCCGCGGGGTACGTATTTTTCTCGGCGAAAGCTGACGCAGCCGTCGCCGCCGTCGCCTGCCCGAACCTCGATTTGGACGCGATCAACAAACATGATGGAGCCTGAGGGCCACACTCCCAGCAGCGTTGTCAAGCGGACACGAAAAAAGGACGGCCCGCGCTACACGCGACGTCCTTCGCTAGTTTGAGGTGCCCGACAGATCGTGGTTCAAGCGACGGGAACAACGTTCACGCGCCGCCCCTCGCGATCGAACTTCACGACGCCGTTGACCAACGCAAACAAGGTGTAATCCTTGCCTTGGCCGACATTTGCGCCGGCGTGGAACCGTGTTCCACATTGCCGCACCAGGATGTTGCCGGGACACACCGCTTCGCCACCGAATCGCTTGACGCCGAGTCGTTGCGCGTTGGAATCCCTGCCGTTGCGGCTGGATCCTTGACCCTTCTTATGTGCCATACGTCTCGCCCTTCACCATAACTGCTGGGTTGAACCGTTTTGGAAACCTTCCTTTTTAACGATAAGTCCAAAGATGATCAACCCGTACTGACAAGTTATAAAAGGCCAGAGCCCGCGCCGAGTCGGTCGGATCGGTGTACGCTGGAATGCCGTAGCGGATCTCACTCTCGCGAAGATTCAACGTGTCCCCAGGCCGCCAGAAGTTCAATTGCAGGGTTTTCTGGAGATGCACGATCTTCCCCTGCGAATTGGCTCCCAGCTGATACGCGTTCGTCAGACCCTGAATGAAAATCCCGAAAAACTTGGTCCGCGGATCGATATCCTCCCAGGTCATCACGCCCCACACGCTCTGGTCGTTGGTTGCGGTGCTCACCGGAATTTCGACTCTGGTGATCTCCACGGTGTTGTACAGTTTCGCGCCGCGCATCTCCCGTTCCTGAATCACGGGGATCGCGACCGGAATCACGCGATCCAGGTATTCCTTATTCAGGTCCAACGACCGAAAAACAATGTGGGGGAAAAATCGGATTGCCCCTTTCTTGACCGCCGTATAGTTCAGAACTTCGTCAATTGTCTCCGTGTCGTAAGTCGTGTGCCCGAAATCATCTTTCTGCGGCAAGGGCGATAGGTGTTGGCCCTTGTTCTTGACGCGGTATACCATGTACCAGATCAGCTTTTGCTGCATCTTTCCCGACATTTGAGGAATGTCGACCTGGACCAATCGCAGCGGCTTGAAGGCAAACTCCAGATTCCAGATGTTCCGCCGCAGGACGACCTTGGTGGCCATATCTGCCAGCGTGTAAGTCCTTGGCTCAAACGGCGGATCCCAGACTTGGCGAGTGATGTTGTTCAGCGGCAGTGGTCCCTGAAACGTCTCCTCGTCCTTGGGCTCCGAAGGGATCACCGTCAGTACCCCAGGTGCCAACCTGCGGACCTCCTGAGCGCTGGCCCATTGCGGAATCCCCCAAACAACAACTGCCAGCAACAGCAGGTCACGGAATCCGACTGGCCGGGACATGGTTGGCTCCTGCTCGAAAGTTCTCAAAGACTGAATTGGGTTCACTTTGCGTGCCTGAGTATAGTAAGTCGAACAAAGTCGGGCCAAATATTTCGTGATTCGCTGCTGAGTGGCAGGAACGGCCTTGATTGGAACGCTGCGCAACGTAACCCGAAGCGTCCGCGAGGATGAGCGGCGTTTCATCGCTGACGCTTCGGATTACGGTGATCCGCCGCTAGCGTTTTGCGAAATGTTCCGATCAAGGCCGGCAGGAACACGGCTTGCTCTACCCAACCGATGAATAATCCACGCTATTCCTAACGCGCCGAGTTGTCAGAGGCAAGGCCATTCCAGTTGGCTTGCAAGTTGCCGTGCTCTTTCGACTGCCTGAAACGCGACCGCAAAGTCGTCGTATCCGCGAACGCGATGGAACGACTCGGCTAAATCAATCCACGTACCTCCGTGCAGTGAGTGCGGAAGTTGGCCAGATGTCTCTCGCGATTGGCCTGACGAAGCCGCACGTGAGCATTGGCCCCGAACCGATGGTTGGGCATCTGCGAAAGTCGCAACTATCTGTCAAATAAGGACGTCGGGAATCACAGGATTTGTGCATTCTGTGCATTACATGCATGGTTTGCCAGGACTCTGTGCATTTCTTTGTGCACGAGAAGATACCTGCGAGTCGGGCACAAGAGGTCCCGTTTCGGCCTCGCTGGTGATGCGAGAGGGCAGGGAGGACCGGTCCTAGGGTGATGCAAAGTTGGGGTTGACAGGGAAGATTGGCACGGTGGCAAGGGCGAGAGTCTGTTTCGCTGCTTGCCGCGCAGAGACGCATAGGACGGATCGGGACAACGCCCTGGTCTTGATCCACAGGTTTTCGCCCCGATAGGGGCAGCCACATAGCAGCCCAGGGCAGAGCGGAGCGGCGTTCGCCGCGTAGCGCCGCCCTGGGTTAGGAGAGGATTGAGAACACTAGCCCTGAAGGGG
>JAPLNJ010000367.1 GCA_026692885.1 Planctomycetota bacterium | reverse complement strand
ACAAGTCCGGTTCTGTGAGGGGCGTTGAAGTCGCCTTCAACGGTTGAATATTGTGACACTCTTCAGATCGAAAGAGAAGAGCAACAGGGAATACAAACCAGACCTACCGAAGGAGACCATATTATGCCTACTCGACAACGACTCGCTCCCGTCTGTTGGTGCTTCGTCGCTGTTGTGGCCGTCTTTGGAGTACGCTCCGCTGGCGCCGAAGCTGCCGGATATACGCGACTGGTCCCGGCAGGCGCCAGGATTATTGCCGCGGCCACGGCGTTTCCCGGTGGCGGTTACAACGCCGAGAACCTCCTCAAGCCGGCCGCTCCCAGCGGCTACCGCGCCGATTACGCCTCGCACGGGCTGGGCGTGAAGACGTTCGTCGATTTCGATCTCGGTGCTCCGGTCCGAGTGGCGGCCTTCCGGCACATCCAGCGACGCACGCCGGACACCATCGCGGAGGCCCACCTGGTGTTCAGCGACGCGGCCGACTTTAGCCACGTGCTGACGACGGTGAAGGTCAAGCACGTGGACGAACTCGGGGCCACGACGTGGGCGGCCTTCGTGCCTGTCAACGCCCGTTACGTTCGCTGGCAGGTGACCTCGGTCTTGCCGGGACGATCGCCCAATGTGGGCGGCCAAAGCATCGAGTTCTTCGCCGCCGGTGTGACCGAGGCGAAGCCGGCCGGCATCGGCATCGAGGCGCGGACGGCGGCCATCCTGGAAGGCCAATCCGGCGCGCTGCAGCAGCCACTCAAAGTGACGCTCGACTATCCCTACGCGGAGTCGGCCCGGGTCGTCGTCGCCGTCGCAGGCCAGGAGCCGCGACCGCTGGATCTCACCTACGGCAGCCACACGCTGGTGTACTCGGTGGCCGCGGCCGACGCAGATCGCACCCTCCCAATTGCCATCAGCCTTGGCGGCGAGCAGGTCGCGTCGCGGGCCGTAACCCTCAAACCGGCGCGCAAGCTCACCGTGTACATCCTGCCGCACTCGCACACCGACATCGGCTACACGGCGATCCAGACCGACATCGAGGAGAAGCAGATCAACAATCTGCTGCAAGGGCTGGCCGACGCGCGCCGCACGGCCGACTACCCCGAGGGGGCCCGCTTTGTCTGGAATGTTGAGGTGCTGTGGGCCGCCGATCTGTTCTTGCAACGGCTCCCGGCCAAACATCGCGAGGAGTTTCTGGACGCGGTCAAACGCGGCCAGGTTGCCCTCAACGGGATGTACCTCAACGAACTCACCGGTCTCTGTCGGCCGGAAGAATTGGTGCGGCTGTTCCGCTACGCGACCCAACTCAGCGAGCGCACGGGCGTGCCCGTCGACTCGGCGATGATCAGCGACGTACCGGGCTACACCTGGGGCACGGTCACGGCCATGCACCAGGCGGGCATCAAGTATTTTTCGGTCGCTCCGAATTACATCGATCGGATTGGCGACATCCTGGTGCAGTGGGAGAACAAGCCCTTCTGGTGGATCGGGCCCGACGGAAAAAGCCGGGTGCTGGTCTGGATTCCGTTCCGTGGTTACGCGATGTCGCACATTTACGGCAAGCTGTCAGCGCAGTTTGTCGCCGAATACTGCGAGGGCTTGGAGCAGCGCGGTTACCCTTATGACATCGCTTACATGCGTTGGGCCGGCCATGGCGACAACGCGGTTCCTGATCCCTCGATCTGCGAGTTCGTGAAGGAGTGGAACGCGACGCATGACTCGCCCCGCTTCATCATCTCGTCCACCAGCGAAGCCTTCCGCGCGTTCGAGAAACGCCACGGCGACCAATTGCCGCAAGTGCGCGGGGACTGGACGCCTTACTGGGAAGACGGTGCGGGGTCGTCGGCTGCCGAGACGGCCATGAACCGCGCCAGCTCCGAACGGCTCGCGCAGGCCGAGACGCTGTGGGCGATGCTCGCCCCGAAGCGCTATCCGGCCCGGAAGTTCGAGGATGCCTGGAATAATGTCTTGCTGTACTCCGAGCACACCTGGGGCGCACATTGCAGTGTCTCGCAGCCGGCCATTCCGTTTACCTCCGACCAATGGAACATCAAGCAGTCCTATGCGACGGTCGCGAACCTGCAATCCCGGCAGGCCTTGAGCGAGGCCGCACAAAGTGGCGCCGGCTTCCAGCCGGGAAAATCCGTCGCCACGACCGGCCCCGTCCAGAAGGTCGCGCATGTGGACATCTACAACACCACGTCGTGGCCCCAAACCTCAGTCGTGCTGGTGCCGCACGAAGTCTCTGAGATAGGCAACTTCGTCACCGACGACCAGGGGCGACCCGTTCCCGCGCAGCGATTGGTCAGCACTGAGCTGGCGGTGCTGGTGCGCGATCTGCCGCCATTGGCTGGCCGTCGCTACACGATCGCGACGCAAGGCACCGTCTCGGCCGAAACGAAAGCCACGGCCACCGGTGCGACGCTCGCCAACGACAAGCTCCGCGTGCAACTCGACGAGAAGACCGGCGGGATCATTGAACTGCGAGCTACGGGCCTTGACGTCAATCTGGCCGATACCGCCGGCGGCCACGCGGTCAACGACTACCTGCACCTGGTCGGCGATGACCTGGCTGCCCTGCAACGCAACGGGCCAGTGAAGATTACCGTCCGCGACCACGGCCCGCTGGTCGCCTCGCTGTTGGTCGAGTCCGCTGCGCCCGGCTGCCACAAGCTGGTGCGCGAGATTCGCTTGGTGGCCGGCGGCGATTACGTCGAATTGCTCAATAAGGTGGACAAGCGGCGGCTGGAGGCGGTGAACTACAGCGCGCAGGAAGGCAAAGAAAGCGTCAACTTCGCCTTCCCCTTCAATGTCCCTGGCGGCGCGATCCGGCTCGATGTGCCGCTGGGCATGATCCGCGCCGAGCAGGATCAAATGCCCAGTGCGTGCAAGAACTGGCTCACAGCGGGCCGCTGGGCCGAGGTGGCAAACGCCGACTTCGGCGTGACCTGGGTCACGCTCGACGCGCCGCTGGTCCAACTGGGCGGTATCACCGCGACGCTGCTCAACTCACAGACCAATCCCGTTGCATGGCGCAAGAAAATCGAACCGACGCAGAAGCTCTACTCGTGGGCCATGAACAACCATTGGCACACCAACTACCGCGCCTATCAAGAAGGCCCGGTCGTATTCCGGTTCGTGCTCCGTCCGCATCGTGGCCCAGGCAGTGCTGCGGAAGCGTCCCGATTTGCCACGAGTTTCAGCCAGCCGCTGGTCGCTGTGCCCGGTCGCGGCAGAACGCCAGACGCCACGCCCCTGCTGCGTGTCGAACCGGCCGAGGTGCTCGTCAGCGGACTGAAGCCGAGCGACGATGGCAAGGCGCTCATCGTCCGCTTGTTGGGGGCCAACGACAAACCTGTGAAGGCACGGCTGACTTGGTCTCAGCCTGCGCCGAAACGGTTGTGGATCAGCGATACTAGCGAGCGACCGGGGCCGGAAGTCGTCGGCGACGTGCCGGTACCCGCGTGGGGAGTGACCACCCTGCGGGCGGAACTGCCACAATAACAGTATGGCCGAAAATGGCTCTCTCGCCCTGGTACTCCGGGGAGAGGGTTGGGGTGCGGGGGTCCAGGCGAGCGACGCGTCCCTCGCCCCCGGCCTGGACAGCGCAAAATTGTATCCCAGAGAGTCCTTGCCATTGTGAGATCTGGTTCGGCTTTTGTTCCAGCTTGGCATGTCGGGTCCCCATCCGGGCTCGCCCCGGTGGAATTGGGTTTCGTACACTACGTCAGCAGACGCCAGCCGCGCCGTCTTCCGCCGCCTCCCGCCGCCTGCGGCGGCGGGCGGGAGGCGGCGGAAGAAGTGAGGCGGTTGCGGACCCGTGGCGTAGTCCAGAAACCTCGCTCCACCGGGGCAAGCCCGGATGGGGGCGGAACGAAAACAGGACCATCCG
>JAPLNJ010000366.1 GCA_026692885.1 Planctomycetota bacterium | reverse complement strand
GGGGCGGGCGTTCCCACGCAGAGCGTGGGAACGAGAACGCGTGGTATGGATCTGCGTTCGCGGCTACAATGCTCGGCAGTTAATGGGTCGGTAGTCCAGATTCAGTTCGAGGGCCTCGCATCAGGAGCAGCGTCATGATTCGCGGTTTTGCACTGGGGTTGTTGTGGGTTTCTTCCGCCGCGACGGCGGCGGAACAGATCGTGTGGCAAATCGGCAAGCCGGACGGCGACTACGCGGAGTTCGCCACCGCGGGCAACTATCGCGGGTATGCCGCCAAGTTCGGCGCGAAGCCGCCGGTATTCGAAGTCGGGCGTAGCGATCCCGCGAAGGATTGGCCCTTCATCCAACCGGGGCCGGTCGATTCCTGGGCGCAGAATGGAGGCCAGCCCTGGACGATTCGCTTCACTTTGCCCGACGAGCCCTGCGGCGTCATGCAGCTGCGCATTGAGTTCGTCGATGTCCAGCAACCGGCGACGCCTCGCTACGCGGTGACGCTGGGCGAGCGGACGGGGTACTTTGCGTTGACGCCCGGCGGCGGGGACAGTTCGCTGACCAATCCTCGCGCCGGTAAGCCGCAGAAACTGGAACTGACCGTGCCCGCGAGCTTCTTCAAGCGGGGCGCCAACGAGATCCGTCTGGCCTGCACCGAAGGCTCCTGGGTCCAATACGATGCGATCACGCTGCGGAACGACGCGAACGCCAAACTGCCGGTGCCGGAGATCCAGAGCGTGACGGCCACGGCGACGCCGTGCTTCATCCGCCGCGACGGACAAATCCGCCGGGCGGTGGACGTGGCGGTGGCCCTCAGTGCGCCGGCGTCTGAGGTGGCGTTGCGGGTGGAAGCGGCGGGCCAAAGTTGGGAGGTGCCGGCCAAGCAACTCGCGGCGTTCGGTTCCATCGCCACGGAGATCGGCGTACCCGATGCGGCCGAACCGCTGGACGTCAAGATCACGGCCGTGTTGGGCAGTCAGTCGAAAACCGCCATCGTGAAAGTCCTGCCGCTGCGCAAGTGGCGCATCTTTGTGGCTCCCAGTTCCCACACCGACGTCGGCTATACGGACATCCAATCTGTCTGCGCGGAGCGGCACAGTCAGAACGCCGACACCGCGCTGGAGCTGATGCAGAAGTTCCCGGACTTCCGCTGGAACCTGGAGGTCGCCTGGCAGGCAGAGAACTACATCCAGACGCGGACCGGACAGAAACTGGAGGACTTCTATCGGTTCGCCAAGGCCGGGAAGCTCGGCGTGCAAGCCCTGTACTGCAACATCCTCACGGGGTTGTGCTCGCCCGAAGAGGCCTGCCGGCTCACCTGGTTTGCTCACCAGCTCCACCGCGAGCAAGGCATCCCGTACCGCAGTGCCATGATCAGCGACGTGCCGACCCAGGAAGCGTCGCTGCCAATGATTCTGGCCAACGCGGGAATCCGTTATTTCAGCAGCGGCATCAACAACGACCGCGCCTACACGTTCAACCAGATGCAGAGCAAGTGTCCGTGCTGGTGGGAAGGGCCGGATGGCAGTCGGGTGCTGATGATGTACATGCACGGCTACGCGCACGCCTCGGGCTGGGGACTGGACACCAGCGTGGAAGCCGCCCGCGCGCGGATCCTAGGCGCGTTAGCCGGCTACGAGAAGCGGGTGGACTATCCGTACGACGCCGTCTTCCTGCACGGGGCCGTCAGCGATAACTGCCCGCTGAACGCTCGGCTGGCCGAGGTCACTCAGCAGTGGAACGAGCGGTACGAGTTCCCCAAGATCGTTTTGTGCCATAACGCCGACTTCTTCGAATACATCGAGAAGCAGTACGGGGCCCAGCTGCCGGTGTTCCGCGGCAGTGCCGGCACCTACTGGGAAGATGGCGCCGGTTCGTCGGCACGCGAGACGGCCCTGTGCCGCAACGCCCACGAAACGCTGGCCAACGGCGAGAGGTTCCAGGTACTGGCCGACCGCATTGGACGGACCAAGCCGTCTGACCCGAACGCGATCTACGACGTCTGGCGCAAGATCCTGCTGTACGACGAACATACGTGGGGCGCCCACTGTTCGATTAGCCAGCCGGAAAGCGAGTTCACCAAGGCTCAGTGGAAGATCAAAGCCCAGTTCGGCATTGATGCGGCCGCGGGTGCCAAGCAGGTCCTGGACCAGGGGGTCGGCGCATTGGTGTCGCTGGTGCGCACCACGGGGCCGGCTCTGGTGGTTTTCAACCCGACCAGTTGGCCGCGGACCGACGTCGTCCAGGTGTCCTTACCGGAAGGGCTGGGTCTGGCCGAACCCGGTGCGCCATCGTACCAATCGCCGCAGCACGGGACCTACGTGCTGGTGAAAGACGTTCCGCCCTGCGGCTACCGTATCCTCAAGCTCGCCCCGCAGACCAACTCCCCTCGCCCCGGTACTCCGGGGAGAGGGGCCGGGGGTGAGGGGTCCCAGGTCTTGGACAGCCGGTTCTACCGCGTGGAGTTCGATGCGGCCAACGGCGGGATTGTCAGCATTCGCGACAAGGAGGCGGATCGCGAGTTGGTCGATGCTCAAGCGCCGTACCGACTTAACCAGTATGTCTACGTGGCCGGTGGAAACGGCACGCGGATCGTGTCGAATCCCAACGGCCCCGAGCCGAAGCTGACGATCACCGCGTCTGACAAGGCCAGCCTGCGCCGGGTTCAGTGTCCCGGCCTCGGCCAGATGATGATTGTCGAGACGTCCGGGACTATGGCCCCGAAGATTACCAGCACGATTCTGCTGTGGGACGAGATCAAACGCATCGACATCGTCAACCAGCTCACGAAGCAGCTGACCTACGACAAGGAAGGCGTGTACTTTGCCTTCCCGTTTGCGGCGCAGGAACCGACGGTCCGCTACGAGGTGCCCGCGGGGATCGTCAACGCCAACACGGACATGTTGCCGGGCGCCTGCCTGGATTGGTTCACGGTGCAGCATTTCGTCGAGCTGGAGAGCCGCGACACGGCGATCACCTGGGCTACGCCTGACGCGCCGCTGGTCTGTTTCCAGGACGTGAACCGCGGCAAGTGGCAGTCGCAGTTGCCAATGACCAACGGGCACGTGTATGCCTACGTGATGAACAACTACTGGCATACGAACTACCTGGCCGGCCAAGACGGCGACTTCACGTTCCGATTTGCGATCACCAGCCGGCCGAAAGCGGACAGCGTGGCCTCGGCCCGGTTCGGCTGGGCGGCCTCGAATCCGTTGGTGGCCGTGCCGGTCGTCCAGCCGAATCCGCAGGGTGTGCTGCCCGACAGCGCAGCCAGTCTGGTGTCGATTACCGAGCCGAACGTGATCGTGATCGGCACCAAGCAGGCCGACGACGGCCAGGCGCTGGTCGTGCGGTTGTGGGAGTTGACCGGGCAGGCGACCACCGCGCACCTGAAGCTCGACAGCCATGTTCCGGCCAGCAAGGCTGGCGCGTGCAACTTGGTCGAGGAACCACAGCAGGCGCTGGAGGTCAAAGACGGCGCGCTCGCCGTGCCGATCCGGGGCTACGGGCTGGCGACGGTGCGGATCGAGTGAACGGCGGGGACGGGTGTACGAATTTCTCGTTCCGACGCTCTGCGTCGGAACGCAAGCCAAGGACGCTCTGCGTCCTTGGGCAGACGACGCGGAGCGTCAAGACAGTTACGTTCCCAGGCGGAGCGTGGGAACGAGAGAACTCTCGTTCCCAGGCTCCGCCTGGGAACGCCCGGAATTGCCGGCTCCGCCGGTCTTCCTGCGAGGCGGAGCCTCGCGTCCAGTGGGTTACGAGGCAGAGCCTCGTAACCAGAGCAATTTGCGGATCTTGGACGAGGCAAAGATGTTCATCACAGTGCCCCCAACCCCTTTCCCCGGAGTACCGGGGCGAGGGGAGACTTGAACGCGAGAAACAAGGATTACACCCCATGAAATTCGTCTGGCTATTGACTCCCATGATGTCGCTTTGGCTGTTGTCGACCGGTATCTCCGTCAGCCGCGCTGAAGACGCGGATGCGGCCCTCAGCAAGTACTTTCAACAATACTTGGAGGAGAGTTTCCAATTGCGGCCGCTGGACGCGACCCAACTGGGCGATCATCGATTCGACGATCGGTTGGACGACCTGTCGGCTCAGGCCCGCGCCGGTTGGGTTGCTCACACGCGGAAGACGTTGGAGGAATTGCCGAAGCGAGTCGCCTGCGACAAACTGTCTCCCGCCGGCAAGATCGACTTTGAGGTGTTCCACCACGAACTCGAAAAATCGTTGTGGCACGCGGAGAACCAGCGCCCGTTCGAGGAAGATCCCCGCGTCTACAATGCGTACATCAACGACAGCGTGTTCCTGCTGTTGACCCAGTCCACCCTGCCGAAAGAGAAGAACATCGCCAATTGCATCGCCCGGATGCGGCAGATCCCGCTGGTCGTGGCGGCAGCGAGGGCGAATCTGCGCAACCCGTCGCGGGTGATTACCGAGACGGCGATCCGCCAGAACCGCGGCGCGATCGGTTTCTACGAGCAGGAACTGTTCGAAATCGCGGGCGCGACCACCCAACTCGCCGCGCTCAAAGCGGCGGCGCAGCCGGTCGTGGCCTGCCTGCAGAACTACCAGCAGTTCCTGGAACAGGAGCTGTTGCCGCGCGCCAGCGGCGAGTGGCGGATCGGCAAGGACAAGTTCGCCCGCAAGCTGGAAATGGAGCTCGACGCCGGCCTGACAGCCGCTCAGGTGTTGGCGGAAGCGGAAGTGGAATTCGCGCGTGTCGAACGCGATATGTATGTCATCGCGAGGCAACTGTGGAGCCGTTACTATCCGCAGCGGGCCTTGCCGCCCGACGATGCCGACGGGCGGCACGGCACGATCGCCCAAGTGCTCCGGGCCGTCGCTCAGGAACACGGGCGGCCGGAGGATCTGATCCTCGACGCGCGCGCGACCGTGGTCAAGATCAAGAAGTTCATTGCCGAGCGGGATCTTGTGCGTCTGCCTGACCCCGATCGCTGTCAGGTCATCGAGATGCCAGAATTCCAGCGGGGCAATTCGACCGCTTACATGAACTCGCCGCCGCCGTTGGATCCTCAAGGCACCGGCATGTACGCCATCAGTCCGCCGCCCAAGGACTGGGATGTGCAGCGGGTCCAGAGCCTGCTGGAGGAATACAACCGGCACATGCTCCAGATCCTCACCATCCACGAGGCCTATCCGGGACACTACGTGCAGCTGGAGTACTCGAACCGGAATCCGTCCTTGATTCGGCGAGTCTTGGGCTCGGGCGTGTTTGTCGAAGGCTGGGCCGTATACACGGAGCAGATGCTGCTCGATCAAGGCTACGGCGATGGCGATCTGACGCTGCGGTTGACGCAGCTGAAGTTCTATCTGCGCGCTGTCACCAATGCTCTGCTCGACCACCGCATGCACTGTACGCAGATCACTGACGACGAAGCCTTGCACCTGTTGGTGGACCGGGCCTTCCAGTCGGAAGGCGAGGCGCGGCTCAAAGTGATTCGGGCCAAGCAGAGTTCCTGTCAGCTGTCGACCTATTTTGTGGGACGCATGGCGTTGTACCGCCTGCGTCAGGCGATCGAACGCGAACTGGGTGATCAGTTCCAATTGGGCCGTTATCACGAAGCGGTCCTCGCGCACGGCTCGCTGCCCGTCAAGTATCTGCCTGCCCTGACGCGCGCACGCTTGCAGCAGCCGCGCTGACGCCGCCTGCGATCGTAACCAATTTCCATAAAAGCACTTGCGACTCGCAATTTTATTGGTCGCTGAAATGCTCATTGACATAGGTGACGAAGGGCGATAAATTACCACAGGCAGCCTGGAGCGCTGGTCGAGGGTTTGGGTTTTGCCTGATCGCCGATGACAACCAGCCCATCCAGGTTCTGCCGTTTCTTGGGCACCCGCTAGGTTCTTCTGCTCCGCCCCTTCTTTCCGGTTGGATGCCAAAACCAAGCACTGAACTTCGGGAAGTGCTTGTTCAGCGTGTTTTGTGCGTACTGCTTCCAGAATCCAGGCGTCAGTTGCTTGATTCCATACACCGTCAGGGTTTGCTGGAGATACTGCGTCATTTCTATTTTTTCTTTCCTGCCGGACGGAACCAGCGACTGATACATGCAGCCGGTTAGCAGGTCACACAATTGGAGGCATTGATTTGCGTCTTTCCAAGAGTCGGTGTGCTGAAATGTATCGATGTACGGGGACGATCCTCGATACTCCTCCGCAGTGAATCGGCTACGCAGGTGATCGAGCGCATCATACCCATACATTAGGCGAAGGCGGTCTAGGTAGAATACCGCGTTGCGGAATCGGGGAAGTCCATCTGCTAACCTCAACTCCGACTGCAGCAGCATCTCTGCCCATTTCTTGTACGCGCGTCGCTTCTTCAGTGCCTCCGGCTCAAAAGGGTCGCCAAAGTATTTGCTGTCCCATATGGACCAGTCGACCACTGCACACCGATAGTAGCAGTTGTGTGCGATGAACAAATCGACCCACGCCTTCCCAACCTCAACATCGTAGCGGGAGTGAAATTCAGCCAGGTGCGTTTCCCTGTATCTGGCCGCTTTCTTGGGGGATGTGTTGAAGTACTTCCGATCCTCTTTTGCCTTTGCGAGTGCGGCGTGCAGCGGTCCGTGATTTGGCACAAAGAGCATGCCAATGACCAACCACTCTTCGCTGTGCGTGCCAGACTCATCCACGTAGATTCTGAAAGCTGACATTACTGTTCAACCCCTCTCATTGCGGACAAGCAAATAGACACTCAATTGTGGCCGACTCTGCTTGGTAAGACAGCAGCCCGTTCACAGCAACCACTAGGTCCCGTCCGGCAGACGGAACCTACAATATGCGTGCGCCGTTCCTATGGCCTGAGACTCCAACACGCGGACCGGCTTACTTCCGCAACTGCTCGACCCGAATGGAGGCCGCTTCCCGCTCCAGTAGATCCGGATCGAGCCGACAGGGCAGCAGTTGGCGAACATTTTGAGCCGCGGCAGCCAGCCCCAAGCGGACGGCCTCGGGCAGGGGGCGACCGGCACGGGTGGCCCAGGCGATTGTGGCCGCCAGGGCGTCACCCGAGGCAATCGGGTTGACCACCTCGCGAATCGGTGGCGGCTGCAACCGGTAGACTTCGCGAGCGGAAGTCACCCAGACGGGCCCCGGCCCTTGCGTGATGACCACCCAGCGGGCGCCCCGCGCGTTGAGCGACTGCATCGCCGTGAGCAAATCCTGATCGCTCTCCAACGGATGTCCCACGGTCTTGGCCAACTCTTCACGGTTCGGCTTGATGACGTACGGCTCGAGGTCCAGGACCGACAGCAGGCCCACGCCGCGGAAGTCGAGCACCACGGGGCACTTCGTCCGCGTCAGCAACTCGCGATAGAATGCATCCGGCGCGCCCACCGGCAGCGAACCGATTAACACCACAAGCTCCGCCCGGTCGGCTTCTATGGCGTAAGCCTCGCGAAACTCGTCGAGTTCCGCGGTCGTGAGCGACCGTCCGTTCTCGACCAACTCGGTCATCAACCCGGTGGCTTGGTCGATGATCGTGGTGCAGATCCGAGTCGCCGCGCGCGTTCGCACCCAGCGACACGGCACGCCCAGGCCAGCGAACTCGGCTTCGATCTGCGGCGCTGCCGGCCCGCCCAGGGGTGCCAACGTGCGGCTCGGCCCGCCCAGGCGATGTACGCCGATGCCCGCATTGAAAACCTTGCCCGACGCACACCAGATGACCTCCCGCGCCCGGTTCACCTCGCCGTAGCGGAACGCGTCGAACACGAGAATCTGCTGCCAAGCCGGGGTCAGACCAGCGCAAAGAATCACGGCTTACCAGCCTCCGCGGCGGCGGACAGTTTGCGCCAAGCGCTGATGGTGGGAACCAGGACCGAACGGGCGTCGCCGGAGATACCGTAACCCTGGAATCCTATTGGACCGGTGAAGCCGCTGCCCTTCAGCTTCCGCAGCACGAGGCCCACGTCGAAGGTGCCCTTGTCCAGCGTCTGGATCAGGCGGCCCCACTCGGCGCCTTTCACCCCGGCGTCGGCGCCGTTGATACTCACCGTGAACAGCACCCGCTGCGCTGCCTCCAGCAACGCCGGGATCCGCTCCTCGTCGCCCATCGCCAAACAGTGACACAAGTTGAACGTCACGCCGAAACACGGGTGTGCGACGACCTGCGCGAGCTTCGTCGCATCGCCAAAACGGGCCGTCCACTCGCCCACGTGAGGATAGACCGCAATTCGCAGGTCGTTGACCGCCGCCGTGTCGGACAGCACCCGCAGTTGCTTGACCAGCGGTGTTTGGCCGGTCAACGCATCAAACGCCGGACCGCGACCGCCGATGTGCAGCCAGATGATTGTGCCGTGCCCCTTGAGAGCCTGCATGAGTTGGGGCAGTTGCGGCGAGTGCGTCAGGTCGCCTTCCGGCGTGACCGAGGCACTGCAGTAGATCGTGACCATTTTCAGGCCGCGTTGTTCCGCCTGTTCGGCGGTCGACCGAGCCTGCTCCGGCGCCGTCTCGGTCCACGCGATCCCGGCATAACCGAGTTCCTTGACAAGGTCGAGTTGTTGTTCCGTCGTCAGGGCGCCGCGGCGAAAGGCCGTGTCCATGGCGTAAAAGGGATTCGGCAATCCGGCCGGCCCGGCGGCTGCAGCCAGCGGACCGCTGAGCAACGCGACCCCCAAGACGGCCAAAATCCAACGGTGGATGCAGTTCATCGTTCGCTCCTTTGGGTGTGTATTTCGTAGGGCGGGCTGCGCCCACCCGACAGCCAATCGACAACGCACACGACGTCTAATTTGACCACGAAATTGCGGCGGCGATAAGCCCCACTGCTGTGAACATCCTGCGGTTGTCCAAGAACCCTCGTTCCCAGGCTCTGCCTGGGAACGCACTGCCTTGCCGGCTCTGCCGGCCTGCTTGCGAGGCGGAGCCTCGCGTCCAGTGGGTTACGAGGCAGAGCCTCGTAACCAGAGCGATCTTTCTCGTTCCGACGCTCTGCGTCGGAACGCAAGCCACGGACGCTCTGCGTCCTTGGGCAGACGACGCGGAGCGTCAAGACACTTGCGTTCCCACGCGGAGCGTGGGAACGAGAGAGGCGTCAACATGTTCACAGCAGTGGCGTTAAGCCTGGCCTGCCTCGCCTGGCGGCAGTCCGGGCGTGGGACGGATTGGTAATCCGTCCAGGACGGATTACCAATCCGTCTTACGGGTAGACTATTTTCTGGGATTCGCCTAATATCGGCTTGCGAGCCCCGCCGTCCCCTTCCCCCAACAACCTGCGACTCCATAGAGAGAGGTCACCATGCCGAACCAGAAAGCGGTTTTCCTTGTGATCTTGTCGGCCGCCCTGTTACCCGCGTCGGCGCGGGGCCAGGCGAAAATCGAGCCACTCGACGTCACCCAGTTTGGCGCGAAACCCGATGGGGTCACCGATGCCACCGCGGCCTTCCAACAAGCGTTGGATACCGCCGGCAAGGCGGGCGGCGGCGTGATCATCGCGCCGCGGGGCAACTACTTGTTTCGCGGGCACTTGAATGTGCCCCCGGCGGTCACGCTCCGCGGTGTATGGGAGTCGGTTCCGGCCCACAACGGAATTCGCGACGCGGGCCTGCCCAAACCCACCGACGACGGGACGACCCTGTTGGTGACCGAGGGCGCCGGTAGCGAAGACGGAACGCCGTTTCTGACCCTGAATACCAACAGCACGCTCAAGGGCGTGGTCTTGTACTATCCCGAGCAGAAGCCCGCGGAGGTGCCCCAGCCGTATCCCTGGGCCATCGCGCTGCGAGGCAAGAATCCGGCGGTGCTCGATGTCGAATTGCTGAATCCCTTCCAAGGCATTGACGCCACGCAGAACGAGCGGCACCTGATCCGCAACGTGCAGGGCCAGCCGCTGCGGCGTGGGATCTGGGTCGATGCCATCTACGATATCGGGCGGATCGAGAACGTCCATTTCAACCCGTGGTGGAGTCTGCAGCCCAAGGTTCGCCAATGGCAGATGGACCACGGCGAGGCGTTCATCTTCGGCCGTGCGGACTGGCAGTACGTGCTGAATACGTTCTGTTTCGGCTACCAGGTCGGCTATAAGTTCGTAGCGAGCAAGGCCGGGGTCTGCAACGGTAATTTCCTGGGCCTGGGAGCCGACGATTGCCATCGCGCGGTGCTGGTGGAACAGAGCGCGCCGATGGCTCTGTTGATCACCAACGGCGAGTTCGTGTCCTTCCACGGACCGGATCCGACGATGGTCGAAGTCGCCGTGACCCATACCGGGAGTGTGCGTTTCGTGAATTGCGCGTTTTGGGGCCCCTGCCAGCAGATTGCCCGTGTTGCCGGGAAAGGCACCGTGGGCTTCAGCGATTGCACCTTCGTCGAGTGGGACAAGCAGCACGAAGGGCGTGCCGCGCTGCAGATCGAGAGCGGAACCGTGCTGATCCGCGGCTGCGAGTTTCGTCAGGGCAAGCCACAGATCGCGCTGGGCGCAGGCGTGCGCCGCGCCGTGATTACCGGAAACGTGTTCACCGGTCCTGCCCGGATCTCCAACGCCAGCCAGGGCTGCGTGCAGATCGGGAACAACGCGGACGATCCGTAACGCAGAAAGTGGCCTCGGTCCACCCTAGCTGATCAGTGCCGGTACCGTGTCTTGCATCAGGCGGTTGGCCAGTTCGTGGAAAGCAAAGACGGTGCCCCCGTCCGATTGCGAGAGCACCAAAGGGGTCCCGGTCTTGAACGCCACCAGATATTGATCGCCGTCGGCCGGGATGACGCTGATGATGGGGCACTTCAATTGGGTCCGCGCAAAGCTCGTCGTAATCGACGAGTTGGCGGATTGGTGATGGGGGACCAGCACGGCGCCTATCGAGCGCTCATCCACGCCCCAGTAGGAGAGTCCTTCAAGCATGGCCTGGGCGGCGGCCAGGCTGGTGGTCTCCAACTCGACCGTCAGGACCACATAATCGCAACACCGCAAAGCGGCCGTGGTCGCCTTGGACGGTAGGCAGGGGAAATCGACGATCACGCAGTCGGCCATTTCGGTCAGCGTCTTCACGATACTCCCAGCCTGCTGGGCAGTGATTTCGCGCCGATCGTCCATCGTCGGCGGGGCGAGCAGCAGTCGTAATCCGTACGGGTGGGGCGTCAGGCAATTCCCCAAGATCTCGGCATTGATGTCGGCCGGGTCCTCGTAGTCCAGTAAGGGCTTCAGATTCAGCGCAGGCTTGAGGCCGAGTTGATGGGCGACGGTGCCCAGGCACGGGCGCAGTTCGGCGACGATGACCGATTGGTCGGAAGATGTCAGCAAGGTCAGGGCGGTGTTCACTACGACGGTCGTGACGCCCACGCCCCCCTTGGCGCCAATGAAGCCAATCAGCTTGCCGCGTTTGGATCCCTGAGAATCGGGCGAGGCAGCGGCGCGGCTGCGCTGGGCGGCGCGCAGGGCGGCGCGCACGCGGGCTTGCACGACCACAGGCGAAAACGGCTTGATGATGTGATCGACGGCTCCGGCGTCCAGGCACGAGGAGATCTGGAGGTCCTGGTTCAGGGCCGTGATCATGATCACAGGAATCTTGCGGGTGTGCTCCTGCTGCTGGAGCTGGCGAAGCACGTCGAGGCCGTCGAGGCCGGGCATCATGACGTCCAGTAGGATCAGGTCGGGCAGTTCTTGATTCGCGATTTCCAGCGCGTGACTCCCGTCGCCCGTCTCCAGCAACGTGTAAGGTTCATTGCCCAGCGTGTGGCGAAGCAGGGTCCGGACAATGGCGTCGTCGTCGACCACCAAGATCTTCGGGGAGTGCATGGATCTACCTCTTGTCTCTGGAGTTTAGGGATCGGGATGCTCGGAGTTTGACTGGCCCAGACGCCATGCTGAACCAACCACCCTCAGGAAATGCATTATCAGGTGGGCCGTAACTTATTTACCAGGGGTGGCTTCCAAATCAATATGGTTTCCCAAGTGGAGGAGTACACCACTTGTGTCCGGCCGGGCGTTGGGGAAAACTAAGGACACTCGCAATCGCCGAGGGATCGGGAAGGCGAGGCGGGGCGTGAACCTTGCCCTGTCGGTTCCAGCACGCCACTTTTTCCACTCCAAATCCAACGGGACCTGACTGCCATGAAGACCTTGATCGGACGGATGCGTCTGCGGCTGCCCATGCTGGCCCTCTTAGGCAGCGTGTGCCTGGCCGCACCATCGCCGGCTGCGTCCCCGCCGTCTTGGCCGCGATTTCACGGCCCCCAAAACGATAACCTCTCCAGCGAGACGGGCCTGCTGAAGCAATGGCCCGACGGCGCTCCGACACGGCTGTGGACCGCCCAGGGAATTGGCGAGGGGTTCTCCGCAGTGTCGCTGGCCCACGGCCTGATCTACGCGACGGGAAACATCCAGGAGAAAACCGTCATCACCGCGCTCGACCTGGCAGGCAAAGTCCAGTGGCAAGTCGTGGCCGGCAAGGCCTGGAAGGGATCACAACCCGGCACGCGTAGTACGCCGACGATTGACGGCGACCGCCTGTATCACGAAAGCCCGCTGGGCGACCTCGTCTGCTTGGAAGCTAAAACCGGCAGGCAAGTTTGGGGGCTGAATGTCTTGGACAAGTTCGGCAGCGAAAATATCACTTGGGCTTTATCTGAGTCGCCGTTAATCGACGGCCAGCACGTGATCTGCTGTCCTGGCGGGCCGCAGACTGCCGTCGTCGCGCTCGACAAGACCACAGGCCAGACCGTGTGGCAATCTGCCAGCGCCGGCAATCTGGCTGGCTACTCGTCTCCCGCCCTGGCCGAGTACCAAGGGCTGCGGATGATCCTGACGATGACCGCGAAGGCCGTGATCGGAGTCAACGCCGACACGGGCGATCTGCTGTGGCAGTTCGAGCACGTCACGCCCTGGGACGAAAGTATCCTCACGCCCATTTTCCACGAGGGCCGGGTCTTCATCAGCACGGGCCACCGCGTGGGTTCGGTGATGCTCCAGGTCAAAGTTGACGGCAAGCAGGCCTCGGTCGAGCCGGTGTGGAAGACCAAGGATCTGGACAACCATCACGGCGGTACAATTCTGCTGGACGGTTACCTGTACGGTTCCTGTTATTCCCCGCGCTGGGCCTGCCTGGACTGGCAGACAGGGAAGAAACAATACAGCGAACGCGGCGTCGGCAAAGGGGCGCTGACCTACGCCGACGGCAGGTTGTACACCTTCAGCGAAAACGAGGGCGAGATGGGACTGGTCAAAGCCACGCCCGAGGGCCACCAGCTGATCAGCCGGTTCAAAGTGCCCGCCGGCGGCGAAGGTCCCAGCTGGGCCCACCCGGTCGTCTGCGGCGGGCGTCTCTATCTGCGTCACGGCGATTTTCTGTATGTCTACGATATCCGCCTGTAGGCGCCCGGCTGCCGGACGGGACCGGATTGGTAAGGGCTCGTTTGACCGCGTGCGGTTGGCTGCCGCTCCGCCGCGTCACGTGGCCAACCCCGCGATCTGCAGGGCTTCCGCCGCCGTCCGGTCGTCGTGGATCACGGCTTTGAAGGCCTGGACCGCGGCGGTGATTTGGTCGAAGCCCCAGATGTTACGGCCGATCGTGGCGCCGCGCGCACCGCTGCGCACGACATCCGCCATCATCGCCAACGCCGCAGGCAGCGACTCCGCCTGAGGACCTCCGGCAGCCACGACCGGCACGGGACTGTCGCTGACGATCTCGGCATACGCCTGCACGTCGCCACAGTAGGGCACTTTGACGATGTCGGCCCCCACTTCCACGGCGCACCGCACGGCCCAGGCGATCTCGTCCGGCACGAAGACGATCTTACCGGTGGCGTCTCGCGGATAGATGTGACAGATGACCGGCAACTCGAATCGCGCCGCCTCGCGCACAGTGTCAGCCACCACCCGGAGGTACGCGGCCTCCGTCGCACCGCGCACGAAACCCACGACCGCCAACGCATCCGCGCCCAGACGGACGGCTTCCAACGGGGTGGTGACCTGCTCGCGAGCCGCATCGTCGGGACGGACCAGCGAGCTTTGGAGGATCAACGGAAGCTGACCGGCATACGGCCGCCAGGCGGAGGCGGCGAGGCCCTTGTGCATGGTCACGGCGTCGGGCCGAGCGGCGACGATCGCTGCCAAAGTCGGCTGAATCCGCCGCAAGCCGTTGGGTAGCCCCTGGCCATAGCCAATGAAATGATCTACCGCCACCGAGCACAGACGCCGGGACGAATGGGAAAACAACCGATTCAGGCGGATGAGCTTACCGAGGTTCATAAATCTCCGTTCGCGTTGGTGGTTGAGACTGGCTAGAGTTGCGACTTGCGACAACGGTCCTAGTGCGTCGTCAAGGCTTAATCTTGGGGTGACCGATGCGGTGGCGTAAGCTTCCAGCTTGCGTTTGACGCGATGAATCGAAAGGCAAGCCGGATGCTTACCCCACTTTTAGCCTTGAAGACGCACTACGTCAATCGGCCGAGCGAGGCTTGGCCAAGTCGGCTTTGATCAGGAACATTAACAGGTGTTCGATCACCAAGTGGATGGCTTCTGTTTGGGGCGTCGACTCGACGGGGACCAGGATGGAGCAAGTGCATTCTCGGTGCAGGCTTCCGCCGTCAAAACCGACCAAGCCAATGGTTCTGGCTCCGACGTCCTTGGCGTAACGTACGGCCCGCACCAGATCCGTGGAAAACCCGCTGCCGCCGTGCACGGAAATCGCCAGCAGTACGTCTTGCGCGCCGAGCAGGCCGCGGAGTTGATTGACCAATACATCCTCGCGCGGAGCATCGTTGGCCCAGGCCGTGTACAGGGAAATGTTATCCGTCAAGCAGCGAACATCAAAGGCCGGTCCACCGTCGGGCACCACGTACTTGGCCAGATCACAGGCAAAGTGTTGAGCCGTGGAGGCGGACCCGCCGTTGCCCGCCGTGAACACGCGGCCGCCTCTGTGGTAGCACTCGCTCAGGATCCGACGCGCCAGATCGATGGCGGCCCGATCCAGCCTGCCCAGCAACCGGATCGTCTCGTCCAGGAACGTTTGGATCTCCGGGTGCTCCGTTGTCATCGGTCGTCGTCCTGTGGTTATGGTACGACATCGTACCGTCTCCAACACTAGCCGGACAGTCGCGGCAAAAGATTCCATTGCCCTGCCAGGTGTCCCGCCGCAATTCGGCCACACTCGCGCAGACGCTCGAACATCGGCAGTTCGTGCAGTAGCAGGAACGCGGCACTGAACACGTCGCCGCAGCCCGTGGCACAGACGCTGCGCTCGACGGGCGTGGCGGGGACCGGCACCCGGCCGTCCGTGGCATTGAACCAGGCAGATCCCTGCGCCCCGCAGTGACAGATCACATGCCCCGCACCGTGGTCCAGCACCGCTCGACACGCCGTGTCCACGTCGCTCGCCCCGGCGAAAATCATCAACTCGTGCTCGTTGCCATGCACATAATCCACCAGCGGCAGGATCTGCAGCACCTGCTGCTTCCGCCACGCGACTTGCTCCGCGTTTCCAGGCACACTCCACAGCGGATCCCAATTGATGTCCAACGACGTCTCCATACCGCGCTGGCGCGCCTCGCGCAGCAGGGCCGCGTTGCCGGCTTCCAGCAACCGTTCGGCGAACCAGATGTCGGCTCGGAACACATGCCGACACGCCGCCCACTCCGAGAAATCGATGTCGTCCGGCTCCAGCACCTGCGTGTTCGGCAGACTGCTGACAAAGTGCCGGTGTCCCTGGTCCCAGACCAGGTTGATCGAGCGTCCCGTGGGAACCGGTTTGCGACGCAGGTGCAGGCTCACCCCGAAGGCACGTAGCGACTGCTCTAGTCGCTCGCCCAACGCGTCCGCTCCGATGCAAGCACAGAGATGCACCACTCCGCCCAGTTGCGCAGCTGCGACCGCCAAGTTGGCCGCGCCGCCGCCGAGCGTTTCGTAGATTTCCCGCACGCTCGTTTCACCATCGGCGAAAAGTCGCTCCGAGGCGGGCAGAGGGCTGGTGCGGATGTCCAGGTTCACGTTCCCGATGACAGCCACAGGCGGGCCGCTGGTCAACGAGGGGAGCCTGGTTATAAGATTAGCGGTTGGCATGCTGGGCTTGATCGGGCTGTTGGGTAGGGTGGGCTGTGCCCACCACGATTCTTGTCTGTGTTATCACAACAGGCATGCGGGAGCAATCGGGCATGATCGAACCGTTCGATATCCTCGGCCTCGGCTGCGTCGCGGTGGATGATCTGCTGTATGTCGATGTGTATCCACCCGCGGATGCCAAGGCACGTGTTCAAGGCCGCGACCGACAGTGCGGCGGGCTGACGGCCACGGCCCTGGTCGCAGCGGCCCGTCTCGGCGCGCGGTGCGCGTACGGCGGAACGTTGGGCGACGACGAGTTCTCGCGGTTCGTGATCGACCGCCTGCAGCAGGAGCACATCGATGTGCAATACCTGCGACGGCGCGCGGACGCTCGGCCGATTCGTTCGATGATCGTCGTTGCGCAAAGCCAGCAGACGCGCACGATCTTCTACGATCTGGCAGGCGCGGCACCTGTCACGCCCGACTGGCCTCCGGAAGCGTTGATCCGAGCGGCCCGCGTGCTGTTTGTCGATCACTTCGGCGTCGAGGGCATGCTCCGCGCAGCCCGCATTGCGTTGGCGGCCGGCATCCCCGTGGTGGCGGACTTCGAGAGCCTGCTGCCCGGTCCCGAGTTTGGCGAACTGGTGACGCTGGTAAGTCATCCCCTGGTGTCGCTCGATTTCGCGCGACGGTGGACGGGTCGCGAACGTCCGGACCAAGCGGCGCTGGCCCTCTGGTCGCCGCGCCGAGACACGGTGGTAGTCACCTGCGGTGCGGAGGGCTGTTGGTACGTCAACAGCGCTCATCCGACCGAGGCCCGGCAGCAGCCCGCGTATCCCGTGCAGGTCGTCGATACGACAGGTTGCGGCGACGTCTTTCACGGAGCTTACTCGGCCGGTCTGGCGCAAGGACTCGACCTGACCTCGCGACTGCAGTTGGCCGCCGCCACCGCCGCACTCAAGGCGACCCGCCCCGGCGGCCAAGCTGGCATCCCCCTCCGCCCGGCCGTCGAGGCATTTCTTTGCGAACAACGCTGAGTGGCAGAGAGGGGAACCGTTGGCTACTTGCCCACCAATTTCCAGCCCTCCGGTGAGGCCGTCAAACCGGTGTGGCCGCGGTAGCTGTCGTACACGCGATGCATTTCAGGAATCGAGTCGAAGTAGCCGACGACAAATGCCGCGCTGAAGGATTCACCGGCTTTGATCGGCCGGCCGCCGAACTCCTCGATCTGACACACATAGCCGCGCTGGTGACACCAGGCTTCGGAGACCACGGCGGGATCCAACGTCATCCCGGCCAGCCACGGACCCGCCTTACCCGATTGCGGATCGCGGAGTCGGTAGGCCCGAATGAAACGTTGCGGTGCCGGTTCCACGCCGCGGCGATAGTTGAACTTGGGATCCGGCGGGAAATCTTCGACGAATTCCCGGGCCGCCAAGCACGAGCCGTCGGGACCGCCGAGATAGCTGAGGTAGATCTCGCTGAACGTGTCGCCTTGCTTGTGTCGGATATGGCCCGGCATGTCGATCCGCAGGAACATGGCGTCGCTGCTGTTCACGGCGTCGATGCGATCCATCGACAGGAAGTAGCGTTGGCCGACCGGAAAGACCAGCAACTGCGTCCAGGTCGAACCAGTTTTCTTGCCCGGTGCCGCCGTACGATACTGGAAACTTTGCCGGACGGCGACGAAATCTTGCCCGCGAATCACATCCGGCTGGAGCTGTTTGGCCTGCGTGCAGATCTGCGGACCTTCGAGGGACCGTTTGAGGTGACTGCCGTGGTAGGCGTTGCCGGCACGATAGACCAGCTCCGTGTTCAGCTGCTCGCGATACGCCTCGTCGCTGCCCGGCTCCATGATCCAGTCCACGATATCCAGACCAAAGCCGGCGTCGCGAAAGCCGGTCTGTTTGTCCAGGAAGGACTGTGCGCAGACCCCGGACACATAGCCCTGCTTGCGGATCGCCGCTTCGAGTTGCGGCGTGGCGAGCTTGATCTCGGCAGCGCTTTCTGTGACTTGGTAGTCGGCCGCCTGTGCTGGGTCGGCACCCCCGACCAAGCTGAGCCAGAGGATCAGCCACCGATATCGCGGACGCGTCTGAACGAACCTCCAAGAGGCCTGCGGTCCATGAACCATCTGTCTTGCTCCTTTATCTCAAGTAGCATGGCTCTCCGGAGCCGTGCGTGTGCGACTCCCGAGTGGCGAGTCACTCGCGATCCTGCCCGGCTCTGGAGAGCCAGGCTACTGACGTGGGATAAATCAACAACCCGCTGGGTTCGCTGGCCTCATTATCGCGAGCCAAACGCAGTAAGGGAAGTCGGGGATATTTGCAGAACTAGCACCAAACGGTTTTTTGGCCCTTGTGCGTAAAGAATGAGACTTTACGGTTCAGCAGGGACAGGGTGCGAGACAAGGGGTCAGACGTACAGATTTCAGTTTTCGCGGTCGTGTGCCCAAACCCATGAAAAGTCTTCTGCCCGCGAAAACTGAAATCTGTACGTCTGACCCCAGCGGGCGGTTCGTCTATGCGAAACCGTAAAACCCCATTCTTGACACCGACAACCCCGAAAACCGCTTGGCGCTAGCAGTGACGGCGTTTCGCCGTGTTACGATCAACGCCGCGCAACGTTACGATCAAGGCCCCGGATCGTTAAACGAAAAACCCCTGGACTGCCAGGGGGTTTTCATCTGCCGTGGAACGTAACCCAACGGATTGGCCCGAGAAATTTGGGCAGGATACATCAAGCTCGCCTCTGACTGCATTTCGCAACGTTACGAGCATGGCCTTGAGGTTATCGTCCGTAGACCGAGATGCCCCAGTGCGCGGCTGGTGGCGGCGGAGCGGGACGGTAGTAGTGGGGCCCGTAGTATTGGGGCCCGTAGTAGCCGCGGTAATACGGTGGTGGGGGTGCGTAGCGGTACTCCTCGACGATCACCGGCCGGGAGTACACGGGCACGGGCTGCACAGGCTGAAGCGTGGAAACCACCACGGGCCCCGCCGACTGCTGCATGGCCGCGAGCACGGCATCACTGACGCGTTCTTTGTGGAGCGTGATCACGTCGCTGGTGTCCACTTTCCGCTCCATGCCGTTTCGCCGGATCTGGTTGATGATGACCTCGTCGCTGACGCCGCTACGGGTCATTGCCAGCACGTCCGGAATCGACACCGCGTGGGCCATCCGGATAGCTTGCTGCTGCTGATACTGCTGTTGCTGATACTGGTAGGCGCGGGCCCGTTCCTTTTCATCCAT
>JAPLNJ010000365.1 GCA_026692885.1 Planctomycetota bacterium | reverse complement strand
ATTTCGTAACGTTATGATCAAGGCCCCCACCTCGCCCCACCTCGCCACGTGCGGTTCTACAGGTAGCTGTCAACCAATTCCGACAACTTTAGCAATTTCCCGGAAAAATCTGCAGAGGTAGGCTGTGCCGGTTCGATAAACTGTAACGACGCCTCGGAGCATTTCGCGAGACAAGTCGTTGGAAGCGAGACCCCTGCTAGCAAAAATATTATGTTGTGGCTGATTAAGCAGTTCCTGTACCTACGCAAGGCGATCACTGCGGGTGACACACCGCGGCAATTGGCGGCAGGTGTGGCCCTGGGGATGATGCTGGGGCTGCTGCCGAAGGGGAACCTGCTGACGATTTGTCTGTCCATGACTATCTGTGCCTGCCGTGTCAACATCGCTGTGGCGATGTTGTCGGCTTTGGCGTTCAGCTGCGTGGGGATGCTGGCAGATCCGCTGACAAACCGCCTGGGGCTGATGCTGTTGCAATGGGATGTCCTGCGGCCGACGTGGACCTCTTTGTACAACCTGCCGCTCGCACCCTGGACGGCCTTCAACAACACGGTTGTGCTCGGCAGCTGCCTGTTGGGGACGCTGCTGTGTTACCCAACCTATCGTCTGGCTTTGTCGTTTTTCGAGCGGCTTCGCGCCAGAAAGTTGCGACACGCGTCGACCAGCCATGCGGAACCGCTGGTCCAGGAAGAGGCGGTGCTGGCAGGTTCGAAAGCGGCGGCTTAGGCCCGGCCGAAAAATAACTCCCTCGCCCCGGTACTCCGGGGAGAGGGCTGGGGTGAGGGCCGGAAAAGCAAATGCCGAAGCTACTCTTCGGTCATTCCTTAGGCCCACGAAATCACGGTAGGGCGAGCGGCAGGAAATAACTTAACCGTAGGTCGGCCGTTCCAGGCCGATCGGGACGGTCTTGGAAGACCATCCTACATTAAGTTGGGTAAGTTATTTCCTGCCGCTCGCCTAGCGACAGTACTGGTGTGTTAGCACCAGTCGAGCACGGAGGCTTGCATGGTTCGCTGGTCGTACTTGATGCCCCGTCTGCTGCTGCTGCTGGCGGTCCTGCTGTTTGCGCGGTTCGGCGTCGATCCGTTGATGCGCTGGTCCCTGGTCAAGGCGGGACAGTCGGTCACGGGGGCCAAGGTGGAAATCGGCGACGTGCGGACGCAGCTGCTGCAGGGGCAAGTCTATGTGGGCCGAGTCGCGGTCGCCGACCCGCGCTCGCCAATGAGCAATCTGGCCGAATTCAGCGGCGCCTGGCTGACACTCGACACGCAGGCTCTGCTACACCGGCGGCTGATTGTGAAGGCAGGCCGGCTGAGCGGACTGCGTTTTCGCAGCCAGCGAGACTCGAGCGGTCAGCTGCAAGTGCCACCCGCAGCGGCGGCCGACGACAGCAGCAGTGACGTCAACACCCAGAAGCTCAAGGACATGGCGGGCAACTGGTTCAACGATTTTTCACGCCGGCTGCAGGGTAACCTGGACCAGGATCTGGAATCGGTCCGGCTGGCCAAGGAGTTGAGCGTACGTTGGCCGAAGGAGTACGCAGGTTTGCAGGCCCGCGTGGAGGACTGGAAGAAACGCGTGGAGGAAATGCGCACGCTCTACGAAAACCTCCGCCGCAATCCGACAGACGAACTGCCCAACATCCAGAAGCGGCTTGCGCAATTAGACGAGATCCGCCAGTACATTCCTCGCCTGCGCGCTGAATTCGACCGTCTGCGGGACGAGATGCTGCAGGACCGCCAAGCCATTGACGCCGCGCGCCAGCACGATACGGCCTTCATCCGCGAGACGCTGAAACTGCAGAACCTGGACGCCGACAGCCTGTCGCAATTCCTGCTCGGCTCGCAACTCACGCAACGCATCGAAGAACTGGCCACGTGGATCCGCGACGCCCGTGGCATGTACACGACGGTCAACGACCGCCCGGAACTGAATCGCGGCAAAAATCGCGGCGAGGACGTGGTCTTCGATACCGGCCCCCAGTTGCCAACCTTCTTGGTCAAGTCGTTGACCCTGGACGGCAAGGCCCAGTTCGGCGATCAAGAGCTTGAGTTCCTGGGCCGGGCCTGCAACGTGACGTCGCAGCCGAAGCTCGTCGGACAACCGGCCACATTCCAGTTCCGCTGCCGTGGCCAGGCGGAGTTTCAGGTGGAGGCGACCCTGGATCAGACCGGCCCGACGCCTCGCGAACACTTGGTTATCAACTGTCCGCGTCTGGCTCAACCGCAACGCGTGTTGGGCAAGGCGGAGCAGTTGGCCCTGACGGTCGCTCCCGGCGCCGCGCACGTCTGGCTACAGGTAGATCTGGCGGGCGAGCAACTGACGGGGCAGGTCATCTGGAAGCAGGACGACGTACATTTGGCCCCGGTCGTGGACCAGCAGCGGACCGGCGCGCATGTGGCGGAACAGCTGCAAGCGATCGCGAGTGACATCCACAGTCTGCAAGCGAAAATCGATTTGACGGGCACGTTGCAGCGCCCGGGGGTCCGGATGCAGTCGAACCTGGGGCCGCAACTGGCACAGGGGATCCAGGGCGCCGTGCAACGCGAATTGGATTTCCGCCGCGATCAACTGACCAAGTTGGCTCAGGACAACGTCGACAAAACGCTGCAACAACTTGAACAGTTGATTACCGACAAACAGAAGGACCTGCTCGGCACGCTACAGATCGGCGAGCAGGAAATGGATCAGATCAAGCAGCAGTTGCTGACGCAATTTGATGTGCCCAAGCTGCTGCAAGCCAAGGGCCTGTCGTTGGACAAGTTCCTGAAACGTTAGCGGGAGGGCGACGCTCCCGCGGAGCCGTAGCCGTTGGCAACCTAGGACACTGTAGAAGGAGCCTCTGTCATGGACATGGAACGTCGACGAATGCTGCAATACCTCGCCGCCTGGTCGCTGGGCGCCTGCACCTGCTGCGGTTGCCGCACCGTGCCGATGACCAATCGCAAGCAACTCCTGCTGACGCCGGAGAACCAAGAGGTCGCCTTGGGGCTGTCCTCTTTCGAGGAAGTCAAGACCAAAGAACCGGCGTCCACCAACCGCGTCTGCATCGACTTGGTCAACCGCGTGGGACAACGTATCGCCGCCGCGGCCGGTCGGCCGGACTACCAGTGGGAGTTCTGCGTGATTGCGGCCGACACGCAGAATGCCTTCTGTCTGCCCGGCGGCAAGGTGGCCGTGTACGAGGGCATCATCCCCGTCTGCGGAAACGAGGCGGGGCTGGCCGTGGTGATGTCGCACGAGATCTCCCACGCCCTGGCGCGCCACGGCGGCGAGCGGATGAGCCAGAACTACGCCGTGGACGGCGTCAAGCAAGCCATGTCGTACGTGACGCAGAAGGAGGATACGAAGAAGAAGGAACTCCTGATGCAGGCTTACGGCTACGCTTCCCAGTATGGCGTCATTCTGCCCTACAGCCGCAAGCACGAGTCGGAAGCGGATCACATGGGCGTTCAGTTGATGGCCAAGGCCGGCTACGATCCGACCGAAGCGCCCAGGTTCTGGACTCGCTTCGGCGCTCTGCAGCAGGGCCAGAAACCTGCGGAGTTCATGTCCACGCATCCGTCCGACGACCGCCGCGCCAAGGATCTCGAAGGCTGGCTGCCGGAAGCGAACCAGTTGTACGCCGCCGCCCCGACCAAGTTCGGGACGGGCGAGATGATTGCGATGGCCCCTCCCTCCGCAAGGCCGCCCGCGCCGGGAGCCGCACCAGGAGCACCGCCGGGACCCGCCCCAGGACCGACGCCAGGGTCACCGCAGGGACTCGCCTCAGGACCGGCTGCTACCGGTGCCCCGCCAGCGGGTAATGCCCCCACCACGCCATTCGGCTTTCCGGGTATCACGCCGCAAGCCACACGCAACCCGGCAGCGCCGGCGGCCAACTCGCCAGCACCTTCCGCCCAGCCGGTCAGCTGGCCGAAGTTACCGTTCCCGTTCGGTCCATCGAAATAGGCTGCTACGGCTGCTCCTCGATTGCAGACTTCGTGGCCGCGGGGTAGTGGATCGCCAGCCAGACCGTGGGACGTGAGGGGTCGGTCCAGGCCACCCGGTGCTTCCGATGAGCGGCTAGGTTCAGATAGTCGCCAACCCCCAACTCCACGCTGGCCCCGTCGGCGAACTCCAGGCGGGCCGCACCGGCTAACACCAAGACCCATTCCTGCCCGGCCTGGTCGTACCAGCCGGCCTCCGGCGAAACGTGCCCCGCGGAGACGATCCGCTCGACGCGAAAGTGGTCCGTGCGCAGGAGGTCGGTGAAGAGCTCGGCGGGCAGCTCGCGGGGGATGTGGTGGAACAGATTCTCGACAAGCATCAGCGGGTTCCTGGGACTCCAGCGGGCTGCAACGCCACCAACGCTTCCAGAATTTTGACCCGCGTCTGATCGGCCAGCGTGCGGTCCTTGGGCCGGTGCCACTGCAGTTGCTCGGCACCTGGGGCCGCGAGCACCGACTCGGCCGCGGACTTGAGCAGCCGCTCCGCTCCCGCCACGGCGGCATCCGCTCGCCCGGCCGCCTTGGCGCGATCGACCCCCTGTCGCAGCAGGACGAAGTATTCGAAATCCTCGACGCTCTCGCGGATCGCCTCCATGTGTTTGCCGGCGGTCACGGTCGTTTCGTCCAAGAACAGCGGCGTGTAAGGACCGGCCTTGGCAAAGTACTCGTTCCACGACGAGGCACCGCTGTTGTCGCCGAAAGCCCAGAAGAACGAGCCGGTGCCGCCCACTTGCCAAGCCTGCCAGGCCTGCAGCCGGTGGTAGCTGTACGGGTCCAATAACTTGGCCGGCCCGGAGCAGGAATAGAACTGCAGCGTCCGGCCGCGGCTCTGCTGCTCGCGATAGAACTTCGCAAACGGCGCGCCACGTTCCAGCCACATCGGACGGTTGGGGCACAGGATGTCGCACACCTCGTATAGCTCCGCGGGCGCCTTGGCAGGATCCTGATACGTGGGGTCTTCCCAGATCAGCACCTTCGGCTCGGCGGCGCGAATCGCCCGCGCCCAGGCCACCAGCGGGCCGGTGTCCGAGCCTTCGTGCGGTTCGTCGTGGATCAGTAGACCGAGCCGCTCCGGTGGCAGCCCCTTAGTCTGCAGATGACGCACCCAGGCCGAGATCCACGTTCCCACGCGCTGGTTGAATTCCGCCGACCCAATCTCGGCTGCGCCCAGCGAGTTCTTGACTGCGCCGGAATAGTCCCCGACCGCCAGAAACACCAAGTACCGCTGGGCCTGTGGCCACTGCGCGATCCACTCATCGAACCGGCGGGTGTCCAATTGAACGCGGCTTGGATCGTGCTTGTCGAACGCAAACGACAACAGCACGCTAGATCCGGCCCAGGGCGCGTTGACGAAATGGCTTTGCAGGTGTTGCAGGAATGCCGCTCGATTCTGCGGCGTGACGCCGTAGGTGTTGCCATCGGTGTAGCACCAGCCGCCCAGCCAGAGTGTCGTCTGCTGGGGAAACTTGACCGGCCAGACCTTCACACGGACCGGGATCTCCTGCGGCGCTGCGCCCGGCGATGTGACGACGATTTGGCCCGTGTAGTCCCCAGCCTGCAACCCGGTCACGTGGAATGTCAGCCAGACTTGACGCACCAGGCCCGGCAGCACGGTGACGGTCCAGCTGTCGGCGTCACGGCGCGCCTCCGGCAGGGCCGCGGCCACCGGAGTCCCTTGCGACGTGTCCGTCCACTCGACCTCGTGCAACGTCACATAGCTCGGCACCGGTGACTCCGGCAAACCTTGGAAGCGCAGCCGCACCTGCAGGGGTTGTTCCGTGCTGTTGGCCAGGTTCACCGCTGCGGCGCGGTATTCACCCTGAACCGTATCGAGTCGGATCGACTCCGCGCCCGGTGCTGGCGGCACGGCGATCAGCTCCAAAGGATCCCACGTGTGGGGCACCCAGACGGACAAATCCCCGCGACCGAGCTCTCTCCACAAACAGGCCTGGGCCTGGAACAGTTTCGCGTGGCTCGGCCCCAGCGGCAACACGGTCCGCGCGCCGGACACGACTTCCACCTTAGCCGACCGCAAGGCCCTGGCGGCTTGCAGACGCCGACGGGCCTGGTACTTCGCTTGTTCGTCGAGGCCAGTGCTACCGATCAGCTCCTCCAGTCCCGCCGCATCCGCGTCCCAACGCCGTTGCACGGCTCGTACGAGCCGACCTTCTTCGTAGACTTTCAGGGCCGTGGTCGGCGCCGGGCGTAAAACTTTACTCGCCAGGAGCACCTCTGGCCCGCGGAAGACCTCGACCTCGTCCGTAAACAGAAACGGCCCGCCGGGCAGCGGAATCAGGACGAACTGGACGTATCGCCCGCAGGTCCGAAGTTCGTCGGTCACCAGCCGCCGGATGGCGTAGCCCTGCGGATAGGGTGCATGCTTCCGGTCCAAAGCGACCAAGTCACCCGCGTCGTAATAGGTCTGACCGTCCTCGCTGACCAGGAGGTGAATCGCCATCGGCCACGTTACACCGGCGACACCGGCAGCGGTGGTGACCGAGACTCCGGAGATCGGTTCGAGCCGCCCCAGGTCGATCGTCACGGTCGCATAGCCGATGCTCTGCCAGCCGACCGTACCCGATTGCGTCCAGAAGTAGTCCTTGGTCGTCTTGCCGTCCGTCAACTGCAAGGGGTCTTCCGGATCGGTGCAGAGCTGGTAGTTGGGAGCGGGGAACAGCGTACAGCGTTTACCCAACGCCAGGTTCTGACCGGCCGGCTCCGGCGGCCGGGGATTTTCTGCCTGCCCCACGGCACTCAGGAAAGCAACCAAGCTGGCGGCGAACAGCATCCACCGGACCAGGCCGCGACGGTTCCGCTGACAAGCAACTTTCGTATGCATGGCTGCAATCCTCTCACCGCAAATGATTTCGAACCGCTATTTCGCCTGCAGTTTCTTGGCCAAGCGGGCCACCCGTTCGCCGACACGCTGCGCCGTGTCGAATTCCACGTCGCTAATACCGGGATCGCTCGGACCAGTCGCGGCCGTGCCGCCGAACTCCGCCCAGCCCTTGTTGGGCGTTCGGCCTGCATACAGTGGTCCCGCGACAACCATGCGATTATTGATCATGAACAGCAGCAACGAGACCACCGTATGCTCCTTGCCCCCCGCCGGACCCCCGCCAGTCGAGAACGCGCCGCCGACTTTGTCCGTGAAGTCCACGCCCAACTTCCAGTTCCAGTCGTCGATGACCACTTTCATTTTGCCGGCCATGTCGCCAAAGTAGGTGGGCGAGCCCAAGATGATCCCGTCCGCGTTTTCCAAATCCTCTTTTGTGGCGTCCTCGACTTTCTTGACGATCGCTACGACGCCCGGCACGCGTTGAACGCCTGCCGCGACGGCTTGCGCCATCCGTTCCGTGTTGCCAGTCAGCGAGTAATAGGCGACCAGGACCTGGACCGCGGGTGTTTGCCCCGGTTGGGTCCGCGGCGCGTCTTCGCCGCCCACGGCGGCGGACGCAGACAGCAAGGATCCCACCAGGGCCAAGAAAGTAGTGCCCAGACAGATCGACGCGTGTCGTGGTTTCATGGTCTTCGTCTCCTGCTGTTAAGGTGCATCGGCGCTTCGCTTGATGCACCCTACTTTGCGCGCACATCATAACACCACAAGCTGTCTTGGTAGCGCTTCGCTTGATGCACCCTACTTTGCGCGTACATCAAGCTCCGCACCGATGCACTGGTCTCGTGTAGGGTGCATCAAGCGAAGCGCCGATGCACCGGTCGCGTAGGGTGCATCAAGCGAAGCGCCGATGCACCGGTCTCGCGCAGTCTCGCCCGGTCTCCCGTACTTCCCGCCCTGCTACTCCATCGCCGTCTCATTCAGATCATCGAACGACAAAGTCCCCGCTTCCATCCGTCCCCAGTCAGCCCCGTACACACCTCGTTCAACCGACCGATGAAACGAAGAATGCAACCAATCTCGCGGGCAACTCACCAGGCCGTGCTTCACCGGGTTGTAGTGGATGTAGTCAAAGTGGCGTTCGAAGTCGTGTTCGTCATCGATTGTGTGTTCCCAAAACCGGATCTGCCACACGCCGCGGACGCCCCTTTTCCTTCGTGCCGCCGAAACCGGTCCTTCTCGACCACCCCCGTCCAGGAACGCTTGCGTGAACTCCTCCTTGATGCGACGCCAACGCGTCGAGTATTTCGCGTCGCCTGGCGGCAGCGTCCAGATCGCATGCAGATGGTCCGGCATCAGGACAAGCGCCGGCATGTCGAACGGCTTGGTCGCCCTGATGGTGGTGAAAGCCTGATACAGCCAATCGCGACAGCGTTGCTCAGCAAACAGCTTCCGGCGCAAGTGGGTCACTATCGTGAAGAAGTACGTCCCGCCTGGCACGAAGTACCGCCGATAGTTCGACATGGTTCTCCTCTCCCACACGGTGCATCGGCGCTTCGCTTGATGCACCCTACGTCTTCTGCTGTTAAGGTGCATCGGCGCTTCGCTCGATGCACCCTACTTTACGCGTACATCAAACGCTGCGCCGAATTCCCGGATCGCCAAGGTGCATCGGCGCTTCGCTTGATGCACCCTACGTTGCGCGTACATCATAGCACCACAAGCTGTCGTGGTAACGCAGGTACAGCCGGCCGTCGAGCAAGACGGGGTGCGCCCAGGCGTCGCGGACTTTGTCCGCCACCAGCGGCATTTGGCCCACGATCTCCAGTCCGTCCTGGGTGGGCTTCAGCAACGCGGCCCGGCCGTCTTCCGCCAGGCAATACAGCCGGCCATCGGCGTAGGTCGCCGCGCCGGTAGTCAAGTCCTTCAACTCGGACTTTGTCACGCCCGACTTCCAGTCCACAACGAACCAGTGCTTGAACTTACGATAGCCGCTGCCGTACAGGGTTCCGTCCACCAGGACCGCTCCGCCCGTCAGCGGATCCAGCACGGTGCCCCAGGCCTGCTCGACGTGCGTGTCAGCGCCGCGGACCAGCAGCCGATGCAATTGGCCGTTGGGACCATCGGGGGTGGCGTAGAACAGGGCACCGTCTCCATAGACGGGCGTGGCGACAGTCACCTCGTGCCGATTGCGGAGCGGCAGCGTCCAGGCCAACTTCCCGGTGTCGGCCTCGACCCCGAAACCGTGGGTCGAGGTGCAGTTGGCCACGAAGCGGCGGCCGGCATAGCGGAACAGAATCGGCGAACTGTACGTCGCCCGGTCCTCGCCCAGCGGAGGGGTCGTCCAGACGGTCTGCCCGGTGCGTCGGTCGAGCGCCGCCATCAGGGCCTGCTTGCCGCCAGGCGTCACGAGCACACGCGGGCCGTCGACCAGTAGGCACTCGCTGACGGCCCACGTGATGTTCTCTGCCTGGAATCGCCGCAGCATGTCGTCTGCCCAGAGTTCCTTGCCGCTGGCGGCTTCCAGACAAGCCAGCCGGCCGTGAGCGTTGATGTGATAGAGCTGGCCATCCGCATAGGCACAGCAGACCCGAGCGCCCGGATAGGACCCTTTCCAGGCCGGACCGTTCTTGACTCGCCATTTCAGCCGGCCGTCCCGGTCGAACGCGAAGATCACGAGGTGGTCGCCCACGTCGCCGGTGATGAACAGGGTCTTGCCGACGACGATCGGCGACGACCAGCCCTGACCCAATTCGCCGAGTTTCCAGACCAGCTTCGGTCCCGCCGCCGGCCAGCTCGGCAGCAGACCCCGTTCGTCCGACACCCCATCTCGACGCGGTCCGCGCCACTGCGGCCAGCCTGGCTCGGGCGATGCGATCAGGCCATCGCGGGGCGGGGGAACATCCGCCGCAGCCAGTTGGGCGACAGGAAGCAGCGCTAGCAGCAGGCACAGGCCGGAGGATCGTGAATGGTGCATGGGTGCGAAGATCCAGAAGGCCGAAACAACTTACCGAATTTCTACGCGGCGGCGGCAGCTAGGGGTCGGATTGACGGGCGAGACCGGGAACTTATTTCGGCCCAAGTTGCTACGGTAACTCGTAGCAAGCGGCTTCTTCCGAGTTCCGGACGAGCAGGCGATGGTCGACCAGGCACAGCGTATTCCAGGTCTTGCCGCTCAACGCCGGGAAGCGGCCCAGCTCCCGAAACTGTTCCGGTGTGGCCTCGACCATGACGACCGGACCGTCTTCGGTTTGCACCAGCAACACGTCACCGACGCCCAGGACCTGTCCCGGACCGTAGCGTCCGGAGCGTCCGGCCTTCCACTTCGTTTTCCCCGTGGACCACTGGACGCATTCCAGGATACCGTCGGACAGCCCGTACACGTAATCGTCGCGGACGACCACGTTGGTGAACTTGGTCTTCAGTACGCCAGCGTCGGTCCAAATCTCTCGCCAGCGCCAAGCCTTGTCGGCCAGCGAGAACTGCAACAGGCGACCGCCCCCGCCATAGCCCTTGGACAGCAACAGGCAATCGTTCGGCAACGCCACGGGTTGCGAAACGCTGGCGTTCGTGTTACTCAGACCCGGCCACGGGTACTCCCACAACACAGCGCCCGTCTCCGGCTGATGGCCGGTCACGAAGTCTTGGTTGACGATCAGAATCTGTCGGACGCCGTGAATGGTGGCCACACAGGGCGAGCTATAGCTGGCCTGGTACTTACCCGCGGTCCAGGCCAGCTGGCCCGTGCCTTTGTGGTAAGCTGCCAGCGAAACCCAGGGGCCGCCCGACTTGCCGCCGAGGGGGACCACCACCAAGTCGTCGACGACCAACGGCGATGCCGACCGACCCCAGGCGATGCCCAAGCCGTCGACGTCGGCCGTAATGCCGATACGTTGGAGCAGGTCATCCTTCCACACCTCGCGGCCGGTCGCGCCGTCCAAGCACCACAACATGCCGGTCGCTCCCAAGGCATACACCCGGCCTTGCTGGATGGTGGGCGTCGAACGGGGCCCAATCCCGCCGGGGATCGTGGCGTGCCGAGCCTGATTGACATGCGTCCACTTGAGTTGCCCCGTGGCCAGCTCATAACAAGTCACCAACTCGTCCGGCCCACGCTGCTCCAGCGTCACGGCAAACCTGTTGACGGCAGCAAAACCCGACCAGCCAGCGCCGATCGGGATCCGCCACAGTTGCTTCGGCGGCTTCGTCTTCCAGTCGCGTTCCAACGTGACCTTGGACACCGAGGCGTTGCGGTCCGGGCCGAGGAATTGCGGGAAATCGTACGGGGTCGTCTTGGCCAGATCGACAGCGCCGGCCTGGACCACTGGTTCCTGCAACAATTGGTCAGCGTGAGCCTGCCAGCGAAACTTGAAACGCGGCACCAGATCCCCCGTCACGTGCTCGACGCGCAGCGCCGCGACCAACACGATCACCACCGCCACGGTGGCCGCGGCCACTTCGTACCGCCGTCGCTTGGCAAATCCGCTGCACAGCACGAACCACGCCAACAAGGTGATGGCAGCAACCAGCATCAAAACCAACGAGAAAATGTTGATCATGGCGCGTTCCAGCACCGGCACGCACGTGCGAACCACCACGATCAGAGCCAGGCAGACGACCACGAACAGCCGCGTCGGCCACGGCGGAAACATCGCGCGGGAGCGCGCAGACGGTCTCTCGTCCAAGTCCTCGGACTCCGCGCCAGCGGGTTCCGTCGGCTCGGCGGCGTGGTCTTCTTCGAATTCTTCTTCGGCTGACATGGCGATCCTTCCTTGCGGTCTGGCACAGCTGAGTTGGCCTGTAGTCTCGTCAACTTAACGATCGACGGGACTTACGTCCAGCGTGGGAAGGGCTGACGTTCGGATTCACGACTGAGCCGGCAGGTGCAGGGTGGGCTGTGCCCACCAAGCACAAGCAGTTGTGGCATGGCCCGCCGCCGCCGCGGACCGGTCCGCCCAGGCGGACCGATATCTTGGTCCCTGCACGCAAAGCATGAGACTTAAGGGGTCAGCAGAGACGGGGCGTGAGACAAGGGCTCAGACGTACAGAATTCAAAATTGGCGGGTAGGTCGCTCTCCGAAGGCGAAAACGTCGCTCCGCCAATTTTGAATTCTGTACGTCTGAGCCCGCCCCTCAGTGCATCATTCCATGATCAGCGCAGGACTCAATAGTTCTTCGTGAGTGACCGCGGGACCGACGCGAGGATTCCCAGCGGATCAAGAACGGGCGCGATCCTGCTGCGGTGGCTACGGTAGCGAACGCACCGGGAAATCCTTCTCGACCCCGGTCGGATGATCGGGATTGACATCGATGGGCGGCCAGAGCGCCTCGCCACGTTTCTGGGCGGCGATCTGAGTCCGATCGTTGCCGATCCAACCGAGTTCATTCGAGTTCAAGTCGAGCCACAGTGTGATCCGCCGCCACTGGTCCGCGGACAGCTTCAGGTCTTTGTGCTGGGGTTTCGTGCGCAGAGCTTTCATCAGGCCCGAGGCCTGGGCGCCGAAGCGCCCGGGTGTAGTCCGGGAACCACCGACTCCCAAAAGCTGCAGACCAGGTTCTCCCGGGTAGCTGAACGCCCGATCATAACGGGCTAACGAGGCATAGCTCATGTCGGGTGCTTTGGGATGTTTCTGATGACAGGGCACACACTGCTTGTCGAAGACGGGGAACTTGACCAACTGGCAGAAATTGAACGGCAGAACGCCGCTGTCGACTTCCGGCATCAGCTTCGATGGCGGGCGTCTCAAGGCGGTGGGCCGGGAATTTGTCGGCATGGCCTTCCACTTGTCTTCATGGCAGCCGACACAGGACAGCTGTTCGCCGGGGTGGACGTAGGTGGCGGAACGCATGGACTGGACGGCCAGCCCCTGCTCGTCCAGTAACTGGAAGTAGAGCGCCTTGCCGACCGGCGCTTCGCAGTAGACGCTGCCGTCGTCTTCCACCGGCACGACCCCGAGCGGCAGGCGGCCAATCGAATCGCTGGCAAACGACGTCAAACTCACGGTCTCCATGCTACAACAGCCGTCGATCAGCAGCTGCGGGATGACCTGGACGATCCGCAGCCACTTGACCTTCACTCCCTCCGGCAACTTGCCCACCGTATCCGCGGCATAGACATTCATCACGCTGATCGTGGCCCGCTGGTGATCGGGCAGCACTTCACGTCGCCCCTGCCACGTCGCCACGGGCAGCGCGGGCGGTGTCCGGCGCGATCGCAACGGGAACGGATCCCGGACCCGATGCTCGCCCTGGCCCGGATCATAGATCACGTCCCGGTTGCCAAACCGGTCCAGCAGAACCAGGCCCGTGCGGAAGTTGCAGAGGTAGAAATCCTCGCTGAGCGGCCAAGCCGTGCCATAGGCGTAAGTGCCGTGAGGTTCTACTTCGGGGAACGCGTACTCTGGGGTGATCCGCTTGACTTGGGACATCTTCCCGTCATCGGGAATGGTCGGATCGACCAGGACGAGACTCCCCGAGAACCCCTCATGGTGTCCCACTGCGGTGGCCGTGTACTTCGAGGAACCGGGCACGGCCCGATACGACATCTCCACGTCGGGCCGGAAGAATCGCCCGCTGACGAGACCGGGCGTTCCGTATTGCTCCGGTTGCAGGCCCGCGGGCATCGCCGACCACGGCCAAGGGTAGTTGCCATGATAGCTCCGGGGATCTCGCCCATCCGGCAGACACTCCCAGTAGTGATGGGCGGTGCCCCAGTGCCGATCCACGTAGTCCCACCGCGTATAGACGATTTTGCCGTCGTCATTCACGCTAGGTGCCCATTCGTTGGTTTCGTGGAAACTGAGGCAGATGAGATCCGAGCCGTCCGACTCCATCGAGTGCAGCGTATACGTCAAGGACTGCGGGGTGAGCACGCACCGGCCGATGCCGCCACGCCGGGTCGAGGTGAAGACGATTCTTCCCGAGGGCAGCAGGCAGGGGTCAAAATCGTCGTCCGGTCCATCCGTCAGTTGGACCAGTCGCTTGGTCGCCAGGTGGAATCGGAAGATGTGCCAGACATCCGCGTTGGTGGTCGCGGCGAACAGCAACTCGGTGCCGTCAAAGCTCAATTCCAGGCCGGAGAACTTGCCCACGAGTTCCCGACCTTGCCAGGGCCCGGCCGCCACGCGGACACCCTCCAGCGGCTTCACGCACGCGGTCTGGGACTTGAAGTTTTGCAGGATGACCGGCCCGCCTCCGTTGGCGTGGCCCCGCCAAACGGCCCGCGCCTGTTCGACGATGCGCTGGTTGCCGGGTTGTTCGAGCATGCACACGAGGTGGTCGAAGTCGAGCAGCGGATTGGCCAGGGCGATGCTCCGCCGGAGCGCACTGGCCTGGCTGAAGAGCGTCTTGCGAGCTTCGCCTGCCGAGGTTGCTCTCGCCGTGGCGGAGAGTCGGTCAAGTTGCGTATCGAATTCGCTGAGCACCGTGGGAGTCAACCACGCCCGTTGCCGCCAGGACTGTACGAGCGCAGCCGTTCGCCTCAGGACGACGTCCAGCGGATCCGTGTCGCTCGGCAGAATCAGGGCCTGTTGATCCAACGCTTCGGTCCGGAGGCGTTCGCGCCGCTCCGGCTGCGAACGCTTCAGTTGGCTGATCTGACCGACCAGTTCCAGGTATTCCTCGTCCCACGTTTGCTGTACCAGTCTCTGAGCCCGCACGGGCCCGACCAGGCTGGCCAAGGCGCTGACCGCCACCAAGGTTCCCACCAGACGCCAGGGGCATTTCCGTTTCACGGCGAATTACTCCTCGTTCGTTGTGCGCATGCTGGTCGACGCGTGACGCTCAAGCCGCCCGCACCAAACCGAACACTCGTAGGACGGCTTGCGGCCTTGATCATAAGGTTGCGCACAGCCGTCAGTGCCAGCAGCAGCCCGGGTGGCTGGCGGCTGAGCCTAAGCGAAGCCCCAGTACCCGGTTTCTGGGGCATCGCTGCACTCTGCCCCAGCCACCCTGACCTCCTGCTGCTAGCGTTTTGCGTAACGTTATGATCAAGGCATAGCATGGCTTGCCAACCCAGCCTATCCTCTGCCGTCGACGGCAAACGCCATCGGAGCGGCGTCATAATAAGCGTTGATCGGGGCAGCCACCAGACGGCGCACGGGGCGTTCGTCGGGACCGTTGTGCCAAAGGCAGTTCAAGCCAAGGCCACAGGAGACCCCGGATCTGCGTCTTTGAAGTTGCGCATTTCGCCGCATGGGGAGAAGCTTCCGGCGTGAGCCGGGAGAGAAATCCCGCCCACAACCTAGCCGCGGTCGCCCGCGCCACCGAGAAGCCCCCGGTGTCAGCCGGTGGGAGCGTTCCCGCCCCTGCACCTAGACGATGCACCGCGAATAGGTGTGGGGCGGGAGGCTCCGGCCAGCTTACGCTGGCGGCTTCCGTGTGGCGTGCGTGGCTCCGGGGTAGGTTCAGGGCGGGACGGCTCTCCCGGCTAACGCCGGGAGCTTCCTCGGCAAAGCCCGGAAATGCGCAACTTCAAAGACCGCCATCGGTTACGTGGGACTCAATCGTGCTTCCGGTCGAGGCGTTTGATCTGCAGGTTGTCCACGAAGAACACACAGTCAGCGGCAGCCGTGCTGACGAACCCCAGCCACTGCAGCTCATGGAAGTCCGTCCCGGCCCACGGCAGATCGGCGAACACCTGCCGCTGCCCGTTCGGCGGCACAATCGTCAAGGTGAACTTCGGCGGTGCCGTCTTGCCGAGCGAGGCTTCGATCTCGATGTGCACCCAGACGCTGGTCGGCACGGTCGTCAGCAGTTTGCCACCGGCCGTCACCTTGCCCGTTCCGTCGAACGTCACGCTCGGGCCGATACACTGCGGGTAGACCGTCTCATCCCGCCACTCCGTAAACAGCAGGGCCTCGCGTTCGAGCCGTAGATCAAAGCTCTGCCGCACGGTGCCGGCCGTGATGTGCGGCTGGTAGAACAGGTGCGGTTGCCAGGACGGCTGGAGCTCCTGGCGGTCGGTGAATTTCAAACTCCGCTGGCCCGTCGCGGCTTGCTCGTCCGTGACGCGGATCGACGCCCCCTGCGTTTCCCCGCTGACGATTGCTCCCTGCGGCGGCGCGCCGACCGCGGTGGTCTCGAAGCCGTCGTCCACCTCCTGCGGTTGCGGAGGCGGTGGTGGCGGCGGCAGCATCGTCTTCGGATGTTTCACTTGACGTGCCTCTGCCACCCAGGCCGAATCGCCGTAGAGTCCCACGCGTGAGGTGTCGATCGGCTGAAACCCCAGCTTCCGCGCCGGCGAATCGGGTAGCAGCCGAAAATCGTAGTCGTCTGCGCGCGTGAACCGCGGATCCGCAATCTGCGAGTGCGTGTCCAGGCCGAGCGCCTGCCACGGGGCCAACTCGTGCTTGAAGAATCGCAGTCGCTCCTGGCCGTCCGGATGCCAATACAGATTGTCATCCCACACGCCGAGCGATTCCTTGGCAGCCAATCGCTCGCGGAGGGAGCGTTCCGCGAAGGGAATGAACAACTCGCCTTGGGTCAGAACTACGATGTTGTGTTGGAAGCAGTTCGGCCGTTTTTCCCAATAGGGCCACAGCGTATGGTTCGCCGAAAACGCGAAGATGTTGTTGCGGATCGTGTGCTCGTGGCCGCCGTTGTTGTACATCAGTCCGCCGCTGAGCGTGTTGTAGACAATATTGTTCTCGACCAGATAGCCGCTGCATGTGGCGTCCAGATAGATGCCCCAGCCAAACGGCGGCGCGTGGTAAGGCCACACGTCGTGGAACACATTGTTGCGAATGATGCTGCCGGGCGAGGTCCCCAGCGTGTAGATCGCGCCGCCGTCGCTGAGCATCCCCTGCATCACGTGGTGCACGTGGTTGAACTCGATCACGTTGTGATGGCAGCGGTTTGGCGCGTCGTCCCAGTTCCAGCCGATCGACAGGCCGGAATAGAAGAAGTCGTGAATCTCGTTGTGAGAAATCGTGTTGTAGCTGCTCTGGGCCACCCAGATGCCGACTCCCGCCGGGTAGACGTGTCCACCGTCGAACAGGTGATTATTGTCGACGATGTTGGCCGTCGATTCGCCGTCGTCGGTCGCCGCTCGGGCCGCCTCGCCGATGCGAATGCCGCCGACGCCCAAGTCGCGCAGGCGGTTTCGCGTCAGGCGGTTGTGCTGGCAGCCGTGGCGGAGCCAGATCCCGTAGTCGCCGACATGGGACAGCTCGCAGTCCTCGATCACACAATGCCGCGCGCCGTCGGCCAGCATAGCCGCCGGAGCGCTGACCACGGCCTGCGCGTCGCTGTGCCCCTGCGGTTCCAGGATCCAGTCGGCATGCGAGAAGGTCAGCCCGCGCAGAGTCACGTGTTCGACAAACTGCTTGGTTTCGGACGCACCGCGGACTTCGACCAACCGCGTCAGCCGCGGCGCCACGACCTCCGACCGCGTCAGATCCTCGCCGGGCAGCGGATAGTAGAACAGCGTGCCGCTGGCGCGGTCCAGATACCACTCGCCCGGCGCGTCGAGGGCCTCCCGCACATTCTCGACGTAATACCGCTGCTTCGGTCCCCAGTACTCGAAGGGCCAGGCGGCTCCGCCGGTGAACGTGACCAGCCGTTCGGCTTCTTTCACGTTGGCAATCCGCAGGCGTGAGGTCTCCCAGGAGTGAAACACAATCACCTGGGCGTCGGCCAAGTCGGGCCAATTCTTGATCTCGTTCGACGTGAAGACAAACGCCGTGCGATCTCGCGGTACCTGTTTGCCGGTCGCCGGATCCGTGGCCGGTGGGGCCTTCTGTGCAATGCTGTAGTAGTCCTGACTGGGTGTCCTGGCTCGCGTTCGGCGTTGGCCGCCCACCCATAATTGTTGGAAGTACCATGCGCCGGAGGCGACGTCGGGAAGCTGCGTACTCCACAGGCCGCCCGTGTTCGCTTTCCAGCCGGTGATCGGGCGTCCGCCGCTGAGTACAGGCCGTTCGCCGGTCGCCGCCGCGTACACCACCGGTGCTTCGGCCGTGCCCGAATCCTGGGGTTCCAGCACCCAGGGAGCGGTCAGCCAATAGGTCCCGCCACGGAAGTTGACCGTCACCGGCCCGGCACCTTCTGGCTCGCTTTTCCGCCAGCGCCGGATCGCGTCCCGGGCGCCGAGTGGCGTGGCCAAGGGACCATCGGACCGTTGGGCGTTGGCCTCCGGCAATCGTCCCGACCAACCGTCGTTGCCGTCGGGTGCGACGTACAGGATCAGCGCCGCAGCGAAGGCGGTCGGCGTCAGCAGCCATGCGAGGGAAACGGCGCAGGTGGTCAGGCACCGCCGCAAGACAACTCCCTCGCCCCGGTAATCCGGGGAGAGGGTTGGGGTGAGGGGCCGAGATGCAAATGCGAAAGTTTTTTCCCGGCCATTGCTAAGGCTTGCTTTCCGAAAGTTCATGAACACGCTCCTTTGGTTTCGACGAGGCGGTTAACGGCACAGCAGCGGCTAAGCAGGGTGTAGGGTTCGCGTCGTGATCGGAACAGTCGACGATCCCAACCGAGCCCTCGTCGACGTCGAAGTGCGGCGAACGCGGAACGCTCAAGGAGCCCGCGTGGCGGCGTGAATTGACACGGCATTCGACGGACACTTGGTCTTCCCCATGTCGCTGATCGAGGAACTCCACCTCGAACCTCTGGTGGAGACCGAGGCGATCCTAGCCGATGGCAGGAAGGTCACCTTGGAGACATTCATCGGCTATCTTGCTTGGTTTGGAAACCTGATCCAGCTCCAAGTGATCGCCAACGATGGTCAGTTGCCGCTCCTCGGAACGGGGTTGCTTGAGAAACACGTCCTCCACATCGACTACGTGAACAAGCAATTGACGCTCGACTGACGCGACGAACGACAGCCGTTACCCGGCGGCGGCCAAGTGACCTTCCATTCTGATTCCGCCCCGATCCGCCGCTCGGGTGCACGGCCTTAGTTCGGCGCCCACGCTCCGATGGTATCGGGCAGCTAGGCCACGCGCGCGTTCAGCCGCACACCGAGTGCGCGGGCCACCTTGAGGACCGTGGCGAAGCTCGGGTTTCCATTTTCGCTGAGCGCTTTGTAGAGGCTCTCACGGCTAAGCCCAGCGTCGCGGGCAACCTGTGCCATGCCGCGCGCACGGGCAATATCCCCCAGCGCGCGAGCAATGCCAGCGGCGTCGTCTGGAGCCTCTTCGAACCAGGCATCAAGGTACGCAGCCATCTCTTCCGGCGTACGAAGCTGTTCCGCCACGTCGTAGGCGATGGTCTTGGTCTTCCCCGATGACTTGGCAGCAGTCTTGGCCATTACTTGGCACTCCTATAGATTCTTCGCCAGGGCGATGGCCGTTTGGATATCTTGCGATTGGGTTGATTTGTCGCCCCCGGCCAGTAACACGATCATGACGTCGCCACGCTGTGTGTAGTACACCCTGTACCCAGGGCCATAGTCGATGTTCAACTCGCAAACGCCGTCCGTGAGAACCCGATGCTTTCCGGGATTTCCATGCACCAGCCGATCGACGCGAACCTGGATGCGTGCGCGACCCGCACGGTCGCGAAGCGAGTTGATCCAGTCGCGGTACACCTCGGTCGTTTTGACGAGCATGTCGCTATTGTAGCCTATAGGATACAGCGGTCAAGGCATCACGCGCCGCAGTCGCAACTTCCTGCGTTGGACTTTCGGATGCCCGCACCAGCCATTGTCGAGCGGTCTCATCTGCCTTGGCGTTGCGGGCAAGGTCATTAATCCAAGCCACTCTTGCCTGGGGCGATTGGGTCTCGTCGCAGATTGCACGGACCATCCGACGCCGACACGGTTCGCAGTGGGCGTTATGGAGTCCGTAGATTTCCGGACCAACTTCATAGTGAAGTCGTGAACGTCGCCATACTTCGCGGGCATCTTGGATGCGCGGGGCCACGCCGAGGTAGAGGCCTACGAGCGTCGTGCAGACAAAGAGCGTCCGGATTGAAAAGCGAACTCGTCGGAAGGACGGTGGCATCAGCATGGCCATATTGCGATCGGCTGAACGACCCGGATCAATCGGGGCGGGTCAAAGACCCCGCCACCATTCCCGACCCGTTACCGCCCTCGGTTGCATCCGATGGTTACGATGTTCTCTTGCGCCCTCGATACCCGTTCCGCGCCACGGCGCCGACCGTGGAGCCGCGGGCGAGCTTGGGTTGGTTTGTCGGGGTCAGTATACCGCGCTGCCCGGCGAGCGCCCATCAACCGGCGCCTTTGAAGTTGCGCATGTGCCGCGAACTCGCCCCCGCCGAGCTTGCTCGGTGGAGCGATGATTATGCACTACAGCGCAAATCCCAGGGTTTGCCGCACCCCGCCGAGCTTGCTCGGTGGAAGCAGTGATTGGCGCGTCGAGCGTGCAGTGACCGAATCATTCGCTCCACCGAGCAAGCTCGGCGGGGGCGGGTTTTCCAGGGTTTCTCCG
>JAPLNJ010000364.1 GCA_026692885.1 Planctomycetota bacterium | reverse complement strand
CTCATGGCCAGACTCCTTTCTGACGCGTGTCAGATGTATGGGGGAGTCTGGCCTATTTCATTTTCCAGCTATCCTGAAAAGCCCAATTTACCGAAAAAGAATCCTTAACGGCGTTGCCCCTCACCCCAACCCTCTCCCCGGAGTACCGGGGCGAGGGAGTTATCTTTCGGCCATGCCCGAGAGCAGACAGTGACGCCACCGCGGCACACTACTGGCCAAAACACAGCATCTCGCCGTTCTCCAGCGCCACGATCAGGCGTCCGTTACGATCGATGGCCAAGCCCCAGGGCACGGGTGAACTGGGCAACGGCTGAGTCCAAAGTCGCTTGCCGTCGCGGAGGTCCACGGCGATCAGTTCGTTCGCCGTGGCGATGACTGCGGCGTTGCGGCCGACGGCCAGGGCCAGGGTGTTGGGGCAGTCCACGGCCCATACCGGCTTCAGGCCCTCAATCTCGGCTTTGCCCCAACTCCGCGCGAAACGCTCGGTCTGGTTGGCTTCCCCGCGAGCGAAGCCCAACAACTTCGCTTTGTTCAGCAGGGCCACATCCCGATCGCCCACGGAGGTGTGCAGCAGATTGTGCATGACCGACCAGTCGTAGACCGGATACTGCGGGTGCGAATAGTACGGCTTGCCGCTCACAAATACCTGGCTGCCGATCCGGTAGAGTTCCCAGCCGCGCGGGCTCTCAGAACCCGGCACATTGTTGTTGTGCAAGCGGCGGACATGATTCGCCGGGTCGTTCAAGGACTTGCCGTTCTGCGCGTCAAACAGGGCCGGGGAGACGACGTTGCCGCCAGCCAGGAATAACTTGCCGTCGTTCAGCAACAGCTGACCTTGCGCGCTCACTCCGGTACGGGCCACAGGATCCAAGTGGCCGGTCTCGTTATTCTGCCACTTAATTCGGCCGGTGGCCGCATCCAGGGCGTAGACGTGCGTGCCATCGTAGTTGACGATTCCGGCGGCCACATAAGCCGCGCCGTCCTGCACCAGCACACCGCTGGCGGCCGGCCAGGTCGACAACAGTTGCCCGTAAATCGGGATCCGTCGCTCGACCGGCGCAACGCGGAAGCGCCAGATCGACTTGCCTGTAGCGGCTTCCAGGGCGTAGACCCAGCCGTCGCCCGATCCGACCAAGGCCCGGCCTTGGGCGACCGTCGGCGGCAGACGAATTGCTCCGCCGGTGAACGCTGTCCACTTGGTCTGCCCCGTGCCCGCGTCCAGGGCGCGAACGACCCCGTCCGAACCGGCGGCGAAGACGAGGTCACCGCTGGCGGTCGGTGCCGTGGGCGTGACGTCGTGGGGCCAGCGGCTTTGCCAGAGCCGCTGGCACTGGGTCGGCACCGCAGCCTCGGTCGTGACGGTGCCGGCATTGTTCGCCCGGAAGGTGGGCCAATCGGCGGGCGATGCGGGCGGGCTGGCCACTGCGGCAGGGCCGAAGCCCGCACCACGCACGAGACGCTCCTCTTCCTGGGCAGGCTGTGTGAAGTCGAAGTCACCGGCGGGACCGAGGCAAGTGATGCCGTACAGTGTCAGGTTGCAGTCGCAGGTCGACGGCCACCAATACAAGAGACCGTTCGCGATGGTCACGCCATCGTGGCATTGAGCCCGCATCGGTGACACCAAATCGGGCTGGTTGGTCACCGCATCGAGTCGCGTGGAGCCTTCGTCGGCTCGGCAGAAGATCGCATCAATGGCGCCCGTCGGCCGCGTGCAGGCACGGCGGCCCAGCTTGATCTCGGCAAGAACTTTGCCGGTCAGCGGCTCGAACTTGCGGCTCGGCTCCGGGATGCGAGCCAGGTCCTGCCGGAACGCACCGACCATTCCCACCTCGGCCCCCATCTGGCCGGCCAATCCATACAGTCCGTCGTCCCGCAATACCAGTTGGTAGTTGCTGTACGGATGCTGCCAAAGCACGTGGCCATCGGTGGTCGAGACGGCGACCAGCTTGCCCACCGGGGGCCCGGCGAAATACAGAGCTTTGTCGCTGCATTTCAGATAGGCCGTGGTGCGCCAGTTCGTCCGCCAATCCTGGCGATTCAGTGCAGGACCCACGGTTTCGAACAACGCCGGATCGTCGGCCGGAGTCTTCCGCCAGACGGGTTTGCCGCTCCGAGCGTCCAGGCAAGTCAGGAACGCATTGAAGCGGAAGGCATAGATTCGTCCGTGGCTCATACACAGCGCCCGGCTGTCGATCGGCTCCGCCGCCTGATACCGCCACAGCACTTGTTTGGTCGTCGGATCGATGGCCAGCAGCGTCCGGCCGAAGCCCCAGGTGTGTTCGGGCTGATTGTAGCCCGGCGACAGCGGGTTCCAGGGCCAGCCGTGATTCGTCCAGCGCAGACGCACGACGGGATCGCGCTGCTCCTGCTCGCCGATCAGCGCGTACAACACGCCGTCCTCCAAGGCCATCCATTTCCAGAAGGTGCCGCCCGCCACGTCCGCCGGCGGCGCGATCTCTTCGCGAAGTTCGCCGGTTATCGCGTCGATCACCTTGCACGATTTATCGTCCCCGAAGTACACCGTGGTGGACGTGGCGACCAGCGTATTGCGGTGGATCATCAGCGCGGGCGGGATCTCGCGTTTCCACAACAGCGTGCCGTTGTAGCCGTTGAAAGCGGCCAGGGTATCGAGCCACGGTTCTTCGCGGACCTTGAAGGCGATGTGCCCGAACGCCTTGAACACTCGCCCGCCCGCAGCCACAGCCACCTGCGGCAGCGGTGCGTAACGCGGATCGGCGAGAAACTGGGTCAGATACGGCGCGCGCGCGAGTTTGTCTTTGGACTGAGGATTGTTGTCCGGACCGTGATACGGATGGCTCCAATCGTCTTCCCCGGCGGGGGATGGTTTGACTAGTTCCTTGCCGTCCAGGAATGCTTTGCCTTGGGGATGTAGCACGCGCAGCACCTCGGCCTCCGGCAGACCCTCGATCGGACCGATCGCGACCAGCGCGTCGGCCAGATTATCCGCCAGAACCAGGTGCGTCAGCGGACCTTGCTCGACGTAGACACGCGTCCCGTAGAACCCCGCGTCGGCCACGATCCGGCGGGCGGCCTCCACCTCCTCGGCCCGCGGCAGTTGCACGTAGACCAGCAACTGGGTTTCCCGCGCGAGCTTGAGGGCCAAGTCGCACTTCGCATCGCCGAGCACCACGCACAGCCCGCGCGACGTGCCGAGTTTCTGCAGTAGCGTTTTTTCGGCGCCAGCGTCTGCGGCGAAAGCCGGGCAGGCGAGCCACCAGCCAACCAGCGCACAGAGCGCAGCCAAACGCAACCCAGGCCGAAGGATAGATTGCCACGGGGAAGAAGTGGTCTTCATCGAACTGCTCTCCTATGCAAGGTATCGAGTACTCCGGGCCATGTAACCTGACTGGTTCGTTTAACCGCAACCCAACGGGGAGCGCGCCGAGCGGCTCGGCGTCTCCGAGCGCGCTCCCCCCACCCGCAGCGCGTGCCGGGTCGCGGTTGCACGATTCAACTCGCCACACGAAGTACGTTGGAGCACTAGAACAACAAAACGCGGATTCACGAATAGCGCCGCTCACCGCGGATACGCACCAGCGCACATCCGCCCAATCGGCGTCAACCCAGTTCTCTTCTGGCCGTGCCTGCTTCCTGCTCCAGAACGCCCCTATTGTCGCCGCGGTGGTCCGCAATACAACTAGGGGACGGAATCCATGACCGGGACTTGGCGAGCTGATCGATACCGCACGAGCAACAGGCGGAGGCTCGAGCATGTACCTGCCGCCAAAACCGGCGGCGCAGCACGTAAAGAATCGCAATAAAGGTTTGACTTGCCACGACTTAGCTGCTAGGTTCACCGTTGCTCTTGGTGTGCGTTATCCCGCCGGAATTGCCGCCCTAAGTTATTGGCGGGGCAGCTGGCGGGCGAATTAGACGTTCGGCGGCACGGGAGGTCTGGTTTGGCGCAGCAGGTCGGTCAGTATGTGAACCCGGTTTTGCAGGCCATCAAACGGCTTGGGGGCTCTGCGCGTCCTGGCGAGGTTTGTCGCGCCGTCGCGAAGGACCTCAGCCTGGAGGGCTCGCCAGAGCTTGAGGAGACAATCAGCGCCGGAGTCTCCAGATTTAAGAACAAGATCGCCTGGGTGCGGTTATATCTCGTTCTCACCGGCTATCTTGACCGATCAAGACGCGGAGTATGGACGCTGACGGAGAAAGGAAGAAACGCACCAATTCTCTCGGACGACGAGGTTAACCAACTCCTTCTCGATGTGCAGCGCCAAGGAAAGAAGGTTAGCGGCGTTGACGGTAAGCCAAATGCCGACGCGGAGGACGATGAAGAATCTGATGGAGAGGCTGACGCAGAATCGCCCGAAGAATCAGGGTATGAGACTCAGTTACTGGCGCTGATCCGGAGTATTTCGCCTGGGGCCTTTGAGCGCCTATGCCAGCGACTATTGCGTGAATCCGATTTTGAGCAAGTTGTCGTGACAGGTCGTTCTCGCGATGGCGGAATCGACGGCATCGGCGTACTAAAGCTCAACGCGTTCGTCGCGTTCAAAGTTTGTTTCCAGTGCAAGCGATATGCGGGCGTCGTAGGTTCCTCCGTGGTGAGAGACTTCCGCGGCGCCATGCAGGGACGCGCCGACAAGGGGATTATTTTGACTACTGGCTCGTTTTCCTCGGACGCGCTGAAGGAAGCTGTTCGGGATGGTGTTCCACCAATTGAATTAGTCGATGGTGAAAAGTTAATCGAACTATTCGAGTCATTGGAGTTGGGGCTGATCCCTCGGACCACATACGATGTCGATCCCAGCTTTTTTGCCCAGTTCGAACAAGACACCTAGCCGCCAGCGGATGCAGATGAGGCGGCCACTGGGTTGGAAATTTGGATCTGGGCCGGACGGGCCGCCCATCTGATCCGTGTCGTTGTTCAATCAATTGATCGCCTGAAAGAGGAACCTAAGCTCTTCAACACCGAGCCCATTTTCGGCGATTGGGACGCGCCGACGCTACTGTTGGCCAGATGCCACTAGGACACAACACGCACGCCAGGAGACGAATATGCCCCGAGTGTTTCGTGTCATTAGAAAGGACCCCGATGGTTTGCCGACGGTCAGCCAAACGAGTCTAGGCGTTCGTCCAGGGGGTGATGTAGATCTCGATGCCCAAAACAACGTACTGGTAAATGGCAAGGGGATGTCGGTCGCGCCGAACTGGCGAGACATAAACGTCAATCGCATACCGAAGCGACTTCGGCCGATGGTCCAAGGATCTGGTGGTAGTAACAACAGTTTCTGCTTCCGCATGGGGAACGGTGCTTTTATGCAAGGGGCCTTCGCGAACGGTCTTACCCTGGAGCCGGACTCCGCGACGCATGGCAACGTGGCCCCTGCCCAGGTCGTCCCTCTCGCCACCTACGAAGCAGACCTAGCGGCAACTCGGCCGGACTGGCAAGAAGACGAGACATAATCATGATGCCAAGACCCTTGACGATGAACCCCAGCTACGTGGCGATGGTGCGTGGCAGTCGCGAATTGCACCAATTCCTCGCCGCTGGCAAAGATGACTCGCCAGAAGCCGACGCCCTTCGTGACGCAACAGATGGCCCGTGGAAAGCGCTCTCGGAAGTCGAACGTAACCGTATCCGCAACCTCTCGGAGGATCTCTACTCCCTCGTCGAGCCGCCCCCTGCCGCACAACCGATGAACTTCCAAGCACAGGCCAAGCTGAATGAAGCCTTTGAGGCCAGACAACGGGGCGAGTGGGATAGGGCTCTCGATCTCCTACGGCGTTGGCGAGCCCATATTGACCCGGCGTTGGTCAGCTACCTGCGTGGCTCGATCTGGCTAGAAGCCGGAGATCCAGAGACGGCTGCGCTTTTTTACGAGCATGCGTTGAGACTCCAGCCTAACACCGAGAACTACCAGGCGATGTTCTTGTACGCCTTGAATATTGCCAACCCAGCAGCAGCCAAGAACCTAGCAGGAGACTACCTGAAGGAATATGAGAGATTCTCACCTCACGCCATTGCGCGTGCTGCTGACATTGTTTTGCTGTCGGCGCGAACTACGTCGGCGACAGAAGCGAACCAGGTATTTGACCGTCTTGAGCCGATCTTGAAGGAAACCCTCGTTCGGGTCCAGCAGAAAGACCCGAGCGAAGTCGACCGTTCAACCTGCGTGACGATACACGCGTTGCTTGGCTTCGGATACGAGTTCGTCGGAAAGACGCAAGCCGCCTTGGAATCCTATTCCCAAGGGCTGCAACTCGAGCCAGAGAACGACGCGATTCTGCTTGCCAGAGGCATTCTGCTGTATGGGACGAGCCCCCGTGGAATCACAGACCTCGAGTTGGCGGTCCGGACGGGCTCCCCTCTTGTTTGGCCCTACGTCTTTCTTGCCCATCACAACTTACTGAACGGACGCTTTGAGGAGTGCCGAAGGCTCTGCGAGCGAGCGCTCACCATGAACGGCTCTGCGGCCGTCATGAGTGAAGTCTCCGAATGGATGGCTATGGCACAGGCTGAGCTTGGCTTCCCCGCCGAGATGGTGCGAGCTTCTTTCGACAACGCGATCCGAATCGATCCGTCGAGCGAGCGAGCTAAGCGGAACCTAGCCGCATTCGAGGCTGCGAACAAGCCCATCACCACCAAGATCTGGGAGACCCGTTCCGCCAGCGCCATCCGCACGTCGGGTCTGGCCGAGAGGCGGTTTGCGATGGCGGCATGAAAGCAGGACACTGGTTTCACACGCCGTCAGGATAGCTCGCCTTTTCGCGAAGGTAAGAGGAGGCGGAAGTCGAATTGAGGCCAAACCGGGCTGATCGAGCAGATGAATCCGACCGATCACGCGGTTGGGTTTCGCGATGATGGTTCGGTGCACGCCGCGTGATCGGCGGGTTATCGGTTCGGTGCGAGATCGCCGGACAGAAGGTTGTCTGAGAATACAGTGATGGTTGAGCCAAGGGACATCGCCGAGTTGCGAGGCATTCTCCGTCAGCAGTTGCCGCTGCTGCGGGAACGCTATGGAGTCGAGTCGCTGGGGCTGTTCGGGTCCTATGTACGCCGCGAGGCTGGCCCGGAAAGCGATCTCGACGTTCTGGTACGTTTCCGCCACACCCCGGGCCTGATTCGCTTTGTCGAACTGGAGAACTACCTTAGTGACCTGCTGGGGGTACGCGTGGACTTGGTTATGGCGGAAGCCCTCAAGCCAGCCATTGGTCAACACGTTCTCGCGGAGGTTGAAGCGGTATGAAGCAACCTCGCGATCACCGGGATCACCTGGAGGATATCTCCCAGGCAGCCCAGAAGGCGCTGGAGTTCGTCGAGGGGATCGCCTACGAGGACTTCCTCGGCGACGACAAGACGGTCTATGCCGTAGTCCGCGCTTTGGAGATCCTGGGCGAAGCCACCAAGAGGATTCCGCCGGAGATTCGGGACCGGCACCCAGAGGTCCCTTGGCGCTCGATGGCAGGGATCCGCGACAAGTTGGTGCACGACTACGTCAGCGTGAACTTGGAAGTGGTCTGGAAAACGGTCACCGAGGACCTCCCTCCCTTGTTGCCGCTGGTTCAGCGGGTGTTGGAGGAAACGCCGAAGGAAGGCCACCGACCAAACTAGAGCATGAGGTCGATCAGGGAACGCGATTCCACGCCTGTCGGTCTTCTTGAACGTTTGTCCGGCCGCGACGATCTGGCTACAATTTGGCCGGTATGTGATCAAGGCTGGGCCGCTTGAATACGGAGGGAAGAATCTTGCGTAACGAGTTTACCGCGATCATCGAGAAGGACGGCGACTGGCTGATTGCCTATTGCCCGGAGATCCCCGGTGCCAACGGGCAGGGACGCACGAAGGAGGAAGCCAAGCAGAGCTTGACGGAAGCAATCGAATTGATTCTTGAAGATCGCCGTGAAGAAGGCATCCGTGGCGTGCCGGAAGATGCTATCAAAGAAGTGGTGTCGCTGGGATGAAACGGACTGCTCTGTTAAGGCATCTGCGCAGGCACGGGTGCGTGTTGAAGCGAGAAGGCCGGTCGCACTCGCTTTGGATGAACCCGGAAACAGGGGAAGTGGAGGCGGTGCCCAGGCATGTCGAGATTCCGAACAAGCTGGCAAGGAAAATTTGTCGGGGGCTGTCCGTCCCCGAAATCTGATCGTCACTGGGGCAAACGAGTGGGACAAGCGGATGGACCGGAGCGGCGGTTGTTCGGCGGTTTGAGCGTCTCCGGAATGGTTGCCCCTGTCACGGTGCCGCGCCGCCCGGTCATTCCTATCGGGATGGTAAGGATGAAGGGTGTTTCTCAGCGACAGGGATGACAACCATGCAAACTGACGTCTACGGGACGTAGTAGCCGTGCTCGGCGGCCCCCACATCGAAGCGGCCGGGACCGCCGTGGGCGCCGAAGGCGGACAGGCCCAGCGGCACCGAGGGACGCGGACAACTATCGGCGTCGCGGCAGAGGCCCTGGATCGGACAACCCCGCTCGAAGGTCGGTGAGCCGCAGACGCAGGACAATAGGTTCGCGACGACGTCCAACTCCTGGATGCCATCCTGCCCCATCGCCTGGGCTAGACTCTCGCCGACCAACTTGCCGCGATACTTCTCGGCGGCGCCCGTGACTTCGCGGCCCACGTAGTACCCGACGGCCTGCGACGGGCTGAGCTTCAGATGCTTGCCGATGGGACACGGCTCTTGCGCGTCCGCCGGCAGTCGCACGTAGACGCGGCCCGTCGCACCCTCTTGAAGAAACGAACCCGCGGGCATCTGCTCGCGCGGGACGTAGACGCGAGGCAGGTCTGTGGTACTGCGGCTACCGTCGCTCCGCCGATAATCGACCCGGGCCAGATACCAGTACGCGCGAGCGGCCATCGCACCTTCGTAGGGCTCCACATCGAAGACGTACACCCGTCGGGCCGGGTCGCCGTGCGGTTTCCAGTTCTGCGGCAAGTCCAGGATGTACGTTCCACCGCCAGCGTAGGGGTAAGCGTTCGCGCCCAACGCCCCGACGTTGTAGTCCGGTGTGACATTGGTGACCGAGATGCACGCCTCCCGCACACGCCAGCGGCCATTGCGGTCTTGCTGCTTGAAGTACACCAGCGGAGCCACGCGTGAGTTGCGATCCCAACCGGTGGCGGCCGACCAGGCAGCCAAGTCGCTGAGAGACTGATCGCCGAGCTTGGCGTTCAGCTGGAACGGCAGCGACGCCCGGGCGTAGAGGTTGTAGTCGACCCAGATCGTCTTCGAGCTAACCACCACGTGGTTCCGCTCGGCTTGCAACACATTGTTCAGCACCAGGGCGGAACGGACTCCCCGGCCGAGGACCAGCGCGTCGTGGGCGGCGCGCAGCACGCTGTTGTTGAACAATCGCACGTCTGTCCCGGCCGTCACGCGGATACCTGTCTCCGTCTGATCGGCCAGGTTGTTGGCCAGCAGCACTCGCCGGCCGCTGAGCTGATAGCCGCAGTTGGCGGAATCGACCCAATTTCCGTCGAAGACCACGTCGGACGTTGGTATTGCGAAATCGAAACCGGCCTGACTGCGTTGGTCGCCGCCGTGGTGTCGGTTCTGCAACAGCAGCAGCCCGGCCAGCGGGCCGATCGCGCGAAAGCCCGTGGCGTTGTCGCGGCTCACGCACCAGCGGACATCCGTCAGCGAGCCGGCCAGTTCGTAGCCCACCGTGCCGCCCGCCACACTGCATTCGTAGAGCGTGTTGCCGCGGCCGGTCGCCCGGATCCCGGCGCCGGTAGGCTGCTCCACAAACACGTACTCAACCACACAGTCGCGTGTCTCGCGCAACTCGACGGCCGCCGGGGCTGCCGAGTGGACCACCCGGAGACCGGCCACGCGAACATGGGCGCAGCCGTCCAAGAGCACCATCGGACGGCTGCCTAGGCTGGCGGCGTCCAGGACGGTGGAACCCCCGGTGGGGAATTTTGCCGGTGTCTCGTACGGCGGGTTTTCGGCCACGATGTGCAGGAAGTCGCGCGGGGTGCCCGAACGCCGCACGACGATCGGCTGACGATACGTACCGGGCCGCAGTACCAGCAAATCTCCCGGCCGCAGCCGAGCCAGGGCGTAGGTCGCCGTGGCCCAGGGGGCCTGACGCGTCCCGCGGTCTGGAGCGTCCGCGCCGTCGGGAGCCAGGTAGTAGGCTTGGGCACCGGGGCAGGGGTGCTGGACTGCGCCGATGCTCGGTCGGTCGCCGCGCGGCCGGCCGAAGGCGTCCCGTTCGTTCCCAGGGTAAGTGAATCGTTGCTGCCCATTCTCCATGTCGGGATCGAACAGAAACGACCCCACCTGCTGTTTGGTCACGACGCCCGTGCCGAGTAAGGGCGAATCCGGCAGCGGGCGGAAGTCGTACCGCAGCGGATTGGCCACGAGGGTGAAGTACGACGCGGGGCTCAGCCCATGCTGTTCGTAGCCCGTCTGCTCGTGGAATTCCGGAATCGTAATGCCCGCTTTGTGGGAGGTTGAGTTCCAGACCCGCAGCTGGCCCCATTGGACATGCGCCGAGAGCGGCCCTGGCACGGCGCGCAGATCCTTCCAGTAGCAGTTGTAGTCGATCTGCGAATGGGACGGGTCGGTCTGTTCGGTGTACAGCATGTAGTTAGCGCCGTGGTGCATGTTGTCCATCGCGTCGCTGGCCACCGTCGAGCGGACGTCGAGAAAGACATTGTTCAGACTCGACAGGTGATAGACGGAACGCGAGTGCAGTACGGATTCGAACTGTTCGCCCGGCTGCAGCTGCGGGAAATACCCGCGCAGGATATTGAACTGCAAGCCCATCACCGCGGACGCGACGACCGAGCCGCCGGGGATCAACTCCGCCTCGAACGGCCGCACATCTTTCCACGATCCGGTCACGCGCACCAGCGGAGGTTGCTCGCCGGCCCGGCCGACGAACAGCCGATCGTCGGCCGGCCGGCCGCTCAACCGCAGCCGCGGCCGACCCAGCTTCAGCATTTCGGCGAAGATCGGGAACCGCTCCACACGCCGCACGGGAAGCTGCCCCGAGGGAGCCTCGCCCTCCCGGCCGCGCTGGGGCGTCTCGCAGTACCAGACCTCGATTGTCTCGCCCGGCTGAGGCGGTTCCAATAACTCCAACTCGGTCTTGGATATCGCCTGATAGGGGATCGACAGCCGCCCGGGGCGCACGACGGTCAGGGTGTAAACCAGATCGCGTCGGACCTGTTCCGTTTGTGGAATGTGCGGCGCTGGAACGGCGGCCGAACGCGGCGGGCTGCCGTCGGTCTGACGCAGGTACAGCCGGCGCGCCGACGGATCGTGGAAGTAGCAGCCCCGCTGCAACTCGGCCAGACTGCTCACCGCGCGATACGCCGCGAAGCCCTGGGCATCGATCAACAGCGGCGAGGGAAAATCCCAGTTTTCGCAGTAGCAGACCTCCGCGTGATCGGCCAGCGGCAGCCACCGCACGTCCAGGCGGATCGACTTTTCGTGGCCGATCTGGTCGATCGTCAACCAGGGGACCGGGCCGCGCTGGACGATGGGGAAGTTCGGGCCGTACGTGGGCTGCCCCTGCTCGGTGCTGTTGGCCCGTTCGGGTTCGCTGTGATACCAAATCCCTCCGCCGCGAAACGTGGTGTTGTTCAGCACATACCCGCGATCCGAGCCGCGAAACGTGACCAGGTTACCCTTGTCGGTCGTGAACAGATTGTTACGGACGATCAGGTTTTCGGAGACCTCGACGTCTACTCCGCCGCGTCCGGCAAACAGGCAGTTCTGGACCACGTTGTTGAAACAATACTGATCCCACCACGGGCCCATCAGGCCGCCCATGGCCGGCAGGAAGTAACTGTTTTCCCAGAGGTGATGATTACCGAACGGGATGTTCTTGGTCGGGCTGTCGTTGCCATCGAACAGGAACGCGTTGCCCACGTCAAAGACGCAGTGGTCGACGTGTAGTTCCGGCCGTTTGATCCGGTCGGCCGTGTGCCGCTCGTCGCCCGACACTTCGCCGCCGCGGCCGACATCGGCCCCGCACCAGCGAAAGGTGCAATTTCGCACCACCGTGCCGGGCACGGTGCTGAGCGTGTGCCCCGGGCTGAAGCCGGCGGTGACGTCCTCGTAGACGTCCGCTGGCAGCCCCAGCCCACAGCCCCAGCAGTACTGCTTCTGATGGCCGTACGCGTTGCCGCCCAACGTGTACAGACCCCGCACCAAGTGCACCGGATCGCTGCGCCCGCCGACCCAGCGGGAGGCGGCCGGCTCGCTGCCCGGAAACGGGCACAGGTAGAGCGTATGGCCGGTGGCGTCGTAGTAGTAAGTCCCCTGCGCCAAGGCCGGCTTGGCGGACACGGGCCGCAGCGAGGTCGACACAAGCTGCTCGGCCATTCTGCCCGGCTCAGTCGCAGGAGCGATGCAGAAGACGTGACGCGAGTCGAAAGCGATCGGCTGGCTGGGCAAGACGATCCGACGATCGGGACCAATCGCCTGGGAACTGACGCGATGTTCGCGTTTGGTCGGTGAGGCTGGGTCGCCCTCGGAGTAGCGGATGATCAGGATCTTCTCGGCGGCTCCACCCGGCGGGTCACCGGCGTCCAATCGCACTTCCTGCAGCAGGCACAGCGTTCGGCCCGTCGGATCGGCTGCATCGAGTTGGAAGCCTTGGCTACCCACAACCGGGCCGCCGGTGGACCACAACGGTTCCAACGTATTGCTGCCGAAATCGAGTTCCGTGCGGTAGACGCGGACTGCCGGCCAGTCCGGCCGCAGCGGTCCCGCGTCCTGCCAGTCGAAAAAGGACGGATTACTGCCGACGGGCGACGGCACCGAGCTGCCACTGTGGCAGGCGACTTCCACGGCGTGGTTGGTCGGTGATTCGCCTTGAGGCAGCTGCACGTACAGGCAGTCGTCGACGACCGTGAACTTCCACGGATCCTCGGCATTAGGATCCACGTCGGCCGGCATGCGCATCAGCAGCGTCGGCGCGGACTCGCCCAGCGGCACGAGGCAGCCGAACTGCCAGGGCTGCGTGGCCGTGGCGGCCGTCGCTTCGGCGGTCACGCCGACTTCCATCGTGCGGAAGTGGCTCAGCATGGCCAAGCCCGGCTGATTGACGCCCGGATTGTATTCGCCGGGAGCGCTCTTGCGCCACACGGCTTCCACGCGGCCGGTGAAGCAGCTGACGGTCAGACCACTCTGGTTCGGATCGACGCCTGTCGGCAGGCGGACTTCCAGGTAATCCTGATACGGATTGTCCAACACAGCCGCGAGTGCCGCGTCGCCCGTCTGGAACTGGCGCTGCAGCCAGCCGTGCAGCGGCAACTGGTCACGGTTCAACCGGCCCTCAGCCCGCCGCAGCACCGCGCCGTCGGCCTGTTTCAATCCGCAGGCCGGCAAGGCAAACTGCCGCACCCAGCAGGCCGAGTCCTGGTTCGTGGCTACTTGCCGCCAGCCATCCTGAAGCAGGCGACGCGTGGTCTGCCCGAACTTCCCGGTCACAGTCGGATCGAGTTGCCACAGGCGATCACCGCCGGGATACGTCTGCCGAACCTGCCACAGGACCGCGGGGCGAGCCACAAACGCAGAGACGTAGCCCGTCGAGCGACCGTCGATCCGGTGGTTCATTTCCGGATCGCGGTTCAGGCCTTCCAGGAACGACTGGCCGTCCTGCAAGCTGCCTTGGCCGACCGCGCGGCTGACGAGAAAATCGCGGCGGCCGACGATGAACGAACCCGGTCGCAGGTGGGCCACGTCCCGTCCCCAGGCACTCATCGTCCCAATGCTGAACTCCTCCAGTCCCAGTACGCCGCCCGCCTGTTGCAGCGCCACGCCATCGACCAACACCTGGGGCGTGTCTCGGTCGAGCGTCAGGTAGCGAATCGGGCGGAAGGGTTTCCCCACCTGGGCCAGATTGCGACTCAGGCTGGTCGTGTTCTCGCCCGCTCCGCCGACACGAGCGTTGCCGTAGTAGTCCAGCGCCCATGCGTTCGTGCGGCAGTTGTAGCCCAGAAACGTATGCCAGTCGCGGAGGCGATACAGACCTGGTTGCCCCGGAACCTGGGACAGACGCTGATCGTCCCGGGCGTCGCCACTCCCCGGTTCGGAGCCGCCGCAGACTTTTTCCCAGCGGGATGGCGCGATGAATTCCGACGGGCTGAAGGCCGGGCGATGACCGGGGAAACCGCTGACCACCGCATCCGGACCCAACGAGAACGTGGTCTGCATGGCCGTGTGGCGGTAGATGGCATCCCGGATGTAGATCCGGCTACCCCAGCGGGCCAAGGCCAGCGCTTTGGCCAACGTGGCAAACGGCTTGTCCGGGATGCCCAGTCCGCAGTCGCGGCCTTGCGCATCCAGCCCCAGGTTGCCGTCGACGATCGTGGCGCGACCGGAGTCGAGATCCTCCCACCACTTCGCCGGCGCGGCGTACGGTCCGATGTCCGGATGCTTAGCGGAACGCGGCTGCCCCGCCACATCGGCGGGAACCTCGGCCGTCAAATCCGCGCCGCAGCCGACCGCCGGGCTGGTGTATCGGGGTCGGAAATCCTCCTGTTGGAAATCGGCGAACAGATCCTCGTAGCAACGTGTGTAGGAATTCTCGCCCGTCAGCCGCTGCAGGATGTCCAGACACTGTGAATGCTGGTCGAACTTCTCCGTCCACCGGCGATCCATTGCCAAGTCGCGGCCGACGGACAGAACCGGCGCCGTTGCGGGGCTGGGAGGGCGAGGCTCCTGCCGAGCCGTGATGTCGCGTGAAGCGTTTCCACGCAGCTCGGCGGGAGCCTCGCCCTCCCGAACTACCCGCAATCGCAGCCCCAGCGGATTGTCGGACGCCAGCGGGCTGAGATCGACGCCCTGGGCGTAAGGCAGCCCGCGCAGCAGCTTGTCTTTGCCGGGATGGCGGAAATAGATGTTGTGGTCGATCTCGGCGTTGTCCCGTACGCTGAGCTCCACGTCACGGTCCGTGAGCAACGGTGTGGCGTAATTATTGAGGAACAGGTTATTGAGCAGGCGTGTGCTGCGGCAGGCGTCGAGTAGTAGTCCGCCACCGTTGTCGTAGACCAAGTTGTGATAGAACCGCAGCGCGGCGCCATTCTCTGCCTCCACCGCCGGGCCGCGATTGTGCAGCAGCAGGCAGTTGCTGACGGTGGTCTCGCCACCCACGCGCAGGCCGCCCTGACGGCACGCCGCGACGCGCACCCCGTTGACTCGCGCCGAGCCGTCGAGCACGAGGCCGTGCCCCTCGCACGCGGATACCTCGCCGCCCTCGACCACAGTGCCCGCGCCGCGCATGCGCAACCCGTCGCCCGGCGCGCCGCGAATCGCACAGTCGCGGAACTCGATGTGATCGCCTTCCAGACTGACCCACGGCCCGTCGGTCTCATCCGCCACATTCGGCTCGAAAGCCAGGCGCTCCAACACGACGTACGCCGCGCCGGTCAGCTGGAACTTGCCGCGGATCACGGCCCGCTCCTCGCCCACGCTGCGAATGACAATCGGCTTGCCGGGCTCCCCGCGAAGGTTGGTCACCGCCACATTGCCGACCAGTGGGCCGGCCTTGCCGTCGACGGTCACGGTCGTGCCCGGTGGCACGTTCTTGGCCAGTCTATCTTGGAAGGTTGCGACAGCTTCGGTGGCCGCGTCGCCGCGGCCGGCGAAGAGGCAGACACCAAGGCACCAAGACATCGAGATGCCAAGGCAGACGTGGATCGGGAACACGACTCGTGATACGGTGGACATCGTGGTTGATCTCCCAGATGAGGGACAGGTCGCCTAACCCGATGAGCGGTTCGCCGTGAGCCACGACTAAGGACCGGCGCATCAATAACTGTCGCAAGTATAGTAGTCGTCACGCTCCGCCGTGACGACATGTCATCACGCGGAGCGTGATGACTACTTTGAAAACCCGACACTTATTGATGCGCCGGTCCTAACTCACGCCCGCAACTGCAGCACAGCCGCGGCGTCGGCAGCGCCGAAATCGCCGCGTTCGCCGTAGGCCACTTGCCGCTCAGTGAAGCGGAGGCGGACTCTCTCCGCCGCGTCCTCAGCGACGATCTGATAATCGCTCAACCGGGTGGGCATACCAAGGGAGTGGAAGAACTCCTCGGTCTTGGCGAGGGCCTCTTCGGCGGTGGACACGTTCCACACGCGGCGGCCATACTGCTCCAACTTCGCGCGCTTCTGCCCCAGCCGGTGCCGCCACACGCCCAACATCACGATGGCCAGCGTCTCGGCATGGTCCAGGCCGTAGAAAGCGGTCAGCTCGTGCCCGATCATGTGCGTCGCCCAGTCCTGGGGCACGCCGCTGCCGATCAGGTTGTTCAGCGTCAAGGTGGCGCTCCACATGAACGCGGCTCGGGCGTCGTAGTTCCGCGGCTCGGCCAACGTCACCGGTCCGACTTCGATCAGCGTCTGCAGCAGCGACTCGGCCAACCGGTCCTGCAGCGGCGCGGCGGCCGGATAGGTTAAGTACTGCTCGCAGACATGGGCCAAGGCGTCGACAATGCCATTGCGGACCTGTTGGGGCGGCAAGGTGTAGGTCGTCTCCGGGTCCAAGACCGAGAACACGGGGAACGTGTGAGGCGAAAGGAAGAAGAGCTTCTCCTTGGTCGCCTGGCGGGAAATCACCGAGCCGCCATTGCACTCGGAACCGGTGGCGGGCAGGGTCAGCACCGTGCCCAGCGGCAAGGCACTGTTCACATTGCGCCCGACGGTACGCAGGATGTCCCAAGGTTCCGGCCCCTCGAACACGGCCGCCGCCGCAATGAACTTGGCCGCGTCCAGGACCGACCCGCCTCCGACGGCCAGCAGGAACCCGATCTGCTCCCGCTTCACAACCTCGACAGCCTGCAGGCAGGTCTCGTAGAGCGGATTCGCCTCGATGCCAGGGAATTCCACCAAGCGGTGCTTCGCGAGCGCCGCGCGCACCTGGTCGTACACCCCGTTACGTTTGATCGAACCACCGCCGTAGACGAATAACACCGGTCTGTCCATCGGCACGCGGGGGGCAATCTCAGCGATCATCCCTCGGCCGAACAAAATCTCCGTGGGATTCTTGAACATGAAGTTGAGCATGCGGGATTCTCCTGGAACCTATGACTTAACGTGGCCTGCGGTGGCAAGACTGTAGCGAAGATGGGACGCCTGTCAACAGCCTCTGTTGGCCTTGATCGTTAGGTTGCGCACAGCCGTCCGTGCCAGCAGCAGCCCGGGTGGCTGGCGGCTGAGCCTAAGCGAAGCCCCAGTACCCGGTTTCTGGGGCATCGCTGCACTCTGCCCCAGCCACCCTTGAGCTTCTGCTGCTAGCGTTTTGCGCAACATTCCGATCAAGGCCGTTCCGCCCCCATCCGGGCTTGCCCCGGTGGAGCGAGGTTTCTGGACCACACCACGGGTCCGCAACCGCCGTACTGTCTTCCGCCGCATCCCGCCCGCTGCCTCCTGCGGCGGGCGGGATGCGGCGGAAGACAATACGGCTGGCGCCTGCCGACGTAGTGTACGAAACGCAATTCCAC
>JAPLNJ010000363.1 GCA_026692885.1 Planctomycetota bacterium | reverse complement strand
GGTTTTACGGTTTCGCAGAGACGGACCGCCAGCTGGGGTCAGACGTACAGATTTCAGTTTTCGCGGGCAGCAGGCTTTCCCTAGGCTTGGGCACACGACCGCGAAAACTGAAATCTGTACGTCTGACCCCTTGTCTCACGCCCCGTCTCTGCTGAACCGTTAAGTCTCATGTTTTGCGCGCAGGGGCCAAAATATCGTTGGGTGCTAGGTTGCCCATAAGAGGGCGAGGCTCCTGCCGAGCCGGAGCGGGCCGTCAGGAACGGCCTACGGCTCCGCGGGAGCGTCGCCCTCCCCATCTACGTGCTCTCGTTTTCCATGAGCAACCTAGACTCACCGGAAATCGGCACTCCGCCGTGAACACCCGTCGGCCGGTTCCCTGTCAGCCGGTTCCCATAGACCGGTGCTGACGATACATTGTCTGGTGACGCAAATTCATGCGAAAACCAACCCGTGCTCTTGGAGACGAATGATGCTCAAGATCCTGCTGCCGATTGGTGACGCCACCGAGGCGTTGGATACCTTCTATCCCTATTTCCGTCTGCCCGAAGACGGTTTCGAGGTGGTCGTGGCCGGACCGGAGGCACGCTTGTATCACTCGGTCCTGCACGAGATACCGCCGGATGCCGGCGTGCCCTGGGACATCACGCAGGAACGCCCCGGCTATCACATTCGGGCGACCATCGCTTTTCGCGACGTGCGAGCCGAGGACTACGCCGGTCTGTTCATCTCCGGTGGTCGCGCCCCAGAGTATTTGCGGTACGACCAGGATCTGCTGGGCGTCACGCGGGCCATTCACGCGGCAGGCAAGCCGATCGCCTGCGTCTGCCACGGCATCGAGATTCTCACCGCCGCGAACCTGATCCGCGGCAAGACGGTGACCACCGTCGCCAAGTGCAAGCTCGATGCGGAGCAGGGTGGTGCCGCGTATGTCGATCGGCAAGTGGTGGTGTGCGAGAACATCGTGACCGCCCGCACTTGGCACGACAACTCCGCCCTGCTGCGGGAGTTCATCAAACTGCTCAAGGCCTCCGTCCAGCCCTGAGGCCGGACCTGGGCCGCGAAAAATTGTATCCCAGAGAGTCCTTGCAATGGTGCGATCTGGTCCGGCTTTTGTTCCAGCTTGGCATGTCTGCTCCCCATCCGGGCTTGCCCCGGTGGAATTGGGTTTCGTACACTACGTTGGCAGACTCTAGCCGTGCTGTCTTCCGCCGCCTCCCGCCCGCCGCCGGAGGCGGCGGGCGGGAGGCAGCGGAAGAAGTGAGGCGGTCGCGGATCCGTGGCGTAGACCAGAAACCTCGCTCCACCGGGGCAAGCCCGGATGGGGGCGGAACGAAAACAGGACCATCCGTTTGACGCCCGACTCGCCAATTTTGCGCGGGCCAGGCCGGACCTGCGAGCCAGTCCCCACTGCGGTGAAGATCTTGGCATCGTCCAAAATCCGTGAAGCACTCTGGTTACGGGGCTCGGCCTCGTAACCCACTGGACGCGAGGCTCCGCCTCGTAGGAAGGCCGGCGGAGTCGGCAAGGCAGTGCGTTCCCAGGCGGAGCCTGGGAACGAGGGTTTCCGGGAGGTTTACAGCATCCGGGTCAGTCCCCACGCAAGGCTGGCAGCAGCGGCGCCCGGAGGGTGGTCCGCACCGTGGCGAGGCTGACGAGCAGGCCCACGAGCAATACGCTGCCCAGCATGATCGCCAGGTCGCGCCACGGCACGGCGGCTCCGCCCAACAGCAGGTGCGGCAGGACGACGATCAGGGCGGCACCGCAACCGGTCGCCAAACCGGCGACCAAGAGGCCGATGTTCTCGAACATCACGAGCCGAGCGAGGCTGGCCAAGCGGAATCCTACGGCACGCAACAAGGCCAATTCGCGGCGACGTTCCAGAACGTTGCGGGCCTGCACCGCCGCCAAGCCGAAGGTGCCCAACAGGAGTCCCAACGCACCCAAACTTTGGAACGTGCTCAGGTAGGTATTCTGCACGGCCAGCAGGTCGGCCAGACGCGCGTCCGCCGAGACGGCGTCGAAGCCCTGGTCGCTGAGTCTGGCCTCTAACAGGGTGGCGACCGGCGGGGACGTGGGCACGGCCGAAAAGTAACTTCGGCGTTTGCTCGTCGGCCCCTCAACCCAATCCTCACCCCGGACTACCGAGGCGAGGGCGTTGTTTTTCGGCGGGGGCGGGTTCCGCTGCGACTGGATCAAGAACAAGCGATAGCCGCTGACCGCCGGATAACGTTGGACAAAATCCTGCTCGCTGATCAGCAGGCTGCCTTGCAGGATACTGTTGGCCAGCAGGCCCACGACCCGAAAACGGATCGTCTGGCCGTCGTCGTACGTCACCGCGAATTCTTCCCCGATCCCTTGGTACAGCTGCAGGCTGTACATGGCGGTGTTCTGGTCCAGGACCACGGGTACCGCAGCGGCTGGTTCGGCGTCCGTCCGCCCCGCGGTCGAATTCCGCGCAGGCCCGGGTACGGGACCTCGGGATGGCACGACTCCTGCCGAGCCGGGAGTCTCGCCCTCCGATTTCGCTGGCAACTCGGGACTCAGCAGTCGCCATGGATTGGTTTGTTCCGCGGCAGTCTTCGCCGCGCTGGACGCCCAGGCGAAGGACGGACCGCCCGCCGCGTCGAAATGCCGGATCAATTCCTCGGTGACGCCCAGGACGCGTGGCTGCGTGGCTCGGTAGAGGTTGTTGCAGCTGGCGTCATCGCCCGGTTGAACGCGAAAACCGATGATCGCGGTATCCGCCAGTTTGCCCGCGTCATCCGCCAGCAGATCCTGGCGAACCTCCGGCCGGTTGAGGTTCCCGAAGATCGGTTCGGAACTCTCTGCGATCAGGTCAAACCCGCCGGTGCCGACGGCTGAGGGTTCCAGGCGAAAAGCGCTCATCGCCACAATCAGGAAACTCGCCATTGCCATCAGCCCGATGGTGGCCGTGCTGCGGCCCGGATTGCGCCCTGCGTTTTGTAGTGCCAGCGTCGCCAGCCGCATTTGGGCGGGCCTCAGTCCGACAACGCCGCGCAATCTGAGTCGGTTGCGAACGGTGATCAACAGAGCGGCCAACACCAACGTTCCCGAACCGACGAAGGCCCCGGCCTGGGCTTCGCCTCCCCAGCGCGTGGCGCCGATCACCAGACCGATTGCTGTCAGTAGCAATCCGACGGGGATGAACGTTCTCCAGCGTCCTGGCGGCGCCATTCGTGCATGCTTCGGATCGGCTGAAGAATAACTTCGGCATTTGCTCGTACGCCCCTCACCCCCACCCTCTCCCCGGAGTACCGGGGCGAGGGAGCTATCCTTCGGTCGAGCCTCCGCAGACGCTTCGCCAGCTAACAAGCGGCAGACGGAGATGGCTTGCGTTCCGCGCAGGCTCCAGGCGATCGTGGCCACCGAGACGAGGACTCCGCTGAGGTACCCGATCCCCAGGCTGGCGGGTGTCACGTACAGCCCCAGCGACGGCGTCTGGACGGCGCCCGACCAACACGTCCGCAGTCCGGCGAGCATCAGCCAGGCATAGCCCACGCCGGTGGCCACGCCGAACACGCCGCCTGCCGTCGCCACCAACCCGCCTTCACCCATCAACCAGCGACCGATCTGCTTGCGCTGTAGACCGAGGGCCAGCAGGATGCCGATCTCCTCGGCCCGGCGCTCGACGCCCAGCCGGAACAGCAAGGCGACCAGCAGAATCGCGGCGGCGATCACGAAGAAGCTGAGAAATAGAAACAGCACACCGAACGGCGTCGTGCCTGCCGAGGCCGCCAAGCCCCGTGCCTTGACCGGCAAGAACGCGAAGCCCAGCTGAGCCCGACGTGCGTCCAGTTGCTCCAGGAGCCGGTCCTCCAGCCTCCGCTCGAACCGTTGCTCCGCCTGACTGCCGGGCCGCAACCCGGTCGGCGCGGGGATGCGGAACGAGGTGGACTGCCCGAAACGGCTGGCCCAGAGTTTTCGCCCCGCCGCCAGCGTCAGGAAGGCTTTGGGGGTCGTGCGATGGTTCTGCCAATAGACGTCGTCCTGGGGACGAACGCGGCGGTAATCGACGGGAAACGGTGCTTCCCATTTGCTGATCGAATCCTGGTCCGTGAGGCCTTCCACGACGGGGGTCAGGTCGGGGTCGTTGGCCAACCCCGGACGCTGCTTGTAGCGCGCCGGCCGATTGCGCCGAACGGGCGAGGTCGGTTCCGTGAGCGGGACGATCGCCTTTAGCGTGAACTCGGCCGTCTGTTCCCGCGGTTTACCGTGCGTCGTCTCGGGTTCATAGAACGTCATGCGAATACGATCGCCAGGGGTGGCGCGCAAATCCGACGCGGCCCAACTATTCAATACGATCTCGTCATCCGCCAGCCGTTCCCCAGAGTCCCCAGGCTCCGTCGCCAACGGTCCGAGCGGCGGGCAGGAATCCACCGCGGTCACCAGCGAGTAGGGGATACCGGACGCTGCCTCGGCGCCGGCTTTGGCAAGGGAGGTGGCCAGGTTGGTCAACACCGGCTGGACCTGTTCATCGGCCAGCGCCTGCTCGGCGGCCTGGCCTGCCGCTGGGGCAAACAACAGCCGGTCGGTGGACACGTCGAAGTAGTCGTAAACGGTCTCCTCCTGGCCCGCGCCCGCGGGCTGAAACGTGTGGCGGATGCGGCGGACCACAAGTCCGTAATCTTCCAGGCTTGGTCGCAACGCATTGGCCAACGCATCCTCGGCGGCTTGGCTCGGCGGCGAATCTGTCGCGCTGCCGATGACCAGCAGCGAGTTCACTTGGCCTGGCTGTTGGATCGCCGACTCCAGGGTCCGGGTGGCGACATAGGCGTTGCGAGGCGTCGTCTGGCTGGCCTGCCAGCTAAAGCAGCCAAGACCCTCCGCAGGGACGATGTCCACGACTTTCAGACCGGGCAAACTGCGAATGCGATCCGTCCTGCGCCCGAGCGGACTGTCCGCCGGAACCAGATTGGATTTGGGCAGTCGCAACACCACCTGATCGCCGACCTTGGCGTCGAGCTCTGCAGCCAGCGGAGCATTCAGCACAATCTCGCCATCTTCCGGCAAGACACGTGGTCTGACAGTAATTTTCCCGGCGGCCCAGAAGTCCGGCTGAGATCCAATCACGGTCACCTGGGACGCCCGAGCGACTACCGCTTCAGCCCGTTTCTCCAGCGTGGCTCGCGGAAACAAGATCGCCGGGATGGTCGTGGCGAAATGTTTGCGGAAGCCGGGACTTGCGGACACCTCGGCAGCCAAGTCCGCGCGGAAGAAACGCTCGGAAATAAGGATCTCGTCGATGCAGCCCAGACGGTCCAGTGTCAATCGTCGCAGGCTGCCACGTACCGAGTCGCCAACCAGCAAGGCCCCGGTCAAAACGGCGGTCGCCGCGGCTACTCCTAGCGCCACGGTGGCGTTCATGCGCCAGTGATAGACAAGACTGCGAATCACGAAACGCCAGCCAGTCACGGGGACTCCTTCTTGTTATTGAGTGATGGTTTGCCAAAGCGTTGGGAGAGCGAGGCTCCCGCCGAGCGGGCTGTCCGGAGGGTTCAACGGCTGCTGCACTACTCCCTTCCCTCTCCACTCCGCCCGCAGACTCGTCAGAGCGCGGTAAATTCCCCCCATTGGCCGCACACGCAAATCGACAACTATCCACGATAGCACACGCCGGGGTTGCCGATAACCCACGTTAACCGATGGGCCTGTGGCCGGGCGTCTCCGAGGTGGGAGCTGCGACCCGCCTGTTCCCCGCGATCTTCCGGGTCGTCAGTTGCGACTCCGCTTCGCAGACGGGATGCTACCGTGGTTAGGAGTGCCAACGTGGACTATGGAACGGGGATACTCTCAGTCGTCGTGGTGCTGGGCATGTTGTTCCGTGGCGGCACGGCCGAGGATAAGACCACCGCACCCCAATGGCAAACGGATGTCAATCATGCCTGGCAGACCGCGCAGGCCAGTCGGCGGCCGCTGATCTTGTATTTCAAAATGGCCAACTGCGTATTCTGCCGCAAGATGGAACGGGAGACCTTTGCCGATCAGGCGCTGACTGCCGACATACGCGAACAATTCGTGGCCGCCCATCTGACTTTGGAGCAACACGGGGACTTGGTCAAGCGGTATCAGGTGCGCACATTTCCGACGACCGTGATCATCTCGCCCGATGCCCGTGTGATCGACCACATCCCTGGATACATTGGGCCGAAGGACTTGCGGACCCGTCTGCGGGTCGCGGCGGAGACCCTCCGCATCGCCGCCGAGAAATCGGCCTCGCAGAAGAAATAGGGCGTCTCTCGTTCCCATGCTCCGCGTGGGAACGCAAGTGTTTTGACGCTCCGCGTCGTCTGTCTAAGGACGCAGAGCGTCGGAACGAGAAAAAGGTGGGATAGGCTTCCCGCCTGTCTTCTCCGCCGACAGGCTGAAAGCCTATCCCACGTAGTTCGGTAACTCTCTTGTTGCGCGGCGTCTTAGCCTTGAAGACGCCCTAGCCTGTCCGCAGTCGCGCCTCGACGCGGCGGATGGCGTCCCGGACTGGGCTCTGGCCGTGTGCCAACTGGATGGCTGCATCGTCGTCCATCCACGACGCCACCTTCTTCTGCGCCGAAATCACCGTGCTGTGGCTGCGGCCTCCGAAGTAGTCACCGATCTCCGAGAAGGCCGCTCGGGTGTACTTGCGGGCCAGCCACATGGCCAGCATCCGTGGTTGGCTCAGCAGTTTCGATTTGCGTCCCGATTGCAGGCTCTTGCTGTCGATCCCGAACACGTCGCAAATCGCGGTCTCGATGTCCGGCAAGCGCACGATACGCCGCGTCGCGCGGACAATGTCGGTCAGGGCGGTTTCGGCCAACGCGACGCTGATCGGTCGTGACAGCGCATTGCTGGCCGCCTGTAGTCGGTTCAGGGCTCCGGCCAACTGCCGTGCGTCGCCCACCACCTGGGCCGCGACAAACTGCAGGACCTCTTCGGGGACCGCCATGTCCAACCGCCCGGCCAGACCGCGGGCGATGTTCAACCGCGTCGCCTCGTCCGGTGACTCGATGCCACACACCAGACCGCCGGAAATCCGAGCCACCAATTCCTGACCCAAGCCGCTCAGTTCGGCCGGGGGCCGGTCAGCGGCCAGTACCAACTGCCGCCCCTCGCGCAGCAGCGCATCGACCGTGTATTGGACTTCCACGACGGTGGCTCGTTTGCCGCAGAAGAACTGCACGTCATCGAGCAACAACAATTCGACGTCGCGGTACTTGCGCCGAAAGTTGGGCAACCCACTGCCTCGCAAGGCTTCCAGGAAGTGGCTGGTAAACTGTTCGGACGACAGCGATAACACGCGGCGGATGTTGCGATTCTGGCGCGCCGTGGCGGCGATGCCCTCCAGCAAGTAGGTCTTGCCGCAGCCTGTGGGGCCGTAGACGAACAACGGCGAGACTTGTCCCGGGCGCCGAATCATCGACTGCGCGGCGGTGTAGGCCAAGCGGTTGCAGTCGCCGACCACAAACGCCTCCAGCGTGGCACCGGAACGTGGCCGACCAGGCTCCCTTGCGGGACCGGGCGGCACCGGCGTCTCACGGCGGACCCTTCGCGCGTCGTCCCCCGCTATGGTGAGGTGGGGCTTGGAGGGGGCGGGAGCCAGCGAACTGTCGATATGGAATTCGATCTCGAGGTGGCCGGGCAGCAGTTCGGCGCACGCGGCCGTCAGGTCGCTACGGAATTGGCTGCGGATGCGATCTACGAAAAAGCGGTCGGCCGCGGTGACGCGCAGCGTACGACCGCGGAGCTCGAATTGCACGCGGTTGCCAAACCACAGTTCAAAGCGGTCCGCGCCGATCCGAGCGGCCAAAGCGGCTCGTAAATCCGGTACGATTTCCCTATCGTGTTTGGTCACGTCCGCACGCTTCCTTTGCGCCTATCGCTGTCTTCGGCATTACCGCCCACAAGGAGTCGGACGGAGTTCCGTCCGTAAGTGGCCGCTGTCGGCAGCGCGATTCCTTCAATTCGACCTGCATCGCCGCGAGTGACGGCGAACGAGGTGTTTTCACCGTACCAAGGAGGTCGCGATTCTACGTCTGCTAGCACTCGTGTCAAACCTCCCTGGGCGATCTCCGGTAAGATTTTTTCCGAGCTTCATCAACGACCACGTAATCCTGGACAAATCTTAGCAGGTCCCTGCTTCTGCGAAAGCAGGTTGCGGGACCGCAATCACTCTCGCAGGCCGTGGAAAAGTTGTCAAAGCCCTGTCCGTGAAGACGCTGAGTCCTGTGGTATTCCCGATCGTAACCCGCGATCCTTAAAGCACTAATGAAGCGGCCCGTTCAAAATGTCCGCAGCCAGACGCGCTTCCGGTCACAAACCACAAATGATTCGGCGGAGTACGTCGCAATGGCCGGATCATTGTTCGCGTCCACCGCCAAGACCACCTGTTCTCGACGAAGCACCTGGGCCAACTGCAGGGAAACTCGCACCAAATCCCGTCCCCAACCGCGGCCGCGCGCCGACGGTAGGAGCCCGAGGTAGAGTAGCTCGACCTGCCGCCGTTGCGCATGGTCGGCCAGCAGCAAGCAGCCCACGTCGCGCTGCTGGTGGCGAGCGATCCGCCACAGTCGCGAGCCGCAATCGCCAGTCGCCTCGTAACCCGCCACAAGATCCTCGCTCGCCAGCACTCTGTTCAGGGTCGGAAAGTCCAGGCTGTCCTCCTCCGTCGCGGCCAACAACTCGCACCACCGCGAATGCTCCGACGGCCGGCACGGCGCGTACGTCAACACGACTTGAGCCGCTGGCGAGGGGAAATGGTCCAGGGGCCGTGCGAGCAGCAGCACTTCGGTCACGTACCGGTAACCGTGCCGGATCAGCCACTGCGGGGTCTGTTGATCATGGGCGGCCAAGTAGGCGTAGGCGACGCGGACTCGCTCCGCGCGGAATAATTGATCCAGCCGCGTCAACAGTCCGTCGGCGGTGGCGTTGTTCTCGTCGTCGACAAGCTGAGGCGGAATCACTTCGGCAGTCCGGCCAGGCCGGATTCGCCCCCACACCGCACCGACGGTTGCATCGCCGCGACGAGCTTCGAACAAGCCGGCCCAAGTGAGATCTGTGGACGCGGTGTTTCCGGATGTGGTATCGGCTGGCATCAGCAGCCGTACCACGGCCGCACGACGACCGGGTGGAGCGACGCTGATGGTAACCGTGGATATCGAGGCCGTTGGCATGCATCCAGCATATCAAATCTCCGCCCAACGTCGCGACGCAGCGGTGAGAAACATTTCCTGGTGGCCCCGCGGCCCACCAGGAACACGGCCTGCTCGACCCACCCTACCAAACCAATGAATAATCCGGGATAATGCCTCCACGGCCAATTGTGAGATGTCGTATCGGGAAGACGTTGGTCGTGAATCTGTACGGACCGAAGGGGGCAAGTCATGAAACGCAGTACGTATCTCGCAGCCATCGCGGTGGTCGTGGGCCTGGCAGGCGTGCGCACGGCCGGTGCTCAATCGTTCTTCGACAAATTGAAGGGGACGCCTAAAGCTGGCGCGAACAGCGTGCTCGTCAAGCCGGCAGTGGCGACGAGCGAGTCCAGCGGGGTGTTCCTGGGACTCGTCGGCGACGATATCGGTGAAGGCGGTCAGGGTGTGCGAGTGGTGTCGGTCCGCGCCAAAGGCCCGGCAGAACAAGCGGGCGTTCGTCCCGATGACGTCATCAAGTCGATCAACCAACAGGCCGTGGGTAGCCTGGACGAGATGGCCCAGGCTCTGAAAGGCAAGCAGCCGGGCGACAAGATCGCGTTCCAGGTTGACCGCAAGGGCAAAGTCCAAGCCATCCTGGTGACGTTGGGCAAGAAGCCGGACGAGACGCCAAAGGCCCCGAGTCTGTCGCCGCCGGGCGAGAATAAATCCGAGCTGCCTCCCCGGCCGTCACCACCGGCCGAGGAGCTGCTGAGGCCCGCGGCACCGAGCGAGAAGAAGCTCGACGGATCGCCCGTTCTGCCCCCGCCCGCCGAGCAGGAATCCGATGCGGCGCCCGTGCCTCCGTCCCTGCCTCCACCCATGCCTCCGTCCCTGCCGGCGGCGCCGGATGTGTTGCCCAGTCCGGCCGCGCCCCAGGCCGCACTTGCCGCCGGCAAACCGAGTTTGGGGATCACGGTCAACGATCTTACACCGGAGTCATGCGCCGCCTTCGGTCTCACCGTACAAGCGGGGGCCTTGGTCACCGCGGTTCGCGCCAACTCCTCCGCCAGCTTGGCCGGGATTCCGGTCGGAGCCGCGATTGTGGCGTTTGAGGGGCGGCCGATCAAGATCTCCGACGAGCTCGTCCAAGAAGTCCGCCTGGCCCAAGCCGGCCAGGAGGTCGAGCTGACCTACTACGTCGGCGACCGGCTGCAACGCGCGAAGGTGAAGTTGGCGGGGGCGGAGGTGGCGGCCGCGCCACCCGACAAACTGCAACCCGCCGCGCCCCTGCCGGATGGGACGCCGGCGGATCCCGGACCTGCGGCTAGACAGCCGGTGTTGGACCGTGTGGAGCGTTTGATTAAGGGACTGGGACGGGCCGGTGAACCCACGGCGCCTTCTGCGACAGCGGGCGAGGCCATGAACCCGGCCGAATTGCCGCGTCTCCTGGAGACGATACGCAGCCAGCTTGAGGCCCTGCAGAAGCGTCTGGACGAACAGGAGGAACGGCTGCAGGCGTTAGAGAAGCCCAAGCCGTAATCCGGCACCGGACCCCGCCTGCCCCTTGCAACTCGATTCCGCCAGACTAAGAATGACGCTGTCTCGATGCCGCCGCCAACAACGCAAAGGAACTCCCCATGGCCGAACAACAGCCTTTCGTGATCCTCAGCGGTTTTGCGGACGAAGCCGCCAATCAAAAGACCCCCGTGCAGCAGTTCGCGGCGCTGGCCGCCCTGGGACTGCAATACTACACGGTCCGCTTCGTCGACGCTGGTAACGGCGTCAAGAACGTGATGCAACTGACGAAGGCGGAAATCGCAGCGGTCCGCCACTGGGAAGACGAATACGGATTAAACGTCTCGTCGCTCGGTTCCCCCATCGGCAAAGTTAAGCTCTTGGACGTGGACGACACCACCAACAATCGCTATGTGCCGTTTAAGAAGTACCTGGATAACGAGGTGGCGAAGGCCTGCGAATTGGCCCACGCTTTCGAGACCAAGTTGATCCGCGGGTTTTCGTTCTATCATCCCCGCGGCACCGATCCCGCGGAGTATCTGCCGCAAGTCGTTGACCAGTTGGGCCAGATCGCCGAGTTGTGTCACCGGAGCGATCTGACGTTCGGACTAGAAGTCGAAGCCAATCTGGTCGGGCAGAGCGGGCAGCTGTTGGCGGAGATTTATCGCCAAGTAGACCACCCGGCCCTGCTGTTGATCTTTGATGCGGCCAATGTCGTGACGCAGGGCTGCACGTGCCATGAGGTATTCGCGCAGTATCAAGCGATGAAGCCCGGCTTGGGTTGGATACACATCAAGGACTACCGCCATCCCCACGCCCTGAAGCGAACCGACCATGTCGACGAAGAGGCGCTCAAGCACTTTGTGCCGGCCAGCGAGGGCGACGGCGCTCACGAGGCGATTCTGCGGGACTTCCGCGAGCTCTTGCCGAAGATCGAACGCAAGCTGAAGAAACGTGGGGTGCCCGGCGTGTTCCTGGATCTGGAACCGCACCTCAAAGGCGGCGGCCAGTTCGGTGGCTTCAGCGGCCCCGATGGTTTTGGCGTGGCACTGCGGAGCTTGTGCCGCGTGTTGGACTACGTCGGCATCGCCTACCATTTGCGCGACTTGGACGACATCCAGGCCGCCCGGGGCTTTTGAACATCTGGAGTGGCTGCGGGGATGCAACGGGGGTGACTGGCGTCTGAGCCTGACCTCGCCCGCTGGCGGGAGAGGTCGCGGTCTAAGCCGCGGGAGAGGGCACGATGGCGAGATTCTTAAGGGTAATTCCCCGAGGCTCGGCAACCCTCTCCCGGGCCTGACAGCCCGTCCTCTTCCAAAGGGAGAGGTGAAGCCACCCCGCGCCCCAGCCACCCTGCGGCTACTTTGCTTTCCGTCGCTCGGCATCCAACTCGTCCTGCCAGCGTTTGATCAACTGGATCGCGGCCAGCGGCGTCATGGCGTTCAGGTCGACCTCGCGGATCTTGTCCAGCAGCGGATGCTCCATCGCGCCGAACAAGGTCAATTGGAGGTGCGACGGCTTGCGTTTCTTGGTGCGGGACGCGATGCGGGGCCGGCCTTCGTCGTCCAGATGCTCGGCCTCCAGTTGAGCCAGGATCTGCTTGGCGCGCTCATTCACTTCGGGCGGCACCCCCGCCAGCCGCGCGACGTGAATCCCGTAGCTTTTGTCTGCCGCACCGTCCACGATCTTGTGCAAGAACGCGATGTTGTCCTCCCACTCCTGGACCGCCACGTTCAGGTTCTTGATCCCCGCCAGCGACGTCGCCAAATCCGTCAGTTCGTGGTAATGCGTGGCGAACAACGTCCGGCAGCCGATCCGGTCATGGATGTGCTCGATGATGGCCCAGGCCAGCGACACACCGTCGTAGGTGCTCGTGCCGCGCCCGATTTCGTCCAGGATCACCAAACTGCGTTGAGTGGCCGTGTTCAGAATGCGGGCCGTCTCCGTCATCTCCACCATGAACGTGCTCTGCCCGCGCGACAACTCGTCGCTGGCGCCGACACGGGCGAAGATGCGATCCGCGATCCCGATGGTGGCTTTGCGGGCCGGGATGAACGATCCCATCTGGGCCATCAACGTGAGCAGCGCCACTTGACGGATGTAGGTGCTCTTGCCCGCCATATTGGGACCGGTGATCAACAGGATCAGCCCGGCTTCGGCACAGGCCACGGCGTCGTTCGGCACAAAAGTCCCGTCGGGTTCCGTCAGGTCGAGTACCGGATGACGCCCGTCCGCGATGTCGAGCACCGGTTCGGCGGCGATCTGCGGGCGGCAGTAGCCCCGCTGCCGAGCCAGTTCCGCCAGCGCGGCCAGCACATCCAAGTGGGCCAGTACCGCTGCGGCCGCTTGCAGACGCCGCGCGGACGCAGCGACGGTATCGCGGAGTTCGAGGAAGAGCTCGTACTCCAGTTCCTTCGCACGTTCGTCGGCCGATAGAACCTGTTCCTCGTATTCCTTCAACTCGGGCGTGATATAGCGTTCGGCGTTCTTGAGCGTCTGCTTGCGGATGAAGTTATCAGGGACTTTCGTACGATTGGCGTTGGTCACCTCGATGTAATAGCCGAAGACCTTGTTGTAGCCGACCTTCAGATGGGGGATCCCCGATTTTTCGACCGCCTCGGCCTGGTATCTGGCGATCCACTGTTTGCCGCCCACGGCCAACTCGCGCAGCCGGTCCAGTTCCGGATCGAAACCGTCGCGGATGAACCCGCCGTCCCGGGCCGCCAGCGGACAGTCGCTGATCAGTGCCGTTTCCAGCTTGCTGCGGACTTCGGGGCAGAGATCCAACTCGGCCTCCAGACGGCAGAGCAGCGGACTGCGGCGTGCCGTCAACTTGGCTTTCAGCTTCGGCAGATTGCCCAGGGTGCGGCCGATGAAGCTCAAGTCGCGCGGGCTGGCCCGGCCGGTGGTCACTCGCGCCAACAGCCGTTCCAGGTCGAAGATGCCCCGCAGATGCTCGCGGATCTGGCTGCGCAAGCCGTTTTCTTCGATCAACTCTCCCACCGCGTCCAGCCGCGCGTTGATTTCATCCGGACGCGTCAGCGGATTGGCCAGCCACTCGGCCAGCAGCCGCGAACCCATCGCGCAGACGGTCCGGTCCAGCACCGCCAGCAGCGACCCTTCGCGGCTGCCGCCTCGCATCGTGCGGGTCAACTCCAGGCTGCGGCGGGTGGCTTCGTCGATTTCCAGCGTGTCGCCCTGACGATAGGAGATCAGTCGATCGATGTGATCCAGCGACGACTTCTGAGTCTCACGCAGATAATCCAGCACGGCGCCCGCGGCGCGAATCGCCAGCGCGTCTTGGTCGCTGAAGCCAAAACCCTCCAGCGTGGTGGTGGCAAAGTGCTTGGTCAGCGCGGCGGTCGCACCGTCCAGCGAAAAGGCCCACGGCGGCCGCTTGCTGAACACCAGCCCAGGCAATCGCGGCTGCCATTCGGCTGCGGCGTCCTCGCCGATCAAACATTCCGACGGATGAATGCGGGCCAGTTGATCCGGCAACTGTGCCGCGCGGAAGACGGCGGCCACGAACCGTCCGGTGGACAACTCGGCCCAGGCCACGCCGACCTGATCGTCAGCCTGCTTGTCCTTCCCAGGCGGGAAGGCCAACGCAGCCAGGTAGTTGCTTTCCCGCGGATCGAGCAACGCGTCGTCGGTCAGCGTTCCCGGCGTGACGACCCGCGTGACTTCACGTTTGACCAGACCGATGGCTTTCTTCGGATCCTCGACCTGCTCGCACACCGCCGCCCGAAAACCGGCGGCGATCAGCTTGGCCAGATAGGCATCCAGCTGATGATGCGGGAAGCCGGCCATGGGGATCGGGTTCTCCCCTTTATCCCGACTGGTCAGCGTGAGCCCCAACTCCTTGGCAGCCGTCTTGGCGTCGTCCAGGAACAACTCGTAGAAGTCCCCCATGCGGAACAGCAGCAGCGCATCGCCAACCGCTGCCTTCGCATCTTCGTACTGTTGCATCATGGGGGTCAGTGCCATAATGCCGCATGGTAGCAACCACAGGCGAGCACGACGAGAGGGGAGCCGCCTAGCACCCAACGATTCTTGGGGCGATTCGCGTAGTGTGCCTGCTTTGAATAGTTCCGACAGTTATTGATGCGCCGGTCCTAAGCTTCCGCGATGTCCGAAACCACCACGCGGTGCTTGCCGGCGCGGGTCAACGGGATTTCGGACACGGGCTGCCACGTGATGCGAACCAGCGGGCCGACCGTCTGTTGGACGCATTGCAGCAGCTTCGCTTGATCGGACTCGCTCCACGACGGGCCCAAGACGACACGCAGTTCCAGCTGGTCCAATGCCGGCTGGACCACCTGGAATTGCCTGACCCCGGGATAGTCCTTCATCAAGTGCGGGAAGAAGACGCCCGTCACGAAACGGCCGTCCGGCGTACGCAGCACGTCCAGTTTGCGGCCACGGACTTCTTGTAGCAGCGGTAGACCACGCCCGCAGCGGCACTGGCTGAATCCCGCCACCGCTTGATCGCCGCAGACATATCGGACGAAGGGCATGCCGTAGTTGTACAGGTCCGTGACCACCACATTCCCCACTTCGCCGGCGGGTGTCGGTGTGCCGTCGTCGTTCACGATTTCCAGGCACAGTTGCTCCGTGGTCAGGTGCAAGCCGGCGTGCTCGCTGCACTCGGCACCCGTCAGCATGAATTCGCGCGAACCGTAAGTTTCAAAGACCGGCGCCCCGAATACCGACTCGATCAGTTCCCGCTGGAATCCGTAGAGTTTTTCTGCTCCGACGATGATGGCTTGAGGCGAAAACGGGCGTTGCTTACGTTCTGCCAAGCTGCGGGCGAAGTGGTAAACGGCGCTGGTGTAGGCCACGATCACATCCGGGCGGTAGCTATTGAGCGAGCGGAGGAACTGCGGGACCGTGGCCTCGCTCAGTTCAAACAGATTCGCCACCCGGCGTCTCTGCACGGCCTCGTAGAACCGGTTCTTCCAGACCTTCCAGCCAGGCTGCGGCCCCAGCGGTACGCCCCACAGGTAGAACTGCTTGGTGCCCGGGGTAGCCCCGGCCCAGCCGTATCCCCGGTGTGTGGCGGCGTTCCGCCGTTCGTAGCTGCCCCGGTCCAGATCAAACTGCATCGGTATCCCGGTCGAGCCGCCGGTGGCCTTCGAGATCAGCGGTGGCACGCCATGCTCGGCCCGCAAGGCGGGACGGTGTTCCAGAACGTGCTCTCGCTGCAACAACGGCCAGCGCTGAAAATCCGCAGGAGACTGGATATCGCGCACATTCAACCGGTGCTCTGCCCAGAGGTTGCGGTAGTACGGGCAGTTCTCCGCAGCGTGTCGGAGCAGACGCTGCAGGGCCGCAAATTGCTCGGCCTGCAACTCCTCGGGCGACCACCACTGACTACGTTCCAACTGTTTCCAGTATTGCAGCGTCTTGCGCCGCTTGTAGAGTGTTTCGAAAGCTGGAATGACAACGTAGCGATAGAAGTAGCGAGTCAGCATGGGTGAGTCTTTCTTGACGCGACCTGGGCCTTGATCGGAACGTTACGAAATGCCGTCACTGCGTGCCGGTCCCATTCCTCAGTAGCACGTCACACTATACTACCCGACTCTGGAGAGCCCGCCTACGACGAGGCGCGCCGCTGGTGCCAATCCGACTACGGTCGCTTGCCGTCCAGCACTTCGCTATACATGGCTTCATAGTCCCGCACCATACGCGAGACGTCGAAATGCGTCTCCACGCGTCGTCGTCCGGCGACGCCCATCGCGTGGGCCGCTACGGGATCGGCCGACAGCCGCTGCAACGCCGCCGCCATCTGCTCCGCGTCGCCGACCGGAACCAGCCAACCGGTCTGGCCGTTCTCCACCACCTCCGGGTTGCCGCCGACTTGCGTGGCTACCACCGGCAAACCGGAAGCCATGGCCTCGAGCAGCGTCAGCGAGACGCCCTCGGTACGCGACGGCAGCACGAACATGGACGCCGCCTGCAGAATCGCCGGCACATCGCGCCGCTCGCCCAACAATTGGACGTACTCAGCCAGGCTCCAGCGTTCCACCAACTCCCGGACCTGCGGCATGCACGGCCCATCGCCGACGATTTGCAGTCGAAACGACGGGGACCGGGGCGCGATCAGCGCCACGGCTCGCAACAAGGTCTCCAAATCTTTTTCCGGAGCCAGCCGAGCCACAATCACTGCCGGGCCGCGGGGATTGCCGCCGGTATACGCAAAGCGTGACACGTCGATGCCGTTCCAGATCGTCCGCACACGACTTGGCGGAACGCCTTCGGCGATGGACATGGCCGCACTGTCCTGCGAGACCCCGACCACGCGATCGATCAGACGGGTGATGCAGGCGAACACCCACGTCTGCCGTCTACCCGCCCCGAAGCGTTGACCATGGCGGGTATGAATGACAGCCGGAACACCGCCCCAGCGTGCGGCGAGGGCCCCGTAGATCATCGCCCCCGAGTTGTGCGAATGGACGACGGCGATGCGCGAGCGGCGGAATTCGCGGGCCAGTTGGGTCACGGCGCTCCAGCGAAAGCCGCTGCGTTTGTTCAGCTCATGCACCGGCCAGCCGAGAGCTTCGATGTCTTGAGCCGGGGTGCCCCGCTCCGTCAAGCAGAAGTACTGCAGCCGGAAACGGTTGCGATCGGCATTCCGAGCGAACTCCACCAGCAGTCGTTCCATGCCGCCCGTCTTCAAGCTGAAGGCGATGTGCGCCACTCCGAGCGGTTCGCCGGGGACGACGCGCGAATTGGCGGAAGGGAAGAACATGGTGGGTTTCCTGCAGCAATGGAGGGCCGCGAAAGGCAGAAGAAAGTACCGTCAGGTTTCGTGTGTGGAACACGTTTCCCACGTGCCCCAGCCACGACGAGGCTTACGTGAACCGGGCCCGATTGTAATCGAATTCGCCCAGTCCCAAGTTGCTCAGGACGCGTTCCGTCTCCTTCATCAAATGCTCGATCAGTTCGGCTGCGTCCGAGTGACCGGCGCGGTCCTCGTCGTTCCGGAGCACGCAGAGTTGATCGACGGCATTCATCAGGTAAGAGCAAACACGGTTCATGGTTCCACCCCTTGTCTTGCGTGGCAGTCGCTTAATCGCTCGCTGTCTGCCACAGGTTGAGTTGCGTTTCGGCTTCCGCTGCCGTTCGTTCCTTCCCTGAGAACGCTCGACAGCCTATTGCAGACCGCGTGCCAAATCAGCTGGCCGCAAAAGTCTTCGCAGGATGGAGACCAGTAATCGCGGGCGGGCCAGCCAGCAGCGGGTCCGTTGGTGGGCGTAGGGGAGCGGCCACAACCAGGTTGCCTGTACCCAATGACTCAAGGCTGCTCGGCCATCGCCGAGTCCCGCAGCCCACTTGTAGTGCACGTAGGATCGCTCGCGACGGCTGATGCCAATCCCGAGTCGCGATGCGTAGCGATCGATGACGCGCAGCATGCAAGTGCAATCCAGATCTACATTGCCGTGAGACAACGAGGTTTGGCTAACCAGATAGATGCAGAGCGGAGCGTCGATGAAGTAGACTTCCGTGGCCAGCAAGAGCCGAATCCAGAGGTCGCGGTCCTCGGCCGTCGCGAGGGTCACGTCGAATCGCTGGTCCTGGAGCAGCTGACGCCGGACCACCACGGTGGTCGTGACGATATTCCTGGCGAAATCTAACACCTGCGAAGCTCGAACTCGCGTTCGCTGGTGGCACCAGCCAGGTTCGGGACCGGCAGTTTTTACCGGCCCGCCATCCGCATCCTGTAAGCTGTACCGGCTGGCGACCAGACCGACATCCGGCTGCTGCTGGAACACCGCGACGCATTGCGCGACTTTCTCCGGCAGCCACTGGTCGTCCGCATCCAGGAAGGCCACCAAGTCGCCCCGCGCCAGGTCGAGGCCGCGATTGCGGGCCGCAGCGGCACCGCCGTTCGGCTGACGCACGAGGCTGATCCGCTCACCGTACGGGGCGAGAATCGCGGCCAGGTCCTCCGGGCTGCCATCGTCGACGACCAGGATTTCGTGCACAGGATACGTCTGGGCCAGGATGCTGTCGATCGCCCGGCCGATGGTCCCGCCAGCCCGGTAGGCTGGCATAATCACGCTGACGGTTGGGGGCGGGGTGCTGAGGGACTGCATCGTGAGACTCCGCAGGTTGGGGCGAGCGAGTGGCATTGCACGCCCGTGGTTAGGATCCAGTCCGTCTGGGTACAAGAAACTGCCCCCCCAAATCTGGAGATCGACAAGGATGGTACTGCAAACAGAGGTCGCTGGCAATCCAGCGGGACCTTGGTGCCCCGCACCGGGCCTTGATCGGAACGCTGCGCAACAGCCTCTAGGTCCGGAGTTCGTGGCGTCGAGCGCACCGTCAGCTCGCCATCCATCTGGGCCGGTTGACGACAATGGATCGACCGGTAGAATGCGAGATGGGAGGGGTTTGGGATGAATGTCACGATGGAAGAACTTGATCGATTCCATGACTTTGCGGTTTCGCTCGTGTCGGGCGCGAAATCTTACGTAACGTGGCTTCAACTGTTTGAGTTGTGGCGTCTGGAGAATCCGTCGGTCGCCGAATACGGGGAGAACGTTTCGGCTATTCAGGAATCGCTCGACGCGATGGACGCGGGACGGATGCGACCGTTTTCCGCCTTTGACGCCGAGTTTCGTAGTCGCCACAGCATAACGAGCGACGCATGACGTATCGGCTCGTTATCGTAGAGCCTGCTGAAATCGACGTTGACGAGATCTACGCCTACATACTCGCGAGATCCCAGCAGGGGGCCGCCTCTTGGTATCGGGCATTCCTGGCGTGTACGAAACGGATAATTCTGCAACCGTTGGCTTGCTCGATTGCGCCGGAGAACGCCGCGTTTGACGTCGAACTGCGGCAGGCACTGTTCAAGACCCGATACGGAGCTCCCTACCGTTGCGTATTCACCGTCGCGGACGAGGAGGTTCGGATCCTGCGAGTACGAGGTCGCGGCCAAACGCCGCTCAAGGCAGCGGATATTATTGAACGTTGACGCACCAGGACCCCTCGTGGCCACGAACCAGCGGATGAACGGGAGCCGTCGGCAGGGTCTTGAGACGAAGCCTGATCGGACACGGCGGCCCCGTTCCGCTCAGGCACTGGAGCCGCCGGCGTTCGACAAGGCGGGCATGCTGTACCGGCTGATGCATGATGAGGAACTGGCCCGCATCGTCATCGAGAGTTTTCTGGAAAACACACCACCGCGCGTCAAAACGCTGCGGAGGTGCGTGGTGGCATTTGACCTAGAGAAGGCCGGCGACCTGAACACCGTCCAAGTCCGCCTGGCCGACCTGGAGGCACTGTTCGGCCGGCTGCAGGAATCGCTGCAGCTTTTACGCTAGTAGCAGGGGGTCAGGGTGGCTGGGGCAGAGTGCAGCGATGTCCCAGAAACCGGGTACTGGGGCTTCGCTTAGGCTCAGCCGCCAGCCACCCGGACCGTGGCCAGCATGGACAGCAGTGCGCAACCTTACGATCAAGGCCACATCCGCGCCGCGGGAGCGTCGCCCTCCCCCACCACGTTCGCGAAAGCTCAGTCCGCCTGATGCAGGAGGACTTCCAAGTACCCGGTCTCCGCGGTCCCTTGGACCAGACGCACCTCGCCGCCAAAAGTCGTGATGATTTTCTGCGCCACCACGGGAGCCAGGCCCAGCGGTTCCGCATAGGAGGCGGATCGAACCGGGGAGCCGAGCTCGAAAAAGCTGGCCGCTGCCAACGGGGGAAGCGACAAGGCGTTGAGCTCGAACTGCATGCGCAGCAGCCGCGTGTCCACGACCCGCGTCACCTGCGCCGTCTGCTGATGTCGGGAGAAATAGCGTGCCAGGTGGATCAGCGTGGTCAGCGCGCTCCTCAGCAAGAAGTGATCCCCCCGCAGGCAAACTGCGTCCAGGGCGGCCGCTTCAACCCCGGAAATCCGGAGGTCCGGCAGAGCGACCCGCAGCTCGGCGAGCAGCGTGGAAAACGAGCTGGCGGACCCGCTCTTGGCGGTCAGTTGTTCGATGTCGGCGAGCGAGGTCGCATCCTCGACCAGATTGAGTAGTCGCAAACGGCTGCCTTCGAACAGAGTCTGGTAAAGTTCGCGATCGGCGGAGGCCGGGCACAGCTCAAGCACCAGTTCCGTGACCCCAAACACGCTGGTCACGGGGGTGCGGATTTCATGGGAGATCATCCGCAGAAAATCCGCCTTGAGCCGGTCGAGTTTCAGCAATTGTTCGTAGGCCTGCTCCAATTGGTGGGTCCGCTCCGCCACCACCCGCTCCAGTCGCTCGTTGTGCTGGCTCAATTGGAGTTGCAGGGACCGGATCGCCAAATGGGTCCGCACCCGCACTTCGATCTCATCCACTTGGAAGGGCTTGGTCACGTAATCCACGGCGCCCAGGGAAAACGCCCTGACTTTGTCCAAGGTCTCCGCAAAAGCGCTCAGGAAAATGACGGGAATGTCCTTCAGTGCGGCCTCCGCCTTGAGGCGTGCACACACCTCGAACCCATCCATCTCCGGCATATTGACGTCCAGCAGGATCAGGTCGGGCGGATCCGCCTGGGCGGCCAGCAGGGCCAGCTTGCCACTGGGGACCGGGCGCGGTTCATACCCCCGCTCCTGGAGCATTACGGACAGCAGTTCCAGGTTGGCCACGGCGTCATCCACGATGAGGATGCCTGGCAGGGCAACGGAAGCGGCGGCAGGGGTCGTCATCAGAGTCTCCTAGTACAAAATGGTTTGCTGGCTAGGGGTCGGGTGTTCAGAAATTCATTTTTCGCGGGTCGGGTACTTTCCATACTCACAGTAGTTGGCCCGCGA
>JAPLNJ010000362.1 GCA_026692885.1 Planctomycetota bacterium | reverse complement strand
AGAGCGACGCCCTGGGTACGGGTTCGATTCAGCACGGTAGCCCTGAAAGGGCGAAACAAATCGGTTCATCCCGCACGCATCGTTCGTCCGATGCGGCCAAGGCTTGTTTCGCCCCTTCATGGCTAGTGTGCTCCATCCTCTCATAACCCAGGGCGGCGCTACGCGGCTAACCCGCTCCGCACTGCCCTGGGCTGAATTGTGGCTGCCCCTTTGGGGCCAAAACCTGTGCATCACGATCAGGGGTGCCCCAGGGGCCACTCGGTCATCCTGGATTTCGTAATCACTCCACGAAGCAAACCAGAATGGGACAGAATCAGGCATTCGGGAAAACACCAATTCACAGTAAAATCGCACAAACTGAACACCCCAGGTCAGACGTACAGATTTCAGTTTTCGCGGTCGTGTGCCCTAGCCTAGGAAAAGCCTTCTGCCCGCGAAAACTGAAATCTGTACGTCTGACCCCAGCTGGCGGTCCGTCTCTGCAAGACCGTAAGACCCCATTCTTAACACGGACAATCCCGAAAACCGTTTGGTGCTAGCACCAATTTTCTGCGCCCCGTTGACGGACGGCGGCGTTTGTGCGACTAATCGTACATTCGGATAGGGATACGCATACGGCACGGATGTCGCGGGACTGAGTGGCGTTCCAGGCATGACAGGCATGATTTGTCGCAAGCGTTTCCTGACGCGTGGGTTCACGCTGGTCGAGTTGCTGGTGGTGATCGCCATCATCGGCATCCTCGTGGCCCTGTTCTTGCCGGCCGTCCAGCAGGCTCGCGAGGCGATGCGCCGCGCGTCGTGCCAGAATAATCTGAAGCAGATCGGCTTGGCCCTGCAGAACTATCACGATCGCGTACACGCGTTTCCTTTCGGCTGGGACACGCACGGAACCGGTTGGAGCGCGATGATCCTGCCGGAGTTGGAGCAGCAGCCCATGTACGACACGCTGCTCTTCGCGGAGTCGGCGAATTGGGCTACGCCGCCCAACGAGACGGCGGCCGGCACCTTGCTTCCCGTGTTTCGCTGCCCCAGCATGAACCAACCGGAACACGTCGACGACAGCGACGTCAAGGGCCGTGTCCCGGCCAGCTACCGCGGCTGCGGGTCGTCCGACGTGATGACGGACGATGCCGGCACAGCACCGGCCGGTTTTCGTTCGTTTCAGGAGATCGAGCACAACGGCATCTTCTACGGCTGCAGTCACGTCGGCCTGTCGGCCATTTTGGACGGGACTTCGACGACGATCCTGATCGGCGAATCGTCCACCGACGTGGAGTTCATCCAGAACGGCAACGCCATGGACTATTGGTATCTGGGTTCTCCGCAAATCGATCCTTGCAATTGCGACGGTAGTGCCGCAGGCACGGAGTTTTCGGAGTTCGTAGGTTCCACGGCGGCGCGCCTGAATTCGCGTTGGAACCCTGCGACCAGCGGTTACGAGAAGGAGATGTCCTTCGGCAGCTACCATGTGAGCGGCGCGTACTTTTGCTTCGCCGACGGTTCCGTGCGGTTCATCGCCGACACCGTCGAACGCTCCCTGTATCGAGCTCTCGGGAGCCGCAACGGGAGCGAACCGATCGGCAAGTTCTGACCCGGAGTGCGACTGTGAAGACCGGAAAAATGACCACCGTGGGCCTGCTTGCTTGGCTGCTGTTCAGCGGCGGTTGCACGGATCGTCGCCGCGCCGACTACAGTCAACTGCAGTTGGTCGAGGTCTCCGGCCAGGTGTCTCTGGACGGACAACCGCTGGCGCAAGCGACGATCATTTTCGAAACCGAAGATCGCGATTTCTCCATCGGCCAGACAGACGTTTCGGGGCGATACCGGCTGAGTTACAACTCCGAGAAGTCTGGCGTAACGCCGGGGCGAAAGACCGTCCGCATCAGCACTTGGCCCGGTGCGTTTACGGAGGCGGCCGCTCCCACCGAAGAGACGAAAGGGGCGGCTGGCTCAAGTCGCGAATTAGTGCCCGCTCGCTACAACACCCGTTCGGAATTGACCGTCGTGGTCGCGTCCAACACACCCACGTTCAGTTTTGACCTGCGCTCGGTTGCCAGATAACCATCACGATCCTGGTGGGCCGCCGCTTTGCCTAAGGCCGTTCCACGCGTAAAGGTATGGACAGGCTCATGCCCGTTCGCGGCCGGCGCCCGTTGGCCCGCGTTGGCCCACCCTACGGCGCGACCAGCGTGACGTTCGACAGATCGTTCTTATTGTAGGGACGCCAGAGGCTTGACATTTTCCGCGGCGGTTTTCCCCGGTTCGCCGTTACTTCTACTTAGCGTAGCTCAGCTCCGTGGATCGTGCTGAGCCGGATCGACCTGGACGCAGCAGCGAAAGACAAGTGAGTCGCATGACCACCGCGTTAACCCCTGACGAACTGCTGAGCGAGGCCCAGGCCGGAAGCACGTCCCATCTGGGTCAGCTGCTGGAACTGTACCGCCGTTACCTGGGCCTGCTGGCGCGGATCGAAATCGGCAGACAACTGCAGGCGAAACTCGACGCTTCGGATCTGGTGCAGGACGCGCTGTTGGAAGCGCACCGGAACTTTCCCAAGTTTCGCGGTGCTAGCGAACAACAATTCGTGGGTTGGCTGCGGCAGATAATGGCTGCCAGTCTCGCGAATCTGTTACGTCGCTACCTGGGCACGCAGGGCCGAGATGTGCGTTTGGAGCGGGAGTTGGCAGCTCGCTTGGACCAATCCTCACGGCTCCTGGATCGCGGCTTGATCGATCCGCTCAGCTCACCCAGCCAGCAGGCTGTACACCGCGAGCAGGCCGTGCTTCTGGCGAATGCTTTGGAGCAACTGCCGGAGGACTACCGGGACGTGCTTGTGCTGCGACACTTGGAGGGCCTGTCCTTTCCCGAGATCAGCCGGCGTATGAACCGTTCGCTCGACAGTGTGGAAAAGCTTTGGGTGCGAGGGTTGGCGCGTCTGCGCCAGGTGATGGGAGGTGCGTCATGAGTCCGCTGCCGCAGGATCCGTCGGATCGCACGGAAGCCCCCGCATCGCAGCCCGATTCGGACGGGGCGATTCCCGACGATCCCCGCCTGCTGCGCGCCGTGCAAGAGTACCTGCACGAACTGGAGGCGGGACGGCGCCCCGACCGTCGCCGGTGGCTCCAGCGCGACCCCGACTTGGCCGAGGCCCTGGCGCAATGTCTCGACGGCCTCGATCTCGTGCACCAAGCGGTGCCCCAGGTCGGCCCTGCCGGGACGCCCTGGATTGGCCTTGAGAACCCTCCCGGTCCGTTGTTTCCGGCCGACCCGATCGGTGACTTCAAGATCATCCGCGAGCTGGGGCGCGGCGGGATGGGAATTGTCTACGAGGCCGTCCAGCTTTCTCTCGGCCGCCGTGTGGCCCTGAAGGTCTTGCCGTTTGCAGCCACGTTTGATGCTCAGCACCTGCAACGGTTTCGCCAGGAGGCTCAGGCAGCGGCGTACTTGCATCACACGAACATCGTGCCGGTTTACGCGGTGGGGTGCGAGCGGGGGATTCACTTCTATGCCATGCAGTTAATCGACGGACAATCGCTGGACGTAGTGATTCGCCAGCTGCGGCAGGCGGCCGGATTTCAGCCGCTGGAGACGCTCTCCACCTTGCCGCCAGCCCCTCGTTCCGGACGTGCAGCGCCGCCCGCGCTCGACCCCGACGCCACGCTCGACCGCGATGCTAGTTCTCCGCAGGCGGCCCCGGTCCTGGCGCCTTCGACTCGCGCGGATCTTGCGAGCCGGACCGAACAGGTGCGTGCGACCCATCTGTCCGCGCCAGGCAATCGCGGGCGGGCCGAATTCTACCGTCGCGTGGCCCGCTGCATGCTGGAGGCCGCGGAGGCTCTCGAATTTGCCCACCAGCAAGGAGTGATCCACCGCGATATCAAACCGGGCAACCTGCTGATCGATCTGCGGGGAAACGTCTGGATCACCGACTTCGGATTGGCTCATTTCCATGACACCTCGGGCCTGACGCAGACCGGAGACATTTTGGGTACGCTCCGCTACATGAGTCCGGAACAGGCTTCCGGCCTGCGTGTGGTGCTGGATCATCGCACGGATATTTACTCGCTCGGCGCCACCTTCTACGAACTGTTGACGCTGCAACCGATGTTCGTCGGCAATACCCGGGCCACGCTGCTCGCAGCCGTGCTAAACGTTGATCCGCGGGCCCCGCGGTTGCTGAATCGACACATTCCCTCTGAGCTGGAGACGATCGTCCTCAAGGCTCTCAACAAAAATCCGGCGGACCGCTATGCTTCTGCTCAGGAACTGGCGGAGGACCTGCAGCGTTTCCTGCGAGACGAACCGATTCGAGCCCGGCGGCCGTCGTTGGCCGAACGAGTTCGCAAATGGTCGCGGCGTCACCCAGCGCTGGTCGGAGCAGCCCTGCTGGTCATGTCGCTGACGCTCATCGGCTCGCTCGTTGCCAACTGGTTCGTGACGCAGGCCAACGACCGCACCCAGGCCGCCCTGGCCCAGGAGCGGTTGCGGGCCGAGGAGGCCGATCAGCGATTCCAGCAGGCCCGGCAAGCGGTGGACCTGCTGATCGAAGTGAGCCAGGAAGAACTGGCCGACAAACCCCCGCTGCAAAGTTTGAGCAAGCGACTCCTGGAAACGGCGTTGGTATACTATCAAGACTTCATCGCCCAGCGGAGTGGGGATTCGTCGCGTCAGGCCGAGTTGTTGGCCGTCCAGGAACGGCTCAAGAAGATCCTGGACGACCTGGCGGTCTTGGAAGGCGCGGGTCAGTTCGTATTGCTGGCGGACCGCCGTGTGCAAGTGGATCTGGCATTGCAGGACAGCCAGCGCGAGCAGATCGAGTCCATCACCCAACAGGCCACGCCAAAGCGGTTGGACTCGTTCCGCGACTTCCAGCGGCTCACCCCGTCCCAGCGCCGGGCAAAATTTCTGGAGTTCGCGCGTGCCAATGAGCAGGTCATGCGGGCCACGCTCACGCCCTTGCAATTGCAGCGATTGGAGCAGATTTCGCTGCAAGTCCGCGGGCCGCAGGCCTTCAGTCAACCCGATATTGTATCCCGCCTGCACCTGACGGAAGATCAGCGTCAGGCGATCCGGCAGATCGAGGTCGAGTCCTTTGCGTCCATGTGGGACCACGGCGGCCACGGCGGCCACGGAGATCCACGGCCACCGCCAGGTCCCGCCCGCGAGGATAGTACGCGAACGGCCATGGACAAGATTCTGGGTGTCCTAACGTCCGCGCAGCTCGCCGAATGGCAACAGCTCACGGGACCGCCTTTTCAGGGCGCCTTCGCCATGCCGCCCCCGCCCCCACCCCCAGAGCCACCGCAGTGACGTCTGGCGGTGGATGGTCCGGGGCTTTACGTGTCGCAAACCCCGGAATCCGCGCGGCGGTTCTTGGGCGGCGTGCGTTACTAAGGGAGAGAGGAATCCAAGGAACAAGGAGTTTTGACGATGTGCGGAACGATCTTGAATAGGCTGCTTCGCGGCGGGGTATGGCTTGCTGGATTGGGAAGTTTGCTGCTTGGGCTGTTTCTGATGGGTGACTGGAGACACCTTCAGCCAGCTTGGGCCGCGGACGGTAACCCACCGTTGCCAACCACGAGTCAGCTCGGACCGGGTCCAAGGGGCCAGAGCGGTGAGGGCTTCATGGGCCGCGGTTTTGGCGGTTTCGGGCCTGGCTTGGGTAGCCCAGGTTTCGGCTCGCCGGGTTTTGCTGGGCCGGGTTTTGGTGGGCCGGGAGTGATGCAGATTTCGAGCACAATGTTGCTCAGTATTCCCGAAGTCCAGACAGAGCTCGGGCTGAGCAAGGACCAGAGCAAGCAGGTGGAGGAACTGCTGCGGGGTCTTCAGGAACAGTCACAAGCCTTGTTTGCGAGTCCTAACTTTCAGGAACTACAAAACCTGAGTCCGGAAGCTCGCGAAAAGCGTTTCGCCGAGGCTCGCAAGAGAGTTGAGGAGAACAACCAGCAAGGCGAAGCACAGGTCGGCAAGATTCTGACGCCGAAGCAACTTCAACGACTGAACCAATTGCAACTCCAACGCGAAGGGACGGGCGCGCTGCTTCGCCCCGCAATCGCCACGCAGCTTGGCTTGAGCGAGCAGCAACAAACACGGCTCCGTAAAGTACAAGAGGGCTCTCTGGCCGCTGCCCCCACTGGGTTCGGCGGTCCGCCTCCGGCGGGCGAAGATGGCCGCGATCCGTTTGCCCGTTGGCAAGAGCAGCGCGACAAGCTGCAGGCGGATCTGCTGGCCGTCTTGACCGATGCCCAAAAAGCCAAGTGGACTGCCTTGAAGGGCCCGGTATTTGCGTTTCCACAAGGACCTGGTCCGGGTGGCTTTGGTCCGGGTGGTCCAGGCCCTGGGTTCTTTCCCGGTGCTGGCGACATGGTGGCCCTCGAATCCGTCAAGACCCAGATCCGTGCTAGTGACGAAGAGTGGCAGGTGATCGGGCCCAAACTGCGCAAGTTGGTGACGGCTCGCCGGGCCGCCGAGACCGCGACGAACACCGCTGGTGCCGGCGACCGTAGCGGCCCGCGCGGCGGCTTCGGCGGTCCACCCAATCGTGGCGGGGGCGGCGGCCCTGGGGGGCCAGGCGGTCCCGGTTTCGGCCCTGACAGTTTTGCCGGACCCGGCGAGTTCGGCCCAGGCGGATTTGGGCCGCCGGGTGGTTTCGGCCCAGGCGGATTCGGTCCGCCCGGTGGGTTTGGGCCGGGTGGCTTCGGCCCGTCAGATCAGAGCGGGTCCGGCGAAGTCGCGCCGCGTCGTTTTAGCTCCCGGAGGAATCCGGGCCAGACCGACGGCGACTCGCCAGCGCCGAGCGGATCAGCGAAGCCCAGCACCGATCGGCCGCCGGACAGCACCGGTGTGGGCGGCTCGGCCCGCGATCGTTCCGATGCGACGGCGACAACTCCGCCAGCGACGACCCGCTCCAAGGCCAGCGGCTCCGATCAATCTGCCGGTGATCGACCTTCCAGCGGTGGACCCGGTGGTGGTGGACCCGGTGGTGGACCTTTCGGGATCGGCGGGCGAGACGGTGCGGTCACGCAGGCGCTGGCCGATCTTCAGACCGCCCTGGCCGACACGAAGATTACGCCGGAGCAACTCCAGGAGAAGGTCGCCGCTGTCCGCCTTGCCCGCCAGAAAGCCAGGGGCAAGTTGGCGACTGCCCAGGAAGAACTCCTGGAACTGCTAACCCCCGATCAAGAGGCCGTATTGGTGAGCCTGGGCTATATCGACTGATATTTTTCTGGAGTATCTCATGTTCCTTGCTGCGAACTCAATCGTCAGAAGTCTGCTCGTCGTCTTTCCGCTGTTGTGTCTGGGCCTGACAACCCCGTCGCTGGCCTACATCGACTTGGCGAAGACGCTCTCGTCGGTGATTTTGGATTCGAAAAAGATCGTGTTGGTCGAGGTCTTGGAGTTCAGCCGCGAGAAACGCGAGCTGGTTCTGAAAGAGGTTCGCGCTCTGCAAGGGGAGCTCTCTTTGGACCCGCTTCGGCACGAAGTTGCGTCGGCCGACGGGGCGGCGATCCCGCGACAGATTTTGCAATGGGCCGCGCCTGGGGCGCGGGGCGTCCTGTTCACCTCGCGGAGTGCGGCCCTGATCTGTGTCGGCCAGGGGTGGTATCAGGTGCGTTCGTCCGGCACGGGATCTTGGAAACTCGGAAAGGATCGGCCGGACCTGCCGCTGGCCTACTACGGAAACGTGTCACGCTTGGCGGAAAACATCGGGCTCATGCTGGCGGGCCACGACGCCGTGCTCACAGTCGTCGCCTACGGCGCGGACAACGAGGGGGCCAGCTTCGACTTGGCCCTGAACCGTCCGAACCTGCCGGGGCTGGTCAGAGTCCAACGCATCCGCGCCAATCTGAAGATGCCGCCGATGGTGATGGCAGCATCGGCAAATCCCGCCTATTTCATCGGCCTGGGATCCGTTGACGAAGGAGACCTCGAAGCACTCCTCGCAAAACTCAAGGCACCAGACGACTTGGTACGCGCGGAGGCGGCGAATGACCTGCGGTGCCTCGATCGCAAGGCCCTTGCCGCGGTGGGTCCCTTGGCGGAGCTGCTCCATGATCCGACGCCGAGCGTCCGTCTGTCGGCCGCGGCCGCGCTCCTTAAGATCGATCCCCTCGACTCACGCGGAATCGAACTCTTGAGCCGGAGTTTGGACAGCAAGGATTTCGCGGAGCAGCGTGACGCGGCTCGGGCCGTGGGCCTGGCGGGTCCGGCGGCGGCTTCGGTGGTCGGCAAGCTGGCGGGTCTGCTGCAAAATCCCGAGGCGTCCCTGCGGATTACCGCGCTGCAGGCCATCTCCATGCTGGGGCCGGCTGCTGCGCAAGCGGCCGGAGCTGTCACACCGCTGCTAGACGATCCCGAGCTGGCGATCGACGCGGCCGATGCACTGGGCCGGATCGGAGCGGCCGCGCGCCCTGCGCTCCAACGCTTGGCCAAGATGTTGTCGGCCGACCAGCCGTCCGTCCGCTGGGCGGCCGTGCGTGCGATGTCGCAGATCGGCGGCGCAGAGGCTCATCCGGCTGTCGACTTTATGGTTCGCACCCTGCCCACCGCCTCCGAGGTCGAGGGCTACAACATGATGATCTATCTCGCGCTGCTCGGTCCGGTCGCCAAGGATGCTGCCTCGACTATCCGCAGCGTGAGGATCAAGAATCCCGTGCTCCCGTCGGCGACGCTATGGGCGATCGAGTCGGATCAGAGCTTCCCTTGGCTGGGCCGCGGGGGATTCGGCATGCCCGGCCCCGGCGGTCCGGGAGGACAAGGCCCCGACTTTGCGCTGTACATCTACGAGTCGTACGTTCACGAATTGGGCGACCGACTCCGTCCTGCCGCGCGCTTGCTGGCCCACAAGATCATGGACGGAACGGCTGGCGACGTGCCGGGGTGGGGCTACAAGATCCTGGCGTGCGGCGCCGAGGAAGCACTCGACATCCTGACGCCTCATCTGGCCGACAAGGACCTCGTGATGCGCGAGCGTGCGGCGGTGGCGCTGGGCTACATGGGGACAGCGGCGGCCTCGGGCAAGGAGCAGGTCGAGGTCGCCTTGAACCATGCTGAGACGGACCGTGAGCAGCGTCTGATCGCTTGGTGCCTACGGGAGATTACGCCCGAGTGAGTTCTGGTCCTGTCCCGAGTAGAACCTGTGAACGGGGCAAGCGGTTCAGCAGGGACAGGGCGTGAGACAAGGGGTCAGACGTACAGATTTCAGTTTTCGCGGTCGTGGGCCCAAGCCTTGGGAAAGCCTTTTGCCCGCGAAAACTGAAATCTGTACGTCTGACCCCCGCTGGCGGTCCGTCTCTGCGAAACCGTAAAACCCCATGCTTGACACCGACAACCCCGAGAACCGTTTGGTGCTAGGACAAGCAGCCATGAACACTTTCGCAGTTGTTCCGATTTTCACGAGCGCCGGCGCCGCATTACTGCCGACGATTCTGGCGGCCCTGGCTAGTCTCGCGGCCGTCGCGTTCAAGCCCCGCGAAGTGCTGCGACTTTGCCGCCAGCGGCCGGTGGCGGCCAGCGTATCGGCGGGGGCGATAGCCTTGAGTCTGGCCCTCACGACCTGGTGGTTGGCATCTGGCACAGCGTTTCGTTCTGGCGCGCGCAGCGAGGCTCGGGCAACGGCTCGTTACGACTGGGCCAGAGTGGCCGAGCAGCTGATCGCGCAGGAACGCGCCGGCAAGACGCCAACTTCTCTGGCCGCTTCCCTGACGGACGTTTCGGCTGACGCTCCGGTTGACGCTCAAGCTCCTTCTCCGGTTGCCGCTCCGGCCGACCAGAATGGCTCGAACGCTCCCCAAGTTCTCGGACACGACTTCACCCGTTGTGGCTTCAGCGGCGGGCCTTCGCCTGTCCAACTCAAGCCGCGGTGGAGCTTCCGGCCCGAAGACACCATGTTCATTTCCACTCCCCTCGTCGCCGGACAACGAATCTTCGCCGCCGGTTGTCAGTCGGAGCTCGGCAGCTATGTCGGCCTGCTGGCTTGCCTCGACACCGCGACCGGCCAGCCACTCTGGCAGATCACGCAGGCGGGAAGCGAGGACCTGCGACCATTCTTCAGTTCGCCGGCATTGACGGCGGACGGTCGATACCTCGTGATTGGGCAGGGCCTGCACACGGATCGCGATTGCGCGCTGCTCTGCTTCGATGCCACCACCGGGCGGTTGCGTTGGGCGGTGAAGACAACGCTGCACATCGAGTCCTCGCCGGCGATCTTTGGCGATCTGGCCGTCGTCGGTGCGGGCGCGATCGAAGGCCCGGACGGAAGATCTGTCAGCGACCCGGGCTTCGTCGTGGCGGTGCGTATCGAGGATGGCCGGGAACTCTGGCGGCAGCCTGTGAACGATCCGGAAAGCTCGCCAGCGGTCGGCGCTGACGGCCTCGTCTACATCGGCAGCGGTTTCAATGGGAATGCGGTCGTGGCACTCCGTAGCGAAGCCGACGAACAACTGCGCGAGAAACAGCTGGCTCGCGTCGCCTGGCGCACGCCGCTGGCGCTGCCCGTCACCAGTGCTATCACGCTCGTCGGCGACCTGGTGATCGCCGGCGCGGGAAACGGCAGTTTCGTCCATTCGCATCCGCAAGCGCGAGGGCTGGTTGTGGCCCTGGATCGCCGGACCGGCGAAATCTGCTGGCAAACGTCGCTGGACGACGCCGTGATGGGACCGATCGCCGGTCGCGATGGGATCCTGATCTGCCCCTCGCGCACCGGCGAGGTGACCGCCTTGGCTCTTGAGGATGGCCAAGTTCGGTGGCGCACTTCTGTCAGTGGAAAGTCGCCCGTGCTGGCTGGCTGTGCGTTCACCGGTCAGCGTATCTATGCGGTCAGCAGCGACGGGTATCTCGCCGTCTTGGATCCTAAAGACGGCAAGGTGTTGGAGAAGACGTACTTGAACGACCAGGCCAAACCGGGCTCCGGTTTGACGCTGGCTGCGCCGCAGATTGCCGGAGGACGGGTCGTGGTAGGTAGCGAGACGGGCGGTCTGCACTGCTTGGTCGGATCGGGGAGCATCGAATGACTTACACGCGCGTCTACACGCAGTCGCTGGGCGAGTGCCGCGACATATCGCTGGCGGGCGGCAAGGCCGCCAACCTCGGCCGACTGATCCGCGCGGGGTTTCCCGTTCCCGATGGTTTTGTCATCACCACCCGCGCCTACCGCTTGGCACAGGAACAAGCAGCGGTGGGGAGCGTCCCAGCCGAATTGCCGGCTGTGGTCGCCGAAGAAGTCCGGCTGGCGTACCATGCGATGGCCGGAGGACCTGTGGCGATTCGCTCGTCCGCGACCGCAGAGGACACGGCCACCGCCTCCATGGCGGGTCAGTACGAGACGTTCCTAAACATCGTAGGCGAAGCGTCGCTGCTGGACGCGGTGTGGCGCTGCTGGGTGAGTCTGCACACCCCGCGCACCCGAGCCTACCTTCACGAGCAGGGGATTGACCCGTCGGGTGTGGCGATGGCGGTGCTGGTGCAGCGGCTGGTATCCGCCGAAGTCGCCGGCGTGCTGTTTACCACCAACCCGCACCCCAACGGGCATCGCGAGATGCTCGTCGAAGCGAGTTGGGGACTGGGCGAAGCGGTGGTCTCCGGCCAAGTGCAACCGGACACCCTGCGACTGGATCAGGAAACCGGTCGGGTGCTGGCGGCCAGCATCGCCGACAAGCACATGCAGGTCACCGCCGGCTCGCGCGAAGATCCCCTGGTGGAGGAGTTGCGTCGTCGGCAGCCCTGCCTGTGCGGGCGCGACGTACATCGCCTCTGGCACTTAGGAAAGCGGGTTGCCGCGCACTTCGGCGCGCCGCAGGACATCGAATGGGCGATCCACGCCGGGAAACTGTTCGTACTGCAAGCGCGCCCGATCACCACGCTGCAGGATGCCGAGGCCTACGAAGATGTGCTGCGTAGTACGCGGCAGCAACTGCGTCAGGCATTGGCCGCGGGCCGCGGGCCCTGGGTACTGCACAACTTGGCGGAATCGCTCCCGCATCCGACGCCGTTGACATGGAGCATCCTCCGGCGTTTCATGTCGGGGTCCGGTGGGTTCGGGGCGATGTATCGCCAGGCGGGCTTCGCCCCCTCGCCAACCGTCAATCGGGAAGGCTTCTTGGATTGCCTTGCCGGGCGCATCTACATGGACGTCTCACGAGCGCCGGACATGTTCTTCGAGAACTTCCCCTTCGCCTACGACTTGGTAGAGCTGCAACGCAGCCCCGACGCCTCGCAAACGCCGCCGACGCTGCCGCGCGGATCGCTGGCCTCGCGTCTGAAAGCCGGGCGCCGACTGGCGGCCGCGACGGCGAAACTCCAGGCCCTCGCGGCCGATTTTGACCGTCAGCTCCGCGACCGCTTCTTTCCCAGCCTCGCGCGCTATGTCGCCGACGCCAAACAGCTGGATTTGCGGTCGCTTTCTGCCGAGCAACTCGTAGACTGCTGGCAGACGCACGAACAGCAGGTGCTCGACACGTTCGGGCCGCAATCACTGTTGCCGAGTTTGATCAGCGAAATGGCACTGGCCGAGCTACGTGTCTTTCTGGCGGAGCAGTTCTGGGATGAGGAACCGGACTCACTGGCGCTGCTGATCTCCTCCGGCGGCCCGCCCGATCGGACGGTCAGCAGCGATCTGGAACTGTACGAGGTGGGTCAGGGGCAGCGACCATTGGCAACCTGGCTCGCCGAGCATGGCCATCGGGCTTCCGGCGAATTTGACCTGGCCGCCCCGCGCTGGCGGGAGCAGCCGGAGGCCGTCCACGCGATGGCGGCTCGCCTCGCGGTCGGCGACAGCCCGCAGGAACGCTATCGCCGCCACGCGGAGGCGGTGGAGCGGCGGATTCAGCTGCTCCGCGAGCGACTTTCCGGCCGCGACCGCCGGGAGTTCGAACGCTGCGTCGAGCTCGTGCGGCGTTATGTCGCCTTCCGCGAAGACGCCAAGGATTTCTTGATGCTCGGCTACGATCTGCTGCGCGACCTGGCCCTCGAGGCCGGTCGGCGTTTGGACGTTGGCCAGGACGTCTTCTGCCTGACGCGTGATGATCTGTTCGATGCCATCCGTGTCGGCTTCGCTCCGTTTCACCTGATTGAGCAGCGCAAGCTTGCCTACCGCACCGAGGCTCGGCTCAAACTGCCGCGTGTGATTGACCAACCGACGCTCGACGCTCTGGGCGCCATGCCGGACAGGGAACCGACGGCGGATGGCCACCAAGCCTTCGCCGTCTCCTCGGGCGAAGCGTCGGGCCCCGCGCGGATTCTGGCTGCTCCGGCGGACGCCGGTGATTTGGGCCGCGGCTACATTTTGGTTTGCCCGAGCACCGATCCGTCCTGGACGCCGCTGTTCGTCAACGCCGCCGGATTGGTGCTGGAACGTGGCGGTTCGTTGTCGCACGGGGCGGTGGTAGCGCGCGAAATGGGACTTCCCGCTGTCGTCTTGCCCGAGGCGACCCAACTGTTCCGCGAGGGAGAATTGCTGCGCGTCGATGGTGACCGCGGGTGGGTGGGAAGCAGCTCGGAAGCCGGCCGACAAACCGTGGCGTCCGCAGCCATCGACCCCGACGACGTGCGCGTCCCGCAGGAACTGATCCCGCCGCCGCCGGGGCCCAAGGACCGGCGGGCGGCCAGGCTTCGCAACGTGCTGGCGATCGTTTGGGCGGCCTATCTGCTGGCCGTGTTTCTGTTGCCGGAATGCTGGGCGTACCAACCGACTCTCTCGGCGTTGGATTTTTTGTTCTGGCCGATGGTCCGCTCTTGGGGTAAGCCGGCGACGGTGGCGATGATCGCTGCGGGCCTTGCCGCGTTGACGCTCATCGTGCAGAAACTGGTCACCGATAATCGCCGCTTGCGGGAGGCCAAACATCGGGCGGCCGCATTGCAGAAGCAGGCCCACGCGCTTCCGCAGGATTCGCGCCGTCGTGCGGCCTTGCTGCGTCTGGCCACACCCGTCCAATTGCGAACATTGCTGGCGGCGCTGGTGCCCATCGCCGTCCTGTTGGGACCGATGCTGCTGCCGTTCCTCTGGTTCAAGCAGCGCATCGATCCTGCGGTCTGGAACGTAACGGCGGGATCGGCCGTGCAGGTCGTGGCGCTGGTGGAAAGTGATTGGCGCGAGCCCATTCGGATCGAAGTGCCGCCACCGGTGGCCGTCGATGACGCGACGCCTCGCGAGCGCACCCTGTCGCCCCTGCGTCAAACGCTGGAGCGGTTACTGGCGCTCTATCGTCAGCCGCGAAGCGATCCGGCTGCACCGTGGGAACTGCAGGCCGCCCCCGATCTGGCCCGCGAGCAGACGGCTAACGACTTGCAGGCCTATCTCGCAGCAGGCCTTCCTCCACAGGGAATCACCTGGCTGGTTCGCCCGCCGGAAGATAGGAGCGGGCAATTTCCCGTGGCGGTGACGACCCCCGGACATCCGCCCGTGACGGTGTGCGTGGTGCTCGGCGAGGAATATCCGCCAGTTCCGCGGATCACGAAGGTTGCCGGTGATTCGCCCATCCAGGAGTTGCGGGTGGTCTACCCGAAGCCACGACTTGAACCGGTCTTCTGGCGACCGCTGGCACGTGTGCTGGGAGACCATCCCGGCCCCCTTGCCGCCCGGCTGGCCGCCATCGACGTGGGCTGGTTGTGGTTGTACATCCTCGCCTATCTCCCCACCTTGCTGCTCGTCCGCAGAATCTTGAAGGTCGCCTGACGCAGCGGGACCAATAAGGGGACATGCGCGCTGATTGATGCGATGATTGTTGCACTCCGGCGGTGATGGTAGATTGCGGCCTTGATCATAAGGTTGCGCAAAACGCTAGCAGCGGATCATCGTAACCCCACGCGTCAGCGAGGAAACGCCGCTCTTCCTCGCTTACGCGTCGGGTTACGATGCGCAACCTTATGATCAAGGCCCGCCCAAATCTACGGGCCCACGTGGACCGGTCTCTCCGAAACCGGGTTTCTGTCTCGTGCTGAATACCAGAAAACTTCTGAGCGGGCACTTAAGGTTGCGCATCGTAACCCGACGCGTAAGCGAGGAAGAGCGGCGTTTCCTCGCTGACGCGTGGGGTTACGATGATCCGCTGCTAGCGTTTTGCGCAA
>JAPLNJ010000361.1 GCA_026692885.1 Planctomycetota bacterium | reverse complement strand
GCACGAGGTTAAGGGTAAGTGTTGTCATTCCGCCACATCCCCCACTGGGCCTGTCCCTGTGGAAAAAGGGTTTGGTCACTAATAGCGGTCCCCCCCTATTCCCCTTCGCCGCATTCACCGCCGCCGCAGGCGGCGGTGAATGCGGCGAAGGGGACGGGGTGTGGTTGCGGTACGCGGCCTTGGTTTTCAAACCTCTTGTCCACTGGGGCAAGCCCAGTGGGGATCGGAGGTTTCGCTTAACCTCGTGCCATTCGGGGCAAGCCCGGATGGGGACCCGACATGCCAAGCGGGAACAAAGGCCGGACCAGCTCTCACCACTGCAATGACTCTCTGGGGTACAATTTTGCGCGGGCCAGGCTGGGGGGTGAGGGGCAGAGTCGCTGGCCTGGCCCCCCTCACCCAACGCCGTTAAGGATTTTGACGCGGGCAAACACCGGCACGTACGTCGTAGCCGAAGTCGCCAGACTTCGCGGATTCACGGCAAACACCCGAATTCTGGCGAATTCGGCTACCAAAATGCTTAACGGCGTTGCCTCTAACCCCTCTCCCCGGAGTACCGGGGCGAGGGGAACCGTTAGCTGCGCGTATCTCACAGTCACCGACCAACTCTCAGGCGGCCGCACCGCTGGCTTCGGCCAGTCGCAGCAACTCCCGGACGGTGTCCTCGCGGGGACTCCGCTCATCTTGGGCCTGCCGCAGGTAGCGGGCCAATTGGTCGCGCATGGCGAGGGCCAGGTCGACCTGCGGATTGGTCCCCGCCCGGTAGGCGCCTACGGAGATCAGATCCTCGTGGTCACGATAGGCGGCGAGCAATCCGCGCAGCCAATGCATCGCGGACTGTTGTGCGGGCGTCGAGACACAGGGTGCCAAACGGCTGACGCTTTCCAGGATATCGATCGCCGGATAATGGCCCGCTCCCGCCAGTTTGCGTGATAGCACAATGTGGCCGTCCAGCAAGCTGCGGACCGCGTCGCTGATCGGCTCGTTGAGGTCGTCGCCTTCGACCAGCACGGTATAAAACGCCGTGATGGAGCCGGACGAGGACCGGCCGGCCCGTTCCAGCAAGCGCGGTAGAGCGCCGAATACCGACGGCGGAAAACCGCGCATGGCGGGCGGTTCGCCAGCGGCCAGCCCGATCTCACGCTGCGCTGTGGCGAACCGCGTCAGCGAGTCCATGGCCAGCAACACGTCCCGGCCCTGGTCGCGAAAGTACTCGGCGACGGTCGTGGCCGTCAGGGCGGCTTTGACACGGACCAGCGCCGGTTCGTCACTGGTCGCCACCACCACCACGCTCTTCTTCAGCCCCGTCGGGCCGAGTTGTCGCTGAATGAATTCGTTCACCTCGCGGCCCCGTTCTCCGATCAAGGCGATCACGTTCACATCCGCCGCGGTGGCCCGCGCCATCATGCCCAAGAGTACGCTCTTGCCGACGCCCGCGCCCGCGAAGATGCCCATGCGTTGGCCGCGGCCGCAAGGTAACAAGCCATCAATGGCGCGGATACCGGTCGCCAGCGGCCGATCGATGTGCGGCCGCTCCAGCGCCGGAGGTGCCGTGCGCTGGAGCGCGGCACGTTGCCGCAGGATCGGTTCGGGCAGATCGTCGATCGATCGACCGCGGGCGTCGATGACGCGGCCCAACAGACCCTCTCCGAGGCGAATAAAGCGTGAGGTCTGCGTCAACCGGACGCGACTGCCGTAGCGGACACCGGTGAGCTCGCCCAGCGGGGACACCAGCGTCAGCTGCTCGCGAAAGCCGATCACTTCGCCGTGGACCGGTTTCCCGCCATGCCGCTCAATCTCGACCAGCGAGCCGACCGGAGCCGGAAAGCCGGCGACTGCCGTCGTGGCACCATCCGTGCGGACCACACAGCCGGTCAGGGCTGTCGGCAGGATGCTGTCGAGCTGGGAGATCAGGGCTTGCATGGGTCAAGTAAGCTCCTCTTCAATCCGGGCAAGTTGCGCCTGGAACTGCTGGTCGATGACGCCAAATTCTGTCTTCACCAGACACGCTCCCAAAGCGAGCTGGGGATCGGCGACAATGTCCCACGGCTTGGTTCCGCGGCGCCGGGCCGTCAGCTGGCTGAGGCTGTCGTGCAAAGTCTCGTAATCGGAGGGATGCAGGTGCACCGTGATCTGTTCGCTGCTGGCGGCCAACTCCAGCGCCTCGCGGACCAATGCCAGCGTGATTTCAGGTGCACGACTCACCTCGCGGCGGATCACACGCTCGGCGATGGCAATCGCTAATCGCACGACATGCCGTTCACAATGTTGGAGATGTTGGGCTTTCTCACGTTCGATCGACGCGACCGCCCGATCGAGAGCCGGCAGCGCCGTTTCCAGGCATTGCGCGAGTTCCTCGCGCGACTGCTGGTGGGCCGTTTCGCGCGCCAACTGCAAGCCTTGCTGGTGAGCTTCCCGGCGGATGCGGTCCGCTGCGTCGCGTGCGTCGGCTACCAGACGGTCCGCTTCCGTCCGCGCCAGCTCCAAGCGGGCATGCAACTCGTCGCTCAAGTCTACAAAGCCGGTGTCGTCCGCGGCGGGGCCGGGAGGCAAGGTCTTCGTAGGCGGGGTTTTCGCAGCCGAGGCTTTGATGATGCGAAACATGACCACTTCGACCTCCCGAGAACGTGGCACCTGACGCGGCCAAGTAGGTCAGGCTTTCCAGCCTGACACAAACGGAACGTCAGGCTGGAAAGCCTGACCTACCCACCGTCACACGGCCTCCGTGAAATAGCGCGCCTTGGGCAGACGGATCGAGCCTTGCTTCACAAGTTGCCAAGCCAAGTCCGCCAGCTGTTGCTGGGCGCACGCCACGTCCTGCAGCCGGATCGGCCCTAAGGTTTCCATCTGCCGGGCCAGACCCGTGGCTTCGCGCGGCGGCAGTTGCCCCAGCATGCGATCCGCCATCTGCGGGCTGGCGCCGGTCAACGCCAGCAAGGCCACGTGAGGATCAGCGGCTCGAAAGATGCTGGCCAGCGCACCATCGTCCAACGCGAGCAGATCGTCAAAGTCCAGCGCCTCCGGCGGACTTCCAGCGGCCGAGGGATCGGCAGCGGTCGAGGTACTCGCCGTCCACGCTACGATCTGCGGCAGAGGGTCGACCTCCAAATCGAGGCCGGTTTCCGGGAGGTCGACGCTGACGGCAAAACGAAACGCGGTTGTCGATCGGCGGCAGCTGTCCAAATCCTGCTGATCCCAGTCGGTGCGGATGTCCCCGGCCGTCCGCGGGCTGGCTGGTGGCTGCGGGTAGCCGAGTTTCCGGACCAGCTGCGGATCCGTGGATTCCAGGAGTTCCAGCAAAGCCGGGCGGTCCCCGTTCGCACTGGCTGCCAGAATGGCTTCCAAAGTGGCCATGCCAGCCGGACGCGAGGAGGAGGCACACGCGTGGGTCTGCCACGACTGTTCCAGCGTCCGCTCGATCTCCGCGAGGATGTCTGCATCGGTGTCGTCCAGCCGGGCCAAGCGTTGCACGACTTCCGCTTGCAGTTCGGTGCGCAACAGCTTCAGCACGCGCGCGGCGCGCGGGGCGGGGAGATGGGCGAGTAGGACACTGATGGTCTGGGGGTGTTCGTCCGCGAAACAAGACGCCAGCGATTCGGCCGAAGCTGCCTGCAAGAAGGCGAACCGCGGCGCGGCGGTGGAGGAGTCGGTCGCTACCTCGTCGGGAACCTCCACAGCGACGGCGATGCGGGCCGCCAGCGATTCGTCCAGGTCCACGCCAGCGGCCGCGGCTCCGGCGGTTGCGGCACCCAGACGCAGGAATTCGTCCAAGATCCGTTGACGCTCGCTCGGATCGACCGGTCCCAACTGGGATACGGCTTGGCGGATGCGGGCCGCTTGTTCCGGCGATATCTCCGCGCAGAGGACTTCGGCGGTCGGACCGTCGAGGCTGTCGATTAAGATCGCGGCTTTGCGAAGAAGTTGTGCGGTGTTGTCCATAGCTTAGGCAGCCTCGCCAATCCAATGTCGCAAGACCTGCGCGGCGGCCACGGGATCACGTTGGATTATGTTGGTCAACTCCCGGTGAGTCGGGGCACTGACCGGGCAGGGACGGCAGGCGGGCTCGGTGGCCGCTGCGTCTGCCGCGTGGCTTGCTCCAATTTCCGTGGGAGCTGCGGCGTGACGCGGAGCACCGGCCGCAGTTCCCTGCCGGCCGCGCCACGTCAGCCAGCTCACCAGCACCACGGCACCGCATCCCAGGATCGGCCAATACCACACGAGTCCGGCAGTGAGGGTGGACGGTAACCCCACGGCGGACGCGGCCAGGGGCGTCAGGTCGTCATACGAGGTCACGGTCACTTGGGGTACGGCTGGCAGATGGGCGGTCGGCGGCGGCAGCAGCGCGGCGACGGCCCGTTCGAGCGTCTGTTGGACCTCGGCTTCGATCGCCCGCAATTCCCGAGCGTCGGGAACCCGCCGTGAGGCCGCCGAATTCCGGTCGTTCCAGACCCTCTTGAAGTAGCTCTTCGGGACGTCAATGGACGCAGACACCAGCGCGGGCGTCAGCGGTGGCGGTGCTTCGGCGGGCGGGGTGGTGTCCGACGAGTGCCTGATGCTAGGCGGAGAGAAGTGCACACTGACGCCCACGACCACGTCGGGATACTTCGCCAGACGTTGTTCGATTTTCTGGCAGAACTCTTTTTCCAGGGCGCGTTGCGTGGCGGCTTGGAATTGGCTCGCCAGATGTGAGGCGCGGTGCTCCGGGTTGCCAGGGTAAGCGCGGCCCGCCGCCAAATCCGTGACCGTGACGCGGCTTCGCTCCAATCCGCCGATCGAGCCGGTGACCGTATCCCGGATAGCCTCGATGTGGTCGTATTCCAGGGGCCGATTGCCGGAGGGCCGGACCGCCACTAAGGCGCGTTTCTCGATGGTCGGCGGAAAGCCTGGTTGCTTGACCTCATCATACTGGACCGACGCGGTCTCGACGCCCCGCATGCCCGCGACGATCTTTGCCAGCTTCATCTGGATGGCGTACTTGTAGCCCACTTCGTTTTGCTGGTGTGAGGCGAAGGGATTGCTCTTGGCGACATACCTTTCCAACGCCTCGTCGAAATCCGCAGGCAAGGCGTTGGAGGCGTCGAGGGTGGCCAGGTAGGCCTCGCGCCGGCCGGCGGGCACGTGGATCTGGTCGCCCTCGACTTGGGTCTCCGGCAGACCCGCTTTGCGAAACGTGGCCGTCATCTTGGCGATGTCGCGAGGTGAGCAGGTCTGCCCGCTCAAGAGGGGTTCGTAGGCGGGGCGGCCGGGCTTCCGGGCGAACAGCAGGACGGCACCCGCTACCGCCAAGCCGAGCACGACGCTGGCCAGCCAAGAGGTGGGCTTTAGCCAGCGCAGGTGCGGGGCGAGGCGTGGGGACCACTGGTTGAAGAACTCCATCCCGTTTTCCCTCGTGGACGCTACGCACCAGGGCGGGCGACGCTCCTGTCGGGCCGCTCCCGAGCTGGTTTCGGCAGCTGCCTCGCCCAGCCCCGTCTTGGTCAAGTGTTTTCTCAAAGGTGCAGGCAGACTCCGTGTGCCGTAGCGGACGGCACACGCAGCGGCTGTGAAAAAATCGTAGGGTGGGCTGGGCCCACCACAACTGCTTGTGCTTGGTGGGCGCAGCCCACCCTACACGTTGTGCAAGTTCTTCGCCGCGGCTAGGCCGCCGCGCGCTGGAGATGCTGCGGGAAGTGCACCGTGATTGCCGCGCCGCCGTCCGGACAATCCTGAACGCGGATATCGCCGCCAAGGGCTGCGATCAGGCGGCTCAGGTCCGAAGCATTCCGGGCCTTCTTTTGCCCCGCCAGACCCACGGCGAATGCCGACGCAGGTTGGGCGAACAGGTGGGCGATGCCCGTGCCACTGTCGGCGACTTCGACTTCCACGCCGTGCTCGTCGCGGCAAGCGGTGATTACCAGATCGCTGCCCCGCGATGTCACTTCCAGCGTTTGAGCCAGCAGGAGTTGCAGGACCGTCCGGAACTGCTCCCGGTCCCCCTGGAGCATGGTGTAGGGAGGCGCGTCGACTTCGAACTGCACTCCCAGGCGAAAGCTCCGCAATTCTAAGGCTTCGCAGATTTCGCCAATCACGTCACTGACATCGAAACTCGGATCCTCGGATCCATCCCGCGGCGTAAATCGTAACACTTCATCCATGATAGCCCCGCTCCGATTAGAGTCGCTACGCAGCGACCTTGGTCCACGGTTCCAGGAGGCAACAAGCGGGGGCGGTTTGTACTCGAAAGACAAGGGCCGTGTCAATGTGCGTTTTGAGGTACGCTGGAGTCCTAGGTTGCCCATGGCAGGGGAGGGCGAGGCTCCTGCCGAGGCGGAGCGGGCCGTCGGGGACGGCCCACGGCTCCGCGGGAGCGTCGCCCTCCCCGTCCACGGTCTCTCGTGTTCCACTGGCAACCTAGGACTCAATCGCAGTCCGCTACGCGGGTTAGCTGGCATCGCCCGGGAAAGCGTGCACGTCGTGGCTGGAGGCCGCTGAGACGCCGTTGATTCGCTCCATGATCCAGACGTCCATGTCGTGCAGCATCTGCGTCGTCAATTCATCGTTGCACGGATACTGACGCAACGTGACGTGCATGGCCGCCGCGTGGAACAGTCGCAGTTCCTCGCAGCATTGGTGCTGCGGATAGATCTCGGAATCGCGGCCCTGGGCGAGGAAAATCGGCAAACGGCGGACTTGCCGCAAATGGGCCAGCGGTGCCAAACCCGTCGGGAATGGCCCGCCGACAGAAAGCACGCCGGCAAACTGACGCGGATACTGCAATCCCAGCCGCAGCGCCATGGTGCCACCGCACTGATAACCGGCCAAGAAAATACGGTCCTCGTCGATGTGGTAACGCTGGCAGGCAATCTCGATGCCGTCAAACACGCGCTGCTCGGCGGCTTGGATGGCGGTTGCCTGCTGCTGCCACTGGAAGCCCAGACCGCCCGGAGCTGGTTCGCAGCAACCACGCGCCCCAACTCCCACATAATTCCGCAGGCTGATGTGCGGCATGACACGACACAACTGACGCTCGTCATCGCCGGGACCGTGCAGCCAGACCAACAGCGGATAACCGTAATTCGATTCATAATGCAGCGGGGCGAACAGGGCATACGCCAAGTCTCGGTGCTGGGAGAACTGTAGCACCGACTGCTCGACCCGAGCGGCAGACGTCGGAGACTTAAGACTTTCAGCCGGCCAACATTGCATGCGGTTCATGGCGGTTTGTCGCGACGGAGGGAGGGGTGTGTCTGGGTCAGGAAGTTCACGCGGGCCTTGATCGTATACCTTGCGAAATGTTCGCTGAAGGACGGCTGGGGCAGATCACAGCGAGGCCCCAGAAGTCGCGGTCGGGGGCTTCGCTTAGGCTCAGCCATCCCAACCGTTACCAGCACTGACAGCAGTTCGCAACCTCAGGGTCAAGTCCACCGACGGGGCGTTGTAAATCAGCGCGGCCGCCATGTCAATGTCAGCTTGCTGGCGATCGCGCCGAGGCCTTGATCGAAACGTTGTGCAAAAGGCTAACCGGGGATCATCGTAAGCGCCAAGCGTCAACAAAAAAATGCTGCTCTTCCTCGCCGACGCTTCGCGATTACGCTGCGCAACCTTCCGATCAAGGCCCCGCGCCGAAGCCGTACCGGCCGCTAGCTGGCCTTCGGTCCAAGCATTTCGTGCATCACCTTGACAAGCAGTTTGACCGCCTCGACACTGTTCTGGAATTCGGCCATTTCTTCATCCGTCAGCGCGAGTTCGATGATTCGCTCCACGCCATTGCCGCCCAAGATGATCGGGACGCCCACGTAGTAACCCCCGACCCCGTACTCTTTGTCGCAATAGGCCGCACACGGAATCAGCCGCTTCTTGTCCTTCACGATGGCCTCGACCATTTGGGCCACCGCCGCTGCCGGGGCGTAGAACGCACTGCCCGTCTGCAGGTAATTCACGATCTCCGAACCGCCATGCCGCGTGCGATCCACGATCTGGCTTAACTTCTCCGGGCCGAGCAGCGCTTTGATCGGAATCCCGCCCACCGCCGTGTGGTTGGGCAAGGGCACCATCGTCGAACCGTGACCGCCCATCAACAGGGCCGACACATCCTCGACACTCACGCCCAACTCCATGGCGATGAAGGTGCGATAGCGGGCCGTATCGAGCACGCCAGCTTGTCCCAGCACGCGTGACGTGGGGAAACCACTGACTTGCCAAGCCCGCTGCACCATCGCGTCCAGCGGATTGCTGACCACAATGATGATCGCCTCGGGGCTGGTGGCTTTGATCTGCTCGGCCACTGCACCGACGATTTTGGCATTGGTGAGCAACAGGTCGTCGCGGCTCATGCCCGGCTTGCGGGCGATCCCCGCGGTCACCACGACGATGTCGCTGTTCGCGGTCGCCTCGTAATCCGTCGCGCCGATGATGTTCGAGTCGAAGCCGATGATCGGCGAGGCTTGCAGCAAATCCAAGGCTTTGCCCTTGGGCATGCCCCCGGCGGCTGGAACATCGATCAGTACGATGTCACCCAGTTCGGCCACGGCGCACCAGTGAGCGGTGGTGGCGCCCACGTGGCCCGCACCGATGATTGAGATCTTTGCGCGACGCCTCATGACAGGGTCTCCTTGTCAAAGCTTGTTGTCAAAGCTTGTGGCCAAAACTAACCACGACGGAATCGGGCTGCCGGCGATTCGCCCTGGGGCCGTTGCACCGTGAAACATCAGCGGCCAGCTTTCACGAATATGAGGCCGAACTTTTTTTCGTCAAGTGGGTTGACCAAAGTTCTTGTTCCGCGTAAGGCCAGCCGTTTGCAGACAGGCCGGGTCGCGCGGTAGATTGAGGGCGAGAGCTTCGCGCTCCCCCGCACCCGGCCCTAACACAGTGCCAAAGGATGGTCTTGCGTGGAACTGTTCAGCATTACCTGTACGACCTGTCAGAAACGTCTTAAGGTCCTCGACGCATCGACCATCGGCCAGATCTCCATCTGCCCACACTGTGGCAGCATGGTGCTGGTCGAGCCACCACCGCAGGGGCGCGACGCCGACCAAGTTGCCGCCCAGAAGGCTGGACCAAGGGCCCCGGCCGAAACGCCGACGACGCCTCCACCCCAGGCTGCGCCGACGGCCAAGCCACCCGTCGTCAGCGCGCCGGCGCCAGCCGCAGAATTGTCAAAGTCTCGGCAGCCCCCCCCTGTCCCCACCGCGTTCTCCGCGGTGGCTGACGCGCCGGAACCCGATGTGCCGGAGCCGAACACGTCGGGCGGGCGAGGCTCCGGCCGAGCCGTGGAGTCGGGCGCCGTCGGCCCAGCGCTGCACGACGACAGCACACCGGTGGAGGCCACGGTCGCCACGTCGCTTGCGCCCCCGGACGAGCGAGCCGACGGCCAGCTCGAACCGTCCGCGGCCACCGCCGCTAGGGCGGCGACGGTTCCCCGACGGCGCGAGGGGCTGCTGATCGGCGGGGCTGCTGCCGTGGGACTGGCCTTGGCCTTGGTCGTGTTCGGAGTCCTGGCCGCGTGGAACTCGTCTGCTTCCCCGACCGGTCCCCGCGCCGCAGGGTCGGACGCCGCAGTCCCGCCGCCGAGATCTCCCGAGCCGGACACCGGCACGATCCATCCCGTCGCTCCCACGCCCACCGAATCTTCGCCGCCGGAACCGACAGGAGATGCGCCGTCGGCCAGCGAACCCCAAGCCAACCCGTCCGCGCAGCCTGTGGCGCAAACCGGCGAAGACGCTAATCCCACGACCATCGCGAAGCCGCCGGAGACGCCGTCCGCTGCCGGGGCGACGACCACGCCACAGGAGACAGCCGGAAAGCCCGCCGCGGCCGACACGGCGGCGCCCGCGCCGGGCTTCAGCTCCTTTGCCCCCTTCATGGACACCACGCCGATTGCTCCTGCGCTGCCCGCTTCGGAATCCGGCATGGATAGGCCCGCGGAGACGGACCCGGCGGCCGCTCAATCTGTGCCGCCTTCGGCGCCGCGTCCAGCGCCGCGCCAGGTGGACGTCGCCCAGCGTCTGAAGGATGAAATTCCTTCGATCGAATTCACCAAGACGCCGTTGCTCGACCTGCTACAGTTCATCGCCAGCTTCAGCACCATCCCGATCACGTTGGATCCGGATGCGTTGGCGTTGGTAAAGGTCACGCCTCAGACTCCGGTCTCGGTCCAATTGGACAAGACCAACGTCGACCAGGTGCTCAGGGCGGCACTGCAGCCGCTGCGGTTGGGCTACGTCGTGGTGGACGATCAAGTGCTGGTGACTCGCCCCCCCACTCCGCAGGGTGCCCACCGCTCACACAAGCATTCCGTTCAGGACTTGGTCGGCGACGATTCCCGGCGACTGGGACAGTTGACGGACCTGATCGTGGCGATGGTCGAGCCGGAATCCTGGCAGGCCCACGGAGGTGCGGGCGTGGTCACAGGCGAGATGCCGTCCTTGGTGATCGAGCACCGCGACACCGTCCTGTTTCGGACGCTGTTGTTCTGTGACAGACTGCGAGTCGCGCGCGGTCTCCCGCCCCAGTCGAGCTTGAACCCGGAGTTATTCCAACTAATCCCGCGGAGCGCATTGGCGGCCAAGGCGCTGGCCACCCGCGTCACGCTGAACTACCTGACCCCGACGCTGTTGGTGCGGATCCTTGACCAACTGCGCAAGGACACCGGAGTCCAGGTGTTGGTCGATTGGCAAGCCGTGGCGGAGTTGGGCTGGAACCCCGAGGCGGAGACCACGCTCGCCGCCCAGGCTCAAACTTTGGGTGCGGCCTTGGACAGCCTGCTGCGTCCCTTGGACTTGGCTTATCGCGTTATTGACGGCCAGACGCTGGAGATCACCACGCCGGCGAGGCTGGCAGCTCGTCCGGAGGTGGAATTTTATCCGGCCGGAGCGTTGCTCCCTGAGCCGCAGACGCCGGAGCCGTTAATCGAACGGATTCGCGGAGAACTGGGGTTGCTGGCCGCCGGTCCTGCGGCCCCCGGCGGCGTATTCTACTTCGATCCCCCCAGTCAGTACTTGATCGCCGCGCTGCCCCAGCCGCAGCAGCGGCGTCTGGCGGAACTCCTCGCCCAGTGGCCAACTAAATAGGTCAGGCTTTCCAGCCTGACGTGCGACTATTGCCGTGGCTTCCGTTGTCCCCTATATTGCGCCCTGCGGCTACGTATGGCGATCCTCGCAAAGCCTCTTATTCCCTACTTAGAGGTGGTATGATGCGATCTTCTTTCCTCCACAAGAGTCGCGCCGGTTTCACGCTGGTTGAGTTGCTCGTGGTCATTGCCATTAAAGTGTTGCTGGATGGCCAGCCGCTCAGCGGAGCGCAGGTACAACTTCTTCCCAAGGGGGATGTTGCGTTAGGGATGCACAGCGGAAGCACCGACGCCACGGGGGCTTTCACGATCGTCGAGGTTGCGTCGTCCAACACCCCGATTCGTCCAGGAGCCTACGTGGTGCTCGTCAGCAAGTTTTCCGTGAAGGGGAACGTCGCGGATCTGCCGGCGGGCGGAATGGGGGCGATGGTCAACGAGGTTCCGGACATCTATCAAGATCGCAACGCGACTCCTCTGACGATCGAGATTCAGTCGGCCAAGACCAAGCTGCCGCCATTTGAATTGAATTCGACCACGCCGTCGTCATAGCGCAGCTGGCATGTCGCCTGGAAACCGGAACGCGAGACCGTGAATCCCGCAACTGGCCGCAGTGCGAAGTTGCGCGCCACCCTGGGCACATTTACTGT
>JAPLNJ010000360.1 GCA_026692885.1 Planctomycetota bacterium | reverse complement strand
TTGCCGCTGCTGCCGCCTCTTCCAACGCGGCCTGCAGCGCCCGTTTCGACTGAACGCCCTGAAATACTTTGACGATCCGACCGTTTCGAAACAAGAGCAGCGTGGGGATGGCCTCGATCCTGTACTGCTGGGCGATCTGCGATTCCTCGTCGACGTTCAGCTTGCCAACGCGATAGCGGCCACCGCTTTCGCCCGCCAGTTCATCGATCACCGGCGCGATCATCCGGCACGGTCCACACCAGGATGCCCAAAAATCCACCAGCACCGGCACATCGGACTTGAGGACCTGGGTGGAAAAGTTCTGACTCGTGAATTCGTAAGCCATGTTCTTGCTCCGTCTGGTAAGCCAACCAAGATAAATCTCGAAATCGTCGCTATCTGATAAAGCGAGAGCGGAGCCGAGCAGGGGCAAATCAGACCGACCGTTACCTGCTGGAAGATGGCCAGGCCGTCGAGACGTCGGTGCAGCACGGCATCAACGAAGACGGCTGGGCCGAAGTGCTGAAGAAGAAGGTCGGGGATTCCTGGACGGATTTCACGGGCGACGAGGCGGTCATCGCGGGCGATCTGTCCGAACTGGCTGATGGTCAGGTAGCGGCCCTCGCGTCGGACGAATCTCCGGAACTGGCGCGGACGTTTCGACCACCACAGCGACCGGTCGCGTGGCACGTCCCTGACGAACGAAGGGCGTGGTGGATTCGCGAGTGCCCCCGATTCCCCTGGTCCGCCGTTGCTACTTCCCCGCGCCCATTGTTTAGGCTCTGGAATGCCACCCTGCCCGCGGCGTTAGGCATCGACGACTCCAAAGTGTAGCTTTCGGTGGCAATTTGGACACAATGCGATTGCGTTGGCCACAGTATCTTTGCCCCCTTTGATCTTGGAGTTGCCTTGCGCCCGTTTCCTTTGTGAGCGAAGACAGATAGACGCTCTTTGCTACCGCGTACGACGCTTCAATCTGTGGCGTTTCGATCTTCACCGCGTGGCTCCTAGATGCAAGGTTTCAGCCGTAACACCGAAGTCAGGAACGGGGACCGCTACCACGGCGGGGTTGGGGACGTGTCAGCGCGCGCAGATCGGCCAGAGTGGTTTGGTCGGTCCAGTCGTGGCGCTCACGGGCGTAGTCCCCCTGACCGGTCTCGAACTGCTGTAAGAAACGAACCATCCCGGCCCGGCCTAGTCGTTGCCGCAGCGCCTCCAACCCCTCTTGCCGAATCTGATCAAGCGTCAGCGTCATCACCGATCTCCTTCAGCCATTCCAAGGGATTAGCCACTTCAACCCGCAACTGCCGCCGACGGCGTTTGGCCAGTCGACATAACCGATCGTCGCAGCTCAAGAACACGTCCACACTCAACTCTTCAGCGGCCGCCAGATGCACGGCATCCGCGGGTTTGAAACCGAGCGTTTCCAGTTCGGCGGCGCGTCGGAAGGTGACCTCACCTAGTTTACGCACGTGCGGGCTTTCGGGCAAAAGCAAGCGGACGCGGGCCTGCCGCACGGCATCTGGGATGGCGTCGACTTCAATCACCGCCATCTCCGACGAGACCAGCGTCCACCGTCCCCGCTCGGCCTGCTCGAAAATCAGGATGACGGCCTCGGCTTCCAGTCGGACACGTGTCTGCCGTTGATCGTCGAAGGGCCTGTTCAGGCAGGAGACGTCCAGGTAGAGCCTCATCGCGCAGCAATCTCCTGGACGAACCGGCGGTAGCGGTCGCCCCAGTCGCGGATCACTGGAGGTGCGAGCATAGTCCTCGGTTCCTATTCCCTGGGTGTTAACGATCAGCGCCAACGCCCGTCGAGTGTGTCGGTTCGGCTCTGATAAGTCAACAGGACGCTCAGCGGCACCGTGAAGGATCCCATCTGCGCCACCAGCAGGACGTAGATCCCAATCATCGCGGTGGCAAAGGCCAGCCTCAGGTCACGGAACACTGTGAAATTATTGCGCAGTTACGCGTCGGCCGAGCCCGCAAGCATGAATCCGGTACGTGATGCCTCACACGCGGCGCGGAATCTCGCTTGCCCGGGAACCGATTGGCATCCGAGTTGCCCCTCCGTCACGCTCACGCGTGGGAAAGACCGTCGCCAGGGAGTCCTGCCTTGCCCTCGCGACGGCGAAACGCTATTAGTTCGGTAAGGAGTTCTCAATGTTCCGGCAGCGACTGACAACCTGGGGTGCCGTGCTCGTGGGCTGGTGCGCCCTGGCCACTTGGCAGTACCACGAGTACTGTCACGAACGCGAGGCTGCTCAGGAAACGCTACGGCGGCAGGGCGAATCCGTGATGAACGCGCTGGTCAGCGGCATCCGTTCCCATCGGCGACTTGGCCAATTCTTCGAAGAACAGGTCCAAGGCGTGTTGGAGGAGTTGGTCAAATCGAAGGATGTGCTGGCGGCAGGCATCGCGTCGCCCCAAGGACAGCTGTTACTGTCCTCCGGCCGTATCGAACACCTGCATCCGGCACCCCTGGTTGGCGGTGCAGAATCGTGGGAACCGGCCGGATATCGCTTGGTGGCTGATTTTCGCATGCCCGCGGAGGTTCCCGGAATGGGACCCGGAGGTGGTCTTGGTGGTGGACGTGGGCGGGGCTTTGGTGCCCGGTGGCAAGCGGAAGCAGACAAGCCGAGTCCGTTTCTGCCTGGCGGGCAGTACTCCGCCATCCTCTTCTTGAATCGAACGCGTGCTGATGAGCACTGCCGCCGTGCCGCTTGGTCGCGTGTTACGGTGGCTCTGGCCGGAAATCTACTGCTGCTGTGTGTGGCGCTGGTGTGGCGGATGACGGTCCGTCTGGCTGCCGCCAAGGCGGTACTGGAGGCTGAGGCTCGGCATCTGCGAGAATTGAATCAAGCCGCCGCTGGTCTCGCCCACGAGACCCGAAATCCTCTCGGGCTGATTCGTGGCTGGGCTCAGCGTTTGGCCCAGGCGGATGTGGGGTCTGGGGAGCAGCAGCAACAGGTCCAATCCCTGGTCGAAGAGTGCGATCGCGTCACATCGCGGATCAATCAATTTCTCACCTTCGCCCGGCCCAGTGATCCCAAAATCGAGTCAATCGATCCCGGACAAGTGGCAGACGAGTTGGCGGCGCTGTTGGAGCCGGACTTGGATGCCAAACAGTTGACACTCCAACGGGCAGCATTGGAGAACGGCGAACGGATGGCCGCTGATCGCGAGATGTTACGTCAGGCCTTGTTCAATCTCCTGCAGAACGCTATCCAATGGTCACCGGAGAGTGGGACCATTGAGATAACGCTGCAGCGTGGGCACGCCAGACGCCACCGCATCGAAGTGGCCGACCACGGGCCGGGCGTTCCGGCCGACACGGCCTCCCGGCTGTTCTCGCCCTATTTCACCACCCGCGTCAACGGCACGGGTCTCGGATTGGCCATCGTGCGGCGCATTGCCGCGGCCCACGGTTGGGAAGTAGGCTATACGCCGCGGCCCGGTGGCGGAGCGATCTTCTGGCTGGACGGGATCCATGACTGAGCGACAGCAAACCATCCTGGTCGTCGACGACGAAGCGGCTCAACGCCGTTTGTTGAGCAGTTTTCTGCATTCGTTGGGGTTCTGTGTGACCGAAGCCGCCTCCGCCGAAGAAGCCCTAGCGGCCATTCGTCACGCGGCCCCGGACATGGTGCTGCTGGACGTGCGTTTGCCGGGCCTGAGCGGCATCGAGGCCCTCGGCGAGATCCGCCGCATCGCGGCCGACCTGCCCGTCTTGCTGATCACCGCGTTCGCCGATCTCCGTCAGGCGGTGGCGGCCATGAAGAGCGGCGCGGATGACTACCTCTCGAAGCCGATCGATCTGGACGAGTTGGAGGCGGCCATCGCCGACGCGATTGGACCCGCCGAGGGCGGCCCCCGCCGCGGAGACAAGACCCCGTTGTCGCTGCCTCCCGGCGTGATCTGCGAGAGTCCGGCCATGTGCCGGGTGATCGAAACCGCCGCCGTTGTCGCGCCGTCCAATGCCCCTGTCTTGATCCTGGGCGAGAGCGGTGTGGGCAAAGAGATCATTGCCCAACTGATCCACCGATGGAGTCCCCGAGCCGCGCATCCCTTCGTGGCCGCGAACTGCGCCGGACTGCCCGAAACGCTCATCGAAAGCGAATTGTTCGGGCATATCAAAGGGGCCTTCACGGGATCCCAGGCGGTCCAACTCGGCTTCTTCCGGTCCGCTCATCAGGGGACGTTATTCCTGGACGAGATTGGCGCAATGCCCCTGCACTTACAGCCCAAACTGCTGCGTGCACTCGAAGCCGGGCAGATCACGCCGATCGGTAGCGACGTGCCCGTCGAAGTCGATGCCCGCCTGGTGGCGGCCACCAACTGCGACCTGACCGACGCCGTCCGCGAAGGTCGCTTTCGCGAGGATCTGTACTATCGGATCAACGTCGTCGAATTGATCGTGCCGCCGCTGCGGGACCGCTCGGGCGATATCCTGCCGTTGGCCCGGCAGTTTGCCATCGAATTTGCCGGGGCACCGGTCCGGCTCTCGCCGCACGCTGTGCAGTGTCTGGTGAGTTACTCCTGGCCGGGCAACGTCCGCGAACTCCGCAATGCCATTCAGCGGGCCTGCTTACTTTGTCGCGGCGACATCATCCTGCCGGAGCACCTGCCGCCGAAGCTCGCCGCCCTGACGGTCTCCGCCGACCACGCGGTGGCTGACACGGGACGCCTCTCGCAGGTCGAACGAGCCACCATTCTTGCGACCTTGGAGGAGTGCCAGGGCAACCGCACCCACGCCGCGAAGAAGTTAGGCATCAGCCGCCGCGCGTTGATTTACAAACTCCGCGCTATCCAATTGGAGAAACGCGAGGGGAGTGAGGATTCTCCTTAGCGGCTGCGACCGGATGCAGTTCCTTCTCGCGGGCCCGGCCTTGATCATAACGTTGCGAAGGGCTAGCCGTGTCGTGATCGCCCCCGAGAAGCTCCCGACGTAAGTCGGTGGGAGTGTTCCCGCCCTGTGGCTAACCCGGAGCCCCCTATCCGGCAGGCCCGACGAGTCGGGAGAACTCGGTGAGGCGCCGCGGTGTTAGGAGTTGGCGGGACTGCTCTCACCGACTTACGTCGGGAGCTTCTCGGACGGGACCAGGTAGCAGTGACGGCATCTAGCGCGCAGCATTATGGCCAACAAATACTGCGAGTCTCAATCTGAGGGGCTGTGTCGCAAATGCTTGACATCTCGCGGGTATCGCGTTAGTTTACCGTCCGCTATCAGTGAGCGTTTAGCCGTCGAACTCGCCCGAGAATGACGCGGGTCGGCGGGAGAATTGAATAGTTCGGGCCGCCATTTCGCAGCACGTTCGCGGACATGTTGCCGTAGCCGCCTGACCTGCCGCCGCCTGACCTGCCGCCGCCTGACCTGCCGCCGCCTGACCTGCCGCCGCCTGACCTGCCGCGGCCTGACTTGCCGCGGCCAGTTGCGTGCGTCATCGCGAACGGGTAACCTGGAACGGGTCGTTGATCCCAGTTGTCTCTTCAGCCGTTCGGTTTCGCGATGACGTTTCTAATTACGATTACCGACGAAGCTGACACGCAACTGCGAGCGCTGCCGGTTCGCGACCAACGCGTCATCAAGGCGGCAGTCACGGCTCGGTTGCGAGACCAACCAACGATTCCAACCAAAGCGATCCGGCGTCTTCGGCCGAACCCGCTGGCGGAGTTCGAACTGCGTGTCCGTGACCTCCGTGTCCTGTATAATGTCGAGCA
>JAPLNJ010000359.1 GCA_026692885.1 Planctomycetota bacterium | reverse complement strand
GCACCAGCGACTCCGGCACCAGCGACTCCGGCACCAGCGACTCCGGCACCAGCGACTCCGGCACCAGCGACTCCGGCACCAGCGACTCCGGCACCAGCAACTCCGGCTCCAGCGACTCCGGTTACCCCGGATTCGTCCTCCGCTCTTCCGTCCACACCAATGCCGGATGACGACGCGCAGAGCCCTTCGCCGCAGCCAAATCGCCTCCCTGCCCCTCGTAGCGATCCACCACTCGATTCCCAGGAATCGCCGCCAATCCATATCTCGATAGGCGAAGATGGGCGTTTGATGATCTCCTCGCAGGACACAGGCGCACTCGACGCGTTAGAGGAATTGATTCGGCAAGTGGGCACGCCGCGTAAGGACTACAGGCAATTCACGCTCAAGTACATGTCGGCCTATACGGCAAAGCTGAACCTGGAGGACTACTTCAAGGAAGACAAGAAGGACTCTGCGAGCACCTCGCGCCGCTCTTGGTTTTCCGAGCCGCCTGCCGCGGAGCCGAAGCAGGCGAATCGCCTGTCCAAGCGCAAGCAGATGAAGTTCGTCGAAGACACCGGGACCAACACGCTGTTGGTGGTCGGTGGGACGGCCGAGCAATTGGCGAATGTGGAAGAGTTGATCACCATCTGGGACGTGCCGCCGCCCAAGGATTCCGAGTCGGCACGCATCACGAACCTGGTCCCGATCCGCTACTCCAAGGCGCAAACTGTCGCGGAGACGATCAAGGAGGTCTACCGCGACCTGCTGAGTTCGACCGACAAAGCACTCCAGGGGGCTGACGCCGGGCGGCCGCAGGCTCAGAACACCTATATCTTCGGCGACACCGGCGGTGGCACCAGCGAACGACGGACCAAGGTGACCTTCAAGGGCAAACTCTCGATTGGCGTGGACGACGTCTCCAATACGCTGATCGTGTCCACCGAAGGCCAGAACCTGATGGAAAACGTGCAGAAGATGATCGAGTCTCTGGATGTCGCCGCCATTCCGACCACGGACGTGCAGGTGGTGACGTTGAAGGGCGGCATGAATCCCGACAGCGTCCGTGATGCGTTGGCGAAGATCCTGGGTCAAACTTCTTCGACTTCCTCGTCGGGCATGCAAGCGACGGGCGGGATGTCCGGCGCCGGCCGCCGAGGGGGTGGTGCTGGCGGAGCGGCTGGCGGTGGCGGTCGGGGCGGTGGCGGAACGGGCGGTGGTGGAACGGGCGGTGGCGGAACGGGCGGTAGTGGCCGGGGTGGCGGCGGCGGAACTGGTGGTGGCCGGGGTGGTGGTGGCGGAGGCCGTGGAGGTGGTGGCGGGGGAGGCCGGTAATCGTCTCCTGTCATTTCAACCCGTGTTCCAAACACCGTCCACCACGAACGGCGATCAAGTCCATCGTCAGCGTGCGGCCCGACTGGCCATCTCCGAACGCCGTTAAGAATCTTGACGCGGGTAAAAACCGGCACGTACGTCGTAGCAGAAGTCGCCAGACTTCGGGGATTCATGCCAAACACCCGAATTCTGGCGAATTCGGCTACCAAAATCTTTAGCGGCGTTGCCCCACGCTATGCACTCTGACGCGTGCCGCCTGAGCTCTTCTTGCGGCACTCTTTTTTGCGAATGTGTGCTTGCAGACACCGCATGGCCTCTCTAGTCTGTGGTGAAAAGTCATCGCAAACCTCGGTTCCTGCCAGACAAGCATTCCAGGAACACGGGCCTACCAGGGGCGGCCCAGATGCGTGTTTCCCGCGGGATTCCGCGAGGGACGCGAAACATGCAGCAAGCCAACAAGTCCGTTCGCGAAGGAAATTCCAATGCCAGTTGCCAGCAGAATCTCGCGGCGTCAGGTACTGAAGCAAGCGGTGGGTGCGGCCGCGGCGGGCATGGCCCTACCGCAGTTCCTGTCGTGCCGGAGACCGGCGGCCTCACCGACCGGCGCATCGGCCAACGACCAAATCGGCGTGGGGATTATCGGTTGCGGGCGGCGCAACGGGCAACTCGCTATCGGCAAAGGAGGCCAGGGAGAGCCGCCCAAGTACGCCCGAATTGTCGCCGTGGCCGATTTCAACACGCGACGGGCGGACGCGTGGGCGAAGTACTACAAGTGCCCGGCCTACCAGGACTACCGTGCGCTGCTGGATCGTAAGGATGTGGACGTGGTTGTTTACGCCACGCCGGAGCATTGGCATTACCTGCCCTGCATCCATGCCTGCCAGGCGGGCAAGGACGTCTACGGCGAACAGCCGTTGTCGCACACCATCCGCGAGGGCCGAGTCATGGCCCAGGCGGTCCGCAAGTACAATCGCGTGTTCCAGACCGGCGAACAGCAACGCTCGCATCCCAAGACGCGCAAGGCCGTGGAACTGATCCTCAACGGCCGCATCGGCAAGATCCAGCGCATCATCGGCTACAACTATCCCAGTCCCTACGAGTGCGATTTCCCGGCCCAGCCGGTCCCGGAGACGCTCGATTGGGATCGGTGGTGCGGGCCGAACGAAGTCGTGCCCTATCACACTGATCTCTATCTGTCGCGAATCCCCTATGAGCCGGAGCTGACCTTTCCGCCTCAGCCGGCAGAAAAGTACGCCGTCGGTCCGGGCTGGATGTCGTTCCGGCCGTATTCGGGGGGCGAACTGCCCAACTGGGGCTGCCACGGGCTGAGCATGGTCCAGTGGGCCCTGCAGATGGACAACAGCGGTCCGGTCGAGATTTGGGTCGACCCCGCCGAGAAGCTGCCGACGGTGGTCTACAACACGCCGGAAACGCGCGATCGCGGGGATGCGTCCTGCAGCAAGTCCATCATCAACTACAAGTATGCCAACGGCGTGGTGCTGACACTCAGCTCCATCGATCCCAAGGTGGGAGGAGGGGCCACATTCATCGGAGACAAGGGCCGGATTACGATCTTTCGCGGGGGCTACGAGTGCGATCCGCAGGGCCTCGACCAAGACCCGCTTCCGAAGGACGCGATCCGGGTCATCAAGAGCGACAACCACATGCAGAATTTCTACGACTGCGTGGCCTCTCGCAAAGATCCGATTATGAATGTTGAGAACGGGCATCGCGTGGCCACCTTGTGCCATCTGGGCAACATTGCCCGCTGGCTCGGACGCCGACTGAAGTGGGACCCGGAGCAGGAAATCTTCCCCGGCGACGACGAAGCCAACCAGTTCGTCGATGTGCCGAAACGCCAAGGCTACGAACTGCCCGAACAGGTTTAGCCCGGATGATTCATCGGTTTGGTAGGGTGGGTCGAGCAAACCGTGTTCCTGGTGGGCCGCGGTCGCTGTGCCAAAACGTGGTTGCGTCGTCGCACAGTGAATTACGGCGAGGACGGCTTGCGAAGGCCCACCAAGATGTTACGCTCCCTTGGCCCACCCACCATGAATGGTCCGGTTTCATCGTCCATCACACTTACCGAGGAGCATCCCCATGACGTGGCGATCTGTGACGCGGGCCGTATTGGCGGCGTGTGCGGTCGGACTGGCCAACTGCTCGGCGGCCGAGGACAAGCCCGTTCAGGAAACACCCGGCCAGGATACGGCCGGCTCGTCGGTCCAGTACCTGGTTCTCGATGCCCCGGCGGGGATGTCGCAGGCCGTGGTTGTGCAGGGCCATTCGCTGGTGCACACGCGGCAGATCCTGCCGCTGGATCGCGAAGGAAAGCTGGTGGGCGAGGGTTCGGTCGACAAGCAGATCGAGCAAGTTCTGAACAACCTGGACGCCGTGCTGGGCGCCTCAAGATCGGGCCTCGGCAAACTCGTGCGGCTGAACGTCTACGCGATCGTGCCGCCGACCGTCGACCGCGTGCGCGAGCAGCTGAGCAAACGGCTGGAGCCCGCCGTCCGTCCGGCGATCACCGCGGTCCTGACGCCCCTGCCGCACCGCCAGGCACTGGTGGCCGTCGATGCGGTCGCGGTGGCCACCGAGCAGGGTCAGGCCGTGGCCTTGCAGCGCTGCGAAGCGGTGGCCGGCGACAAGGACTGCGCCGATGCCGCAGTGCTGCCGCGGGGCGGTGTGGCGTACCTGTCCGGCGTGCCGGCAGAAGGCGGACTCGCCGCGTCAGCGGTCACCAAGTCGATGTCCACTCTGTGGAAAACCCTAGGACAATTGCAGATCTCGCCGGCGCAGGTGGTGCAGTTGATGGTGTTTCTGAGGCCGGCCACGTCGGCCGCTGAGGCCCTGCGCGAACTGCAGAAGTTCTTCCCGGGCCAAAGCACTCCGCCGGTGGTCTTCGTGGAGTGGATCGCCTTGGCGCCGGTCGAGATCGAATTGATCGCGCAGTTACCCCTGACGGACACGCCGGCTTCAAGTGTGCAGTACTACAACCCGCCTGACGTGAGGCCCTTGCCGACCTTCAGCCGGGTGGCACTGGTCCACAGCCAACGGCAGGTCTACATTTCCGGTCTGTTCGCGCGTGCGGCCGGCCGCGGTGAGGAACAGGCCCGCGACGTGTTTGCCCAATTGCAGGCCATCCTCGACCAGACCGGCAGCGACATGCAGCGTCTGGCCAAAGCTTCGTATTACGTGTGCGACGACGACGCGGGCAGGGGCTTCGACAAGGTGCGTCCGCTGTTCTTCGATCCGCAACGCCCTCCCGCGGCGTCGAAGGTGATGGTGTACGGCGCGGGGCGAGCGGGCCGCACGCTGACGATGGATATGATCGCCGTCGGCAGCCCATAGCATCCCCTACGTCCCACGCCAGCCGGGCAACTACGCTTGTCCCTCTGCGTCTGTCGCGAACGAACCGAGCGATGCCCGGCCCAGGTTAAGTCGTTGCTGGACTTTCTCTCATTCGCTGGCCTGTTGCAGGCCCCGCAGGCTATCCACCACGGGATTGAACAAGCCGAGCAACAGCAACAGGCGCAATCCGGGCCCCCACTTGCCGCCAGAAAAATTTGGCGGCGGTTATCTCTGCGCACGTATTGCGGGTAGGTGTTTCGCACACCGCATGCACGAGCTGATTCCGGGCCGCTCCCGGAGTGGGGAACGAGCTCGGGTCGATTGGTTTCCACAAACGTAAGCATATTGGGAGGCAATCATGGACAAGAAAGCAGTCGCAGAGATTTCGCTTCAAAAGACCTTTAACAAGAAGTGGTGGGACAACAACCGATCGAGCAAGGTCAAAGGCACCGGTACCGGCGCCCTGCTCGACAGCTGGAAAAAGGCTTGCCCGCAAACCGTTGAGAAACTTTCTCAGACGCAGATCGAGACCGCCCGCAAAGCGAGCGCGGCCGTCAACAAAAGCCTGCTCGCAGCGCAGAAGATGTGTGGCAAGAGCGAACAAGACGATCTTACCGGGATCAAGAAAATGCTGGGCCTTCTGGACACCTACGGCGAATTGCTCGACGAGCGCGAGAAGGCGATCAAGGCTCTCGCGACTAACCTCGACAACATCTGTACCGTCTACACCAACGCGAAGCCCGAGCTCGCCCGCATCGCGCAAGAAACCGGCACAGTGCACGACCGCGTCGTTTCAGCGGAGAAGGAGTCGGGGAAGAATCTCAGCGAAACCGATAAGAAAAAGCTTCTGGAAACGCTGAAGGCAATCGAGATCGACCTCGGCAAACTCGAGAAGGCGGCGGAAAAGGTAGGTCTGGCCGCGAAGAACGCGGAGGAGCCGTTCAAGAAGACCTTCAAGGCCGCGCGCGAGGACAAGGGACTGCGGCCGGCCTTCGCAAGATACGACACGCTGACAAAAGGATTCGACGAGATCTCGGACCGGCTGCACGACCAGATCAAGGGCATCAACCTGGACTTGGTCGAACTCATCAAGGACGTCTCCGGCTCCCAGACCATCGACACCACTCTAAAGGTGCTCGATAATCAGGAGAACTACCTGGATTCTCCGACCTACATGGTCTACGTCGATATCGTCGACAAGGCGCGAGTCTGGCTGCCGCGGATCGTCAACGCCCGCAAGAATCCTGAGCAGGTGTCACAGAAAGATTGGTCCGACTACGCGGGGCTGCAGGGCGAAATCGAATCCGCCGCACGGCAGATGTCGTCGGTCGATGCCCAGCTAGGGCGAGTCCTGAAGATGAGCATGAAAGCCACCGCGCGCTTCAAAGACGACCAGCGCGTCGATGCCTACATGAAGCGGATCACGCTCGGCGTGAAGAAGCGCGGCGAGGAGCGCTCGCAGATGATGAAGGTTCTACCGACATTCCAGAAGCAGTTGCAGGAACTGCTCGCCGCGGAAGTCTAAGCCGAGTGGGCAGTAGGCGGCTTAGGACCGGCGCATCAATAACTGTCGGATCTATTCAACGTAGCCCGCACACTACGTGTGCGGAAATCGGCACACGGAGTGTGCCGTCTACTATTCTTGCGACACTTATTGATGCGCCGATCCTTACTACGGATAGGAACTTCCTTGTCCGACTCAGGGGGGCCAGTTTAACATACTGAACTACCGCTGCTTCAGTTGCGGGAGCCTGCACTGTCTTGGCTTTGAGCCCCATGCACCCCGGTCAAATCCAGGGCCGAGTCCTGCGGGACTTCCAGGTACTTTACTGCACCGTCTCGCCAGTAATTGAGTTTGACTTTCAGCGTCTTCTCCGGCGCCGGTGCCACCTCGCCAAACAGTTCGGCGTACGTGCCCAGCGGCGTGACGAGGCGGTTGCGGAATTTCGCCTGCACCTTTTCCGTCACGTCGGTTTGAGTGGCGGCCCGCTGCACGTTGGTGTACGCCCGAATCTTCATGGCGGTCGCGTCGCAGACATGGGTACCGGCGTTGTGCAGGACGAAGTCCAGATGCTTGCCAACCTCGCCGGGCGGCAGCCGCAGGACGAACTCGGCGGTGCCGCATTTGCCGACCGTGAGGTCTTTGGTGTTGAATGTGCCGAGGACCTCGTGCCGTGCGTCGTCGCTCCAGCGGATGACGCGGAGTTCGACGCCGTTGCCCAGATTCGAGAACAGCGTGCCGCACAGCGTTAGCTCCTTCTGTCGCACGTCGGCCGAGGGCGTCCACCGGAAAACGTTGTAGCACGCCACGTCGGCAAGCGGGTGCGTGTAGAGGAAAGCGTTCCGCTCGGCGGCGGAAAGCACCTGGTCGAACAGCTGTTCGGTGTAGTGCTTCCGCCAGGCGTCCTCCTGCCGGTCGCTGGGGGCATAGTTCGACACGAAGCCGAGTTCATCGCCCTGCTGCTCCAGCCCGTAGGCGTAACCCAGGGGCGAGCCGAAGGCTTTGAATTGCGAGTCCAACGGCTTCACATCACCGGCCGTAGCGGTGGACAGCAGCCCGCGGTTCTGGCAGTTGTAAAACGCCCACCGCCCGCCCGTGGCGTCGGGGAACTCCGCCTTCACGCCGGTCTTGCCGCCTGGGTTGACGTAATTCGCCGCCAAGTCCGCGACGACATCCCCGCGGATTTCGAAGATCGCTGCGAGGTCGCCCGTCGCCTTCGGCCCGTACAACGCTTTCAGCACGTGGGCGTTGACGAACTCGTTCGGCCACGACACGATTTCGTCGTCCGTCAGCCGCACCGGCGATGTGGCCGCGAGGTTCGGCACACGGAAGTACACGTCCTGGCCGCTGGGGTCGATGAACTCGGTCAGCGTGACAGCGACTTTTTCGCCGGTGCGATCCTGATTCAGCCACGCTTGGGCGATGACTTTCCAACCGTTCGGACGAATCGAAGCATCTGCTACCGGTTCGGCGATGGAAGCCGGATCGATGACCAGATTCCGCGGTTCGGGGCACTTCTTGAGCAGTTCGGCATTCTGGTCTTTGCCGATGCAATACACCAGCGGGCCACGCAACAGCACCACGCGGCCGTCCTGGACCGCCCGGCCGCGCAGGAATCGCCAGGCCATCGGCATCGAGATGTTCACCACGTCGCCGTCTTTCCAGGTCCGATTCAACCCGTAGCAGCCGAGTTTCTGCCCCACCGGATCAATGGTCACGGGAGCTTCGTCGTTCACCCGCAGCGTGATCTTCTCAGACCAGCGCGGCGTGCGGAATTGAAACGCGAACGCCACCGGTTTTTGTTTTTGGGTCGAGAACGTCAGCTTCACTTCGCCGTCGTTCGGGTACGCAGTTTCCTGCAGAATCGTGACGGTCTGCCCTTGCACGTCGAACGCCTTTTTCGAGTTGGTGAACAGATTCAACGCGATTCCGCCATCGGGTGTGCGGTAGTACACCTTCTGCGGCAGCTCCGCCACCGCCCGGCGATAATTCCCGCAGCAGCAGAAGAAGTCGCGGGTGTCGTACTGGCGGTCGCCGGTGAACGGGGTGAAGTAGCGGATCCAGCGTCCGTCGGGCGAGTTGGCCGCGAACAGGGCGTTGTAGATGGTTCGTTCGAGCAGATCGCCGTAGCGCATGTCGCCTTCCAGCCGCAGGAGGCTGTCCATCCAGCGCAGCACGTAAGCGGTGACGCACGATTCGCCGATGGCCCCGCGTCCGTTTTGCTCGTAGGTGAACTGTTCGCCGTCGGAGCACGAGCCGGTGACCAACATGCCGCCCGCGCCCTGTTTGAGCAACTCGTTGCGCATGAACTGGCTCATGTGCAGCAGCTGCTCCTCACCGGTCAGGCGGTACAATTCGGTCTGGGCGTAGCAGCGCGCGAGCATGACGTACACGTGGCGTGGGGGCCGGCTGAAATCCTGTTCCCACGTCCGCAGTGACGCGAGTTTGACCTCGCCGCGATTATTCCCGTGCGGCACGTCGGCGGCGAAGTCGAAGTAACGCTTGTCGCCCGTCACGCGGTACAGTTCCAGCATCCCTTCCGGCAGGCCCGCCGTGCAGATCTCGCCCGCGTCGTAGCACGGATTCTGCGGCGTGGGAAACGTCTTCAGGATGTAGTCGCCCATGATTTTCGCGTGGGCCAGCGATTGCGGATTGCCCGTGCAGCGATAGTTCCGCACCAGCGCCAGGTTGATGTATTCCTGCTCGTGGAGAATCCAGTTGATGTGGTCCTGCCGATTTGCCGGCTCGACGTTCCAGAACCCGAGGTACCCGTCGGCGTCGCGGGACTTCACCAGTTCGTCGATGATGTACTGCGTGCGAGCGGCGACTTGCGGGTCACTCGTGTAGGCGGCGAACAGGCTGCCGGCGTCGAACACTTTGCCGATGCCGTAATAGACGTGGCTCTTGCTGCCGCGGTCCGTGCGGTTGCGGAAGTGATTGAGCCACTTACCGTCCAGATCGACTGCCATGTAGTTTCGCTGGATCAGGTTCTGGAGGCGGCGATCGATTTCTCCGCCCAGTTCCTGCTGGTTGAGCGTCACGCGGCAGAGTTTGTCCGGCACTCGCGGCTGGACGACATCGCACATGGCCTGACTCGATTCGCCGGCTGGGATGGGGGCTGACAGAAACAAGCCGCAACACAGGGTAAAGAACGTCTTCTGTCGAGTAGGCATAATATGGTCTCCTTCGGTAGGTCTGGTTTGTATTCCCTGTTGCTCTTCTCTTTCGATCTGAAGAGTGTCACAATATTCAACCGTTGAAGGCGACTTCAACGCCCCTCACAGAACCGGACTTGTGA
>JAPLNJ010000358.1 GCA_026692885.1 Planctomycetota bacterium | reverse complement strand
GCCCGGCTCGAACATCATGTCGATGATCGCTTCCCCCACCGGACGCGGTACGCCGACCGACGGCGCCAAATGCATCCGCAGGCCGGGGGCGGCGTTGACCTCGACCACGATCCCGCCCTGCTCCTCCAACGGGATGCTGATGTCGCGGGCCACGACATCGATACCGCAGAGATCCAACCCAATCACTTGGGCCGCGTCCACCGCGCGGGCCGCCACGGCCGGGTGCACGCGCTCGGTCACGTCAATCGCCGTGCCGCCCGTGCTCAAGTTGGCATTCCGGCGGATCAGCACCAACTGTCCGACGGCCGGAATCGACTCAGGCGTGCAGCCTTGGTCGTGCAACACGCCCAAGGCGACGGCATCCAGGCGCATCTTGCTCAAGACGTTGGCGTGATGGTCCCCGCGCCGCGGGTCGGTGTTGGCGACGTCGACCAACTGGCGGATCGTGTGCGTGCCGTCGCCGATCACATGGGCCGGCTCACGCCGCGACGCCGCGACCACTTTGCCACCGACGACCAACAGACGATAGTCGTGCCCGGCCGCGTACCGTTCCACGATGATCGAGTCGCTCTCTTGCAAAGCCGCCTGGTAGGCCGCGATGACCTGCTCACGAGTGTGCAGGTTCGTGGCCACGCCACGGCCCTGGCTGCCGTCCTGCGGCTTGACGACCACAGCGGCACCGATCTCCTGGGCGGCTGCCCAGGCGTCTTCGGCGTCCGTGACGGGCCGTCCGTCTGGGACGGGGACTCCGACCGTTTGCAGGAACATGCGAGTCAGGTCTTTGTCCTGGGCGATCGACTCGGCAACGGCGCTGCTGCGATCGGTCTCGGCAGCCTGAATACGACGCTGTTTCGAGCCGTAACCGAACTGCACCAAGCTCTGGGTATTCAAGCGATAGTGCGGGATGCCCCGCTCGCGCGCGGCCTGGACAATCGCGTTCGTGCTGGGGCCCAACATGAACCGCTCTGCCATCTCGTGTAAGGGATGAATCGCCGCCTGCACGTCGAAGGGCCGATCGTGTACGGCGGCCAGCAACAACTCGCGAGCGGTGGCGATACAGGCCCGGCCCAGGTTTTCCTCTTTGTACTTGAAGACGACCTTGTAGACGCCTTCTTCCGAGGTCTCGCGGGCCCGGCCATAGCCGACTTCGACGCCAGCCAGCGTCTGAATCTCGAGCGTCACGTGCTCTAAGATATGCGCCATATAGGTGCCCCGCCGCAGCCGCTCGAAGAATCCTCCGCGCTCGCCAATGCTGCAGCGGTGCTCGATCATCGTGGGCAGCCAACTCATCAGGCGTTCGTTGAAGCCCGGGATTTCGTTCGACGCACGGTCCTTCAACTCGCCCAGGTCCACCCAAGCCTCGATGACGGGCGAGTTGGCCCAGATGTTCGGGCCACGCAGGGCCAAGACTTTACGGAATTCCATATATGTGAGCTTTCCAAGACAGGTGCGGGCGGTGGTCTGGTCTGAGTCCTGTCGCGCCCGCTGGAGACACCTCTCCTACGACGTTGCCGGAATCGCGTGGTTGGCGCCGCTTCGCGATTTCAGGGAGAAATGATCCAAAGTGAGTTCAACGTGGTTCGCGTGCATAGGCAGCCTGTGCCCCATGCACATCCATTGCCGTCCAGGGCCACAATGTCGATCCTTCCGAATGGTCGCTACTGATCGCAACTGTACACGGCGGACGACCGTCGGAAACTCAACCACTTTTCCCGTACCGCCCACCGGCTAGGCACAAGTTGCAGGTGCGGCAGAACCGCCGCGTCGGTCAACCGGAGGCTTAAACAGATAAAGTGGACAGAGTGTCCAGGCAGGTCACCTAGTTTCGCAGGATTCTCGCGCCCTCGTAGTTTGAACCGTTCTTTTTTAATCTTGCGAGGTGGGCAATGCAACCGTCCGCCACGAACTTTCCCCCCCACTACTTCTCGTCTGGTCGGTTCACTTCCTATCAAGGGTCGTCCATCTGATGAACTCCTTTTGCGTCTGTCGATCATCGTAGCATCGGACCGCCACGCGGCGGACTTGAACGCCGCTGGGTCAAGCAGTTCTACCGAAACTCAGGACACGCTTTGCCCCTGCGACAAGTGAAGTGCTTCCCGTGCGGCCCACCGCGGGTCAGAGTCCAGACGTTGGACTCGCATCCACCGTGGAGGGCTTGCGAGTAGAATTGACATTTTCCCACAGGGTGCGACACGATTCCTGACGGTTTTCGAAAATATTCTGTTTCCCGGATGATTTTGTCAAAACGCAGCCAAGGACCGCGAAAGAACAGGGTGACGCTAACCGATAGGATGATCGCGCGGTGCATGCATGTTGTAGGTCAGCCTTTCCAGGCTGACGCACGGTTTACGTCAGGCTGGAAAGCCTGACCTACTCGGCTGCGGCCGCTGGTGCGTGGGGCGGGCCGTTGTTTCCGCTCTGCCATTGTGCTAAGCTCATGTTGCATCGTCACTCGGCCGAGGGAGACATAAAGTAATGGGTGGTTTGGAGTTGCGCTGCGTCCGTGCCCTGCCGGGTCCCAACATCTGGGCTCGCGTTCCCGTGTTAGAGGTCTGCCTGCGAGGCAGGCTGCCGGCCGTTTCGTCGGCAACGGACTTCCTCGCCCTCAGAGAGCGTGTCGCCCAGTGCCTGTCTGCCCTCAAAGACCCAACAGGCCAGGCGGGACAGTTGAATTTCTCCAAGCCGAGCAGCGAAGAGACGCTGCTGGCGGAACTGATCGGGCAGTTGACGCTGAGCTTGCAGACGTTGGCTGGGACCAGAGTGTCGTTTACGCAGGCGGTTCCCACACCCGAGCACGGTGTTTTTCGGGTGCTGATCGAGTTCGAGGAAGCGGAATTGGCTCGGGCATGTACGGACGTAGCTCGAGACCTATGTCTGGCGCTGGCTGACGACCGGCCGTATCCGCTGACGGAGGAAGTGAAACGGTTGCGAGATGTGGCGGATCAAGTCTGCCTCGGCCCCAGCACGCAGGCGATTGTTTCGGCGGCCCGCGCCCGGGGGATTCCGGTACGTCGGCTGAATACCGGCAGTCTGGTCCAGTTGGGTCAGGGAGTCCGCCAGCATCGCATCTGCGCTGCGGAAACCGACCGCACGGGCGCCATCGCCGAGACGATTGCGTGCGACAAGGAACTGACGAAACGTCTGCTGCGTGCCGTGGGCGTGCCGGTCCCCGCAGGTCGACTCGTGTCCGACGCCCAGGATGCTTGCCGAGCCGCGGGAGAACTGCACAGCCCGGTGGTGGTCAAGCCGCTCAATGGGAATCATGGTCGCGCGGTCTTCATCGGCCTGACACGACCCGAAGAGATCGTTTCGGCCTTTGACCAGGCAGCGGTCGAAGGGGACGGTGTCCTCGTCGAACGTTCCATCTCCGGGGCCGAGCATCGGTTGTTGGTCGTCGGCGATCAGTTGGTCGCGGCCACCCGCGGGGATCCCGTCTTTGTCGTGGGGGATGGCCAGCGGACGGTGACCGAACTGGTGGCCGAACTGAATCGCGACCCGCGGCGAGGTGAGGCTGCCGAGTTGCCGCTCAGTCCCGTGGAATTCGATCCGCCCAACCTGGCCGTCCTGGCGCATCAGGGATATTTCACCGAGTCGGTGCCACCGGCGGACGAGCAGGTGCTGGTCCAACGCAATGGCAACTTGTCCAACGACGTCACCGACCAAGTGCATCCGGAGAATGCTGCCGCCGCCGTGTTGGCGGCCAAGACGGTAGGACTGGATGTGGCCGGGGTGGATATCGTCGCCGACGACATCTCTCGGCCGTTGCGTCTCCAAGGGGGCGCCGTGGTCGAAGTCAACGCGGGACCCGGGCTGCAGATGCATCTGCAACCGGGCACGGGCCTGCCGCGTGCCGTCGGCGAATTGATCGTCGCTACCCTGTTTCCGCCGACTGCGACCGGACGCATTCCGCTGGTCGCGGTCAGTGGCGGCAGCGATCGGACGCTGATCGCTCGGCTGATCGGCCACCTGTGGCACGTCGCTGGAGTCCGGACCGGGCTGGCGTGTGCTGCCGGGACCTACGCGAACGGACAATTGCTACGCAGCGACAACGCTGCGGACGCTCGCAGTGCGGCCGATCTCCTGTTGCATCCGCTGATCGAGGCCGCGGTGTTCGAGACGCCAGAGACTGGCGTGGTCTGCGACGGACTGGGCTTCGACCGTTGCCAAGTGGTCGTCATGGCCGAGGGGGAATCGGCGGAAACGGCGGCCAATTTCCCGTCGTCGGCAAGCCCGGACGAACTCGCAGCTGCCCGACAGGCTCTGCTGGGAACGCTCGAGAGCGACGGCGTTGTGGTCGTGGTTGCCGAATCGGCCTGGGCTTCCGCCCTGCCAACGTCCTGCGCTGGGGAGGTCCTGCTGTTTGCAGAGCAGCCCACTCACCTAGCCGTCCGGGCCCAACGGGCGCAAGGCGGCAAGGCGGTCTTCATCCGCGGGACTTCCGTCATCGCCGCGCACGGCGACCAAGAGCATCTACTGGCCGACCTGGCCTCGACCGACCTGCGCGGGCCAGCGATCCGGAGCGGCGTGTTGGCGGCGGTGGCGGCGGCGTGGGCGCTGCACATTTCTCCACCGACGATTCAAAGCGGCCTGAATTCATTCGTTCTCGATCGGGAGTAGCTCGTCCTACCATGACCGAAGTCGTGTTTCAGGCCCGCGGGATCACCAAAGTGTACTCAATGGGCGAGTTCCAGGTGCATGCGCTGCGCGGTATCGATCTGGATCTGTATCAGGGCGAGTTCGTGGTGCTGCTGGGGCCGTCGGGCAGCGGCAAATCGACTTTGCTCAATATCCTCGGCGGACTGGATGTGCCGACCCGCGGCACCGTGCGGTACCTGGAACATGACTTGACCGCCTACGACGACACGGCGCTGACCCGCTATCGGCGTCAGCACGTGGGATTCGTGTTCCAGTTCTATAATCTGATCCCCAGCCTGACGGCGCGGGAAAACGTGGCGCTGATCACCGAGATCGCCCGGGACCCGATGGACCCGCGAGATGCGTTGGGGCTGGTGAATCTGTCGGATCGTATGGATCACTTTCCGGCGCAGCTTTCCGGCGGCGAGCAGCAGCGGGTGGCGATCGCCCGGGCGATCGCCAAACGTCCCGACGTGCTGTTGTGCGACGAGCCAACCGGCGCCTTGGACGTGCACACCGGAATCGTGGTCTTGGAGGCGATCGAACGCGTGAACCGCGAGCTGGGCACGACCACCGCGGTGATCACCCACAACGCGGTCATCGCGGCTATGGCGGATCGCGTGATCTCGCTGTCCGACGGCCGTGTACATCATGTGCGGAGCAATGAGACTAAGCTGCTGGCGAGTCAATTGGAGTGGTGAGTTGATTCGCCCGTCACCTACCTCGTTCTTGGGATTGGGAACGAGAACCCCTCACCCCCGCCCCCTCTCCCCGGAGTATCGGGGCGAGGGAAGCTGTCAGCGACGGAAACGAGCGGGTCATGCTGCGAGCGATCGACCGCAAAGTGTTGCGAGACCTGTGGGGCATTCGGGGCCAGGCGGTCGCGATCTGCCTGGTCATCGCGTCCGGTGTGGGCACGTTCGTGATGTCGCTGAGCACGCTGCGCTCGCTGAAGCAATCTCAGGAAACGTACTACGAACATTACCGCTTCGGGCACGTGTTCGCGCAGCTCAAACGGGCACCGCTTTCGCTCGGTCGCCGGATCGCAGAAATCCCCGGCGTGGCCCAATTGCAACTGCGAATCGCGGTCGATGTCAGCCTCGACGTGCAGGGACTGGTCGAACCCGCCATCGGCCGGCTGATTTCTATCCCGGAGCGCCGCCAGCCGACGGTCAATGACTTGCACCTGCGGCGGGGCCGCTGGATCGAGCCGGAACGCGGCAACGAGGTACTGGTCAGCGAGTCCTTTGCAGAGGCGAACCAACTGGACCTCGGCGGCAGCGTCACGGCGGTGATCAACGGCCGACGGCAGCAGCTGAAGATCGTGGGCATCGTGCTGTCGCCGGAGTACATCATTCAGATCCGGGGCATCAATGCGCTGCCCGACAATCGCCGGTTCGGCATTTTCTGGATGGGCTACAAGCAGTTGGCCACCGCCTTTAATATGGACGGCGCGTTCAACGACGTGTCGTTAACGCTCCTGCGCGGCGCATCCGAAGCGGAGGTGATCAAGCGTTTGGACGACCTGACGGCGCCCTACGGCGCTCGGGGGGCCGGTGGCCGCAAGGAGCACGTCTCGCACCAGTACATCTCGGACGAGATCAAGCAGCTGCGCAGCATGGGGCTGATCGCGCCGATCATCTTCTTCTCGGTGGCGGCGTTCCTGTTGAACGTCGTGCTCACGCGTTTGATCGGCGTGCAACGCGAACAGATCGCTACGCTGAAGGCCTTCGGCTACACCAAGTGGGAGATCGGACTGCATTACCTCAAGCTGGTGCTGTGGGTGGCCGTGATCGGCACCCTGCTGGGCACGTGGGTGGGGGCCCGCATGGGCCGCAGCCTGACTGAGATGTACACGAGTTTCTACCGTTTCCCCGTATTCGGCTTCCAGTTGGATGGGATGGTCGTGTGCGCGGCCTTCATCAGCAGTGCGGCGGCCGCCACGCTCGGCACGTTGGCCGCGGTGCGCCGGGCAGTCAAGCTGCCCCCCGCCGAGGCGATGCGGCCGGAACCTCCAGCCGTCTACCGGGCCACGCTGCTCGATCGCAGCGGACTGGGGTACTTCTTGCCTCAGGCGGGGCGCATGATTCTGCGAGAGCTCGAACGTAAGCCGGTGAAAGCGGCCATGTCGTGCCTGGGCATCGCCCTGGCCGTGGCCATCGTGGTGCTGGGCAGCTTCACGATCGACTCCATTAACTACATCATTTACTTTCAGTTCGTGCTCTCCCAACGCCAGGATCTGATCGTCAGTTTTGTCGAGCCGACCACGGCCCACGTCGTGCACGAACTGGAGCACTTGCCCGGCGTCCTGAAATGCGAGCCGCTACGTGGGGTCTCGACGCGGTTCCGGTTCGGCCATCGCACGCGGCGTGTGGCGATCCTGGGGGTGCCGCGCGGTGCGGATCTGTATCGGCTGATGGACCAGCACGAACGGGTGGTGACCGTTCCCGATCAGGGCCTGCTGGTGTCGTCCAAGCTGGCGGAGCTGTTGGAAGTGCGCCTGGGCGAGCGCATTACGGTCGAGGTACTGGAAGGCGAACGCACGATCCGCGAGGTCCCGGTGACCGCCCTGATCACGGAGTACGGCGGCACCAATGCGTACATGGAGATCCAGGCCCTGCATCGCTTGTTGCGCGAAGGAGACACCCTGTCCGGGGCGTTCCTGGCGGTGGACGAGCGGCGTCTGGACGACCTGTACCGCACGCTGAAGAACACGCCGCGCGTGGCTGGCGTGACGGTCAAACGTGCCTCGGTGCAAGGGTTTCAGGACACCATTGCCGAGAACCTGGGCCGGATGCGGACGTTCAACGTCATGTTTGCCGCCGTCATCGCCTTTGGCGTGGTGTACAATAGTGCCCGGATTTCGCTGTCCGAACGCAGTCGGGATCTGGCCACCTTGCGGGTCATCGGCTTCACGCGTGCGGAAATCTCCGCCATCTTGCTGGGCGAGTTGGCGGTCGTGACCCTGGCGGCTATTCCGTTGGGCTTGATCCTAGGCTATGTTTTTGCGGCCTGGGCCACGTTGGGACTGGATACGGAGGTCTATCGCGTGCCGCTGGTGATCCAGCGCTCCACGTACGGGTTCTCGACGCTGGTCGTCGTGGCGGCGGCGGTTGTGTCGGGACTGCTCGTGCGTCGCCGTTTGGATCACTTGGACCTGATTGCCGTCTTGAAGACCCGGGAGTAAATGATCGTGAAGTCCTTCGTCCGCACACTCGTGTCCTTGCTGTTCCTGCTGGCGGTGGCAGCGGCGCTCGCGTACGCGTTCTGGCCGCAACCGTGGGACGTGGAGTTGGGAGTCGTGTCCCGTGGTCCGCTGACGGTCACGGTCGACGAAGACGGCCAGACGCGGATCAAGGAACGCTACGTGGTCGCCGCGCCGCTAGCCGGACGGTTATTACGGATCGGACTGAAACCGGGGGACAACGTCACCGCGGGCCAGACGCTGGCCACTATCGAGCCGCACGAACCGGAACTTCTAGATCCCCGCGCGGTGGCTCAGGCTCAGGCGAAAGTCCGTGCGGCCGAGTCCCTGCTGGAACGGGTCGGTCCCACCATGGAACGTGCTCGGGTCGAACTGGAACGCGCCCGAAAAGAGCTGAAGCGTGTGCAGGATTTGGCCCAGCGGAACGTGGTTGCGCAGAATCAGTGGGACGATGCCGAGATGGTCTTCCGAGCCCGCGAGCAGGATTGCAAGGCGGCCAAATTCGCCGAGGACGTCGCCAAGTTTGAACTGGAAATGGCCCAAGCCGCCCTCCTGCGGAGGCGACCCGCGCAGGAGCTACTGCCGGAAAACAGAAGCTTCGAGATTCACTCGCCCGACCCCGGCAAAGTCCTGCGCGTGTTCCAGGAAAGCGAGACGGTGGTCCAGGCCGGCACGCGACTGCTGGAACTGGGCAATCCCGACGACCCCGATCAGCTGGAAGTGGAAGTCGATGTGCTGTCCAGCGATGCCGTGAAAATCCGACCCGGCTCCGGAGCTTGGCTGGAGCAATGGGGCGGCCAACAGCGGTTGCTGGGCCGGGTGAGGCTCGTGGAACCCTCGGCCTTCACCAAGGTCTCAGCGCTGGGCGTGGAAGAACAACGCGTGTGGGTGATCATCGACTTGGATCGGGGGCAGAAGCCGTCGACGCTGGCCGACGGGTTTCGAGTCGAGGCCCGGATCGTCGTCTGGGAGCAGGAGGATGTGTTCCAGGTGCCGACGGGTGCCTTGTTCCGCTCCGGCGATGATTGGGCGGTGTTCGTGGCCGAGAACGGCCGGGCCCAACTGCGCGTGATCAAGCTTGGCCAGCGCAACAGCCTGCAAGCCCAAGTGCTCGACGGCTTGAACGCCGACACGCAGGTGATCCTGCATCCCAGTGACAAGGTGCGCGACGGGATCCGGGTGAGAAGCCGCCTGCTGGTCGGTGGATAAGGGACCAGGACCCGACAGCAGGCTACGGTCAGAGGAAAGATTTTGTTGCTGCACAGGATGTGCTGCCAGCAAGCGTAATCAGCCCGGTCTGGCGGCGGTGTGCCAACCAGGTTGCCACTCCTTCTGCAGTAGGGCAATGAGCCGTTCCTAGAAATCGCCAACGCGCATGAACTCCAGGCGGTGGTTGGCGTCCGGATTGCGCGGGGACGGGCCGGCGACCAGCATGGCGACGGCACCGGGCAACTGATGTTCGCGGAGCCAATTCCGAGCGAAGTCGCGCCAGTTCTCCGGATCCTCGGCGAGCTGATCCGCGTGCACGCCGTACGAGAACGCCAATCCCTGGCAGACGGCAGCGTCCCGGCTCAAGGCGACAATCCACACCGCCGGATTAAATCGCGAAATCATCCGCGCTGTGGTGCCGGTCCGGGTGGGCACAAACACGGCGGCGCACGGCACCGTCTCCAACGCATGTTCCACCACCGAAGCGATTGCTTCGGCTGCCGTGGTCGACGGGTGCTGACTGGACAGCGCCCTGAGATCGTTGAGCCGCGTGGGTGGCCGGTGGGCTTCCGTAAAGGCCGCGATTTTCGCCAGCATCGCCACGGCTTCCTCGGGATACTTGCCCATCGCCGACTCGGCCGAGAGCATGATGCCGTCGGTGCCGTCCAGGATGGCGTTGGCCACATCCGTGGACTCGGCGCGCGTGGGCAGGCGGCTGGACACCATGGATTCGAGCATCTGGGTGGCCGTGATGACCGGCTTGCCCACGAGGCTGGCTTTCGCAATCAGTTGCTTCTGCAGGATGGCCATTTGCTCGATCGGCACTTCCACACCCAGGTCGCCGCGCGCCACCATGATGCCGTCGGTGGCCTTCAGGATTTCATCAAAGTTCTTGAGCGCGTCCGCGCGTTCGATCTTGGCGATCAGGAAGGGCTGTCTACCCAGGGCTTTGGCGGCGGCGCGCACGGCTTCGATGTCCGCGGCGGTCTCCACGAAGGACTGGCTCACCGCGTCCACGCCATTCTGGAGCGCAAATTCCAGGCAGGCGCGGTCGTGGTCGGTGAACGCACCGATGCCGAGATCAATGCCCGGCAAATTGAGGCCCTTCTTGGAGCGTAGTTCGCCACCGACGGCGACTTGGCAGTGGACCTCGTTGCCCGCCACACGCTCGACGATCAGTTGCACCAGTCCGTCGTTCAAGAACAGCCGGTCGCCCGGCTTCACGACTTGGGGCAATCGCGAAAAACTCATCGAAACCCGCTGGGCGTTGCCGACGATGTCCTCGCTGGTCAGCGTGAAGCGTTCGCCTGGGCGCAACTGGATCGGCTCCGGCTCGATCTTGCCGACTCGCATCTTGGGGCCGGGCAGGTCGGCCATGATGGCGACGTGCTGGCCCGTGACGCGTGCGGCGGCGCGGATGTGCTCGATGCGCTCGGCGTGACCCGTGAAGTCGCCGTGCGAGAAGTTCAGCCGTGCGATGTTCAACCCCGCGCGAATCAGACGCTCCAGCATCTCCGGCGATTCCGAAGCGGGCCCGATGGTGGCGACGATCTTGGTTTTGTGGTTGGGCAGCATAAGGTCAGTACTTCTCGGGTATCCAGCGGCGTTGCTTCATCGGCGTCTCATCGTCGTAGCTGTCCTGCATGGCACGTTTGGGCAGCTCGACCTTCTCGTGCGGCACCGGTTCGTAGGGGAACAGGCTCAGGAAATGGGACAGGCAGTTAAGCCGCGCCCGCCGCTTGTTGTCGGAACGGATGATGTGCCAGGGGGACCACTCGGTATCAGTGGCCTCCAGCATCAGGTCCCTGGCGCGGGAGTATTCGTACCAGCGTTCGCGTGAGGGGAGGTCCATGGCGGAGAGTTTCCACTGGCGGAGCGGGTCGTCGATGCGCGCCTCGAACCGCCGTTTCTGCTCGTCGTTGTTGACTTCGAGCCAGTACTTGATCAGCCGGATGCCGCCGTCGACGATGTAGTGTTCGAAGGCTGGGCAGACTTGCAGGAAGTCGCGGTGCTGCTCCTTGGTGCAGAAGCCCATGACGTGTTCCACTCCGGCTCGATTGTACCAACTGCGGTCGAAGATCACTACCTCACCGGCCGCCGGAAAGTGGGCCAGAAAGCGTTGGACATACATCTGGGTCTTCTCCCGCTCGGTGGGCGCCGGCAGGGCCACCGCGCGGAACACGCGCGGGCTGACCCGCTCGGTGAGCGCTCGGATGGTGCCCCCCTTGCCCGCAGCATCGCGGCCCTCGAAGACCACGATAATTCTCTGCCCGGTGTGCTTTACCCAGTCCTGGAACAGGCACAGCTCCGTCTGGAGTTTGCGCAACTGCTTGGCGTACTCCTTGCCTTTCAACTTCGGCTGGTTGCTGTCGACCGTTTCCACATCGGCTGTCTTGCCCCGCCTTTTCTTGTCGTGCTTGGACATTGCATCCTCCCCGTGTTCAGAATGTTATTTTGGGCGGTACTCGAAATCATGGTCGTACAGCCGCCATCCTGAGTCAACCGAGAACCACGGCAATCCGGCGCCGAATTCGGGAACGCGAATCGACCGCGGCTCAGGCTTGATCGTATAGGTTAGTCACCCCTCACGCAACGCAGTTAAGGATTTTGACGCGGGTAAGAACCGGCACGTACGTCGTAGCCGAAGTCGCCAGACTTCGGGGATTCATGCCAAACACCCGAATTCTGGCGAATTCGGCTACCAATGATTCTTAGCGGCGTTGCCCCTCACCCCCTCGCCGGTTGACTCCCGCCGGTTGACCTGTCGAGCAAGCTTGCTAGATTATAGGCACTCCCGGTCGTGGACCGCAGCAGCCGCGCGTGCGGAAACAAGTTCCCGGTCTGGCCGGTTCGTCCGGGGGCGGGTGTTCAGAAATTCATTTTTTTTTGCGGTCAATCGCCTTTGACAATGAGTGGCGCCATCTCCGCAAAAAATGAATTTCTGAACACCCGACCCCTAGCTTCTCCGGCGAGGGTCAATCCGAATCTCTTTCTCTGTTGGGGCCGTCTATGAGCTTCCGCTTCGTCCCTGAAGGGTGTGGCATCTACTTGGCACTGGTAGCCGTGTTCGGTTGTACGCAGCAGGAACAGGGAGCCGCCAAGGTTCCGCCGACGGAGGTGACGGTTGCCAAACCGCTGCAGCGCGATGTGGCTGAGTACGAAGAGTTTACCGGGCGGACGGAGGCGGTCGAGTCCGTGGAAATCCGCGCTCGGGTGACCGGCTATCTGGAGAAGATCTACTTCCAGGAAGGCGGCGACGTCAAGGCGAACGATCCGCTGTTCGAAATCGATGCGCGGCCCTATCAGGCCCAGTACGATGTCGCTGCCGCTCGGATCAAACTGAGCGAGGCGCAAGTGGAGCTACAAAAAGCCGAACTCGCTCGCAACGAGCCGCTCGCAAAGAAAGGCGTGATTTCTCAGGCGGATTTCGACAAGATTGTTGCATCCGGCAAAGAGGCGGTAGCTTCCGCGGAGTCCACCAAGGCCAACTTGGAGAGTGCCGATCTGAACCTGAAGTTCACCAAGCTGTCGTCGCCGATCGCCGGTCGCGTCAGCCGGACCTTGATGACCAAGGGAAACCTGGTGACCGCCGACACGACCGCCCTGACGAACATCGTCTCTCAGGACCCGATGTACGCCTACTTCGATGTGGACGAACGCACGATCTTACGGCTAATGCAGCTGGTCAAGGAGGGCAAGATCTCTTCGCAGCGCGACGCGCCTGAGTCGCCTTTGACGATGGCGTTGGCCAACGATGTCGGCTTTCCGCATCGGGGGGACATTGACTTCGTGGACAACCAGGTTGATTCCAGCACGGGCACGATCAAAGTTCGCGGCAAGTTCCCGAATCCTACCGGGAAAACGGGGTCGCACGCCCTGGCCCCCGGCTTTTTCGTGCGGGTTCGCATTCCCATCGGCGAGCCGCATCCGGCGCTGCTGGTGACCGAGCGGGCGATCGGCACCGATCAGGGGCAGAAGTATTTGTTGGTCGTCAACGCCAAGAACGAGGTGGAATACCGGCCTGTCAAACTCGGCAAACTGGAAAACGGCTTACGGGTGATCGAGGAGGGGTTGCAGGGCGGTGAGCAGGTGATCGTGATCGGCCTGCAGCGGGCGCGGCCGGGCAAAATCGTCGAACCGAAAGCCGTAGATATGGCCAGCTTCTCGGTGGAGGCGAAGGCGGCAGAAGGCAGTGGGCAGGCAGTCAACGACGTCGGACAGAAAGCAGACGGCAGTGGGAAGAAAGCTGACGGCGGCACGAAGAATGGAGCGAGCAATGCGTCGGGGGCACAGAAAACGGACCCCTGACCCCTGACAACGGACCCCTGACCCCTGACAACTGACAACTGACAACTGACAACTGACCCCTGACAACTGACAACTGACAACTGACAACTGACAAAGAACGGCACCTGACCATGTTCTCCCGATTCTTTATCGATCGCCCAATTTTTGCCGCGGTAATGTCGATCGTCATCACGGTCGCAGGCATCGTGGCCGTGCTGGTACTACCCGTGGCGCAGTACCCCGAGATCGCGCCGCCGACGGTCCAGGTTTCCTGTACCTACCCAGGGGCCAGCGCCAAGGTGGTTGCCGACACAGTTGCCGCGCCCATTGAGCAGCAGGTGAACGGCGTCGAGAACATGCTGTACATGTCCTCGCAGTGCACCAACGACGGAGCGTATAACCTGACGGTCACGTTCGCCTTGGGCGTCAACCTGGACATGGCTCAGGTGCTGGTCCAGAACCGTGTGGCGATGGCCACGCCCACCCTGCCCGACGTGGTCAAGCAGACCGGCGTCACGACGAAAAAGAAGTCCCCTAGCATCATGTTGGTCGTCAACCTCTACTCGCCCGACGAGCGTTATGACCAGCTGTACTTGAGTAACTACGCGACGACCAAGGTCAAGGATCAGTTGGCGAGGCTGGAAGGCGTGGGCGACGTGACGTTCTTGGGGCAGCAGGACTACAGTATGCGGCTGTGGCTGGACCCCGAGAAGCTGGCTTCGCGCAGCCTGACGAGCACGGATGTGGTGAACGCCCTGAAGGAACAGAATGTCCAGGTCGCGGCAGGCCAAATCGGTCAGCCGCCGGTCCCCCAGGGCCAGGATTTCCAGTACACCATGAGTACGCTCGGCCGACTGTCGGATCCCCAGCAATTCGCCGACATTATCATCAAGACGGGAACGCAGGGCCAAGTGACGCGTCTGCGCGATGTGGGCCGGGTGGAACTCGGCGCCAAGAGCCGGGATCAAACCGCGACGCTGGACGGCCGGGATTCCGTCGGGCTGGCCGTCTTTCAGCTCCCCGGCTCCAATGCCGTCGCCACCGCCAAAGCCATCCGCCAGAAGATGGATGAACTGGAGCAGCGGTTTCCGGAGGGGTTGGACTACAAGATCGTCTACGACACGACGCCTTTCATCACCGAATCTATCAAGGAGGTCTTCAAGGCCCTCCGCGATGCGATCTTCTTGGTCGCCATCGTGGTGCTACTGTTCCTTCAGAACTGGCGTTCGACGCTGATCCCGCTGATCGCGGTCCCCGTCTCGCTGGTCGGCACCTTTGCGGTGATGGCCTTACTGGGCTTCAGCTTGAACAATATTTCGCTCTGCGGGCTGGTGCTGGCGATCGGGGTGGTCGTCGATGATGCCATTGTGGTCGTGGAAAATGTGGAGCGGTGGATCGAAAAGGGACTCTCGCCGCGCGAAGCGGCGTACAAATCCATGGAAGAAGTCACCGTGGCGGTGATCGCCATCGCTTTCGGGCTGAGTGCCGTGTTCATCCCGACGGCGTTCATCTCCGGCATCTCCGGCCAGTTCTACCGGCAGTTTGCGTTGACGATCGCTACATCGACGCTGATCTCCGCCTTCAATTCACTCACGCTCAGCCCGGCTCTGGCTGCCATTCTGCTCAAGCCGCACGCCCAGCAGAAGGATCCTCTCACGCGGCTGCTGAACTTTGTCTTCGGTTGGCTGTTCAAAGGTTTCAACCAACTGTTCAACGCTGGCACGTCCGTCTATGGCCGGCTGGTGAACCTCTGCCTGCGCGGGACTGTGGTGGCGCTGCTGGTCTACGTGGGATTGGTGTATTTGACCTATTTCGAGTTCACGAAGGTGCCCACCGGCTTCATCCCGAACCAGGATAAGGGGTATCTGCTGGTGTCGGTGCAACTGCCTGATTCGGCCTCGTTGCAGCGGACCCAAGAGGTGATGGTCAAGCTAGATGACATCGTGCGTGCGACCGAGGGCGTCGCGCACCGGGTGGGCATCGCCGGGCAGTCGTTCTTGTTGAATGCCAACGCTTCTAACTTCGGCTCGATGTTCGTGATTCTCAAGGAGTTTCACTACCGGCATGACCCGGAACTGCGTGCTGACGCGATTGCGGCCAAGCTAAGGCAGGAGTGCTACGTCAAGCTCCAGGAGGCGCAGGTCGGGGTCTTCGGCGCGCCGCCCGTGGATGGCCTGGGAAACGCGGGTGGCTTCAAGATCATGATCCAGGACCCCAGCGACAGTGGTCTGGCCATGCTCCAGGGCCAGACCGAGAGCCTGACCCAGAAAGGGAACCAGACGCCCGGTTTGGTCGGTCTGTTCTCGATGTTCCGGGCCAACACGCCACAGTTGTACGTGGACATCGATCGCACGAAGTGCAAGACGCTGGGGGTGGCGCTCAGCGACGTATTCAATACCCTGCAGGTCTATCTCGGCGGCTACTACGTCAACGACTACAACCAGTTCGGCCGGACCTGGCAGGTGAACCTGCAGGCCGATTCCCAATTCCGCGCCCGCCCGGAGGATGTCCGGCAACTCAAAGTCCGCAACGCCAAAGGCGCCATGGTGCCCCTGGGCACGCTGGCCACGGTCCAAGATACCGCCGGACCAGTGCTCATCAATCGCTACAATATGTACACGGCGGCGGCGATCAATGGCGCCGGGGCGCCGGGAATCAGTTCCGGGGATGCGGCGAAGAAGGTGCAGCAACTTGCCGACCAGGAACTGCCAAGCACGATGGCGTACGAATGGACCGAACTGACCTACCAGGAGATCCTGGCGGGCAACACGGCGCTGCTCATCTTCCCGCTCTGCATTCTGTTCGTGTTCCTGACGCATGCGGCCGAGTACGAAAGCTGGGCTCTACCGGTGGCGATCATCTTGATCGTGCCCATGAGTCTGCTGTGTGCCTTGGTGGGCGTGTCGCTCCGTGGCATGGACAACAACATCTTCACGCAGATTGGCTTCGTGGTCTTAGCGGGCCTGGCGTGTAAGAACGCCGTGTTGATTGTCGAATTCGCGAAGCAGCAACGCGAAACGGGCCTCCCGCGCTGGCACGCCGCGGTGGAAGCTTCGAAACTTCGTCTGCGGCCGATCATGATGACCTCTTTCGCCTTCATCCTGGGCGTGGTGCCGCTGATGCTGGCCTCCGGAGCCGGTGCCGAAATGCGCCAGACCCTAGGCACCTCGGTGTTTGCCGGTATGCTGGGAGTGACCTTCTTCGGCATCTTCCTGACACCCGTGTTCTACTACGTGCTGCAAGGTTTGTCCGAGTGGTGGTCACCGCACCAGCACGAGCACCACGCCGCGGAGTCGCCCGAGACGCACGAGTAGTTGGACAGCGCCACGTACGACATGCGCAGTGACGGTAAGTCCTTAAGATATGGTCGTTTAACGGCAAGCCGAAGGCGTCGATTTCGTTCGTGCCGCCGACGCCTTCGGCTTGCCGTTAAACGAGGTATCGGC